>JBAQAB010000552.1:0-6879 GCA_049285535.1 Xanthobacteraceae bacterium
CGATCCCGGTCTCTGGCACTATACTCGTCATATCTGGGCGGCGACACTTGCGCAATCGGCCCAAACAGCTAGGTCCGAGCCGGATTGGCGGTCGAATTTCTCATGTCGGTTGTCCGCCTCGAATATCGCAATGTGACGATGCGCTTTGCGCGCAGCGATGGCCGCGATGCGCTCACGGCGCTCAGTGGCGTGAGCTTTGAGGTACACGACAGTGAGGTGGTCTCGCTCATCGGCCCAAGCGGCTGTGGCAAAAGCACCCTTCTCAATATCGGTTCCGGCCTGGCGGCGCCGAGCGACGGCCTCGCTTTTGTCGACGGGGAGCGCATCGAAGGGGCCAATGCCCATGTCGCCTTCATGTTGCAGAAGGATTTGTTGCTGCCGTGGCGCACCGTCACAGAGAACGTGATGCTGGGAGTCGAAATCCAGCACGTGCGGTCGGCCGAACGAAAGCTCCGCGCGCAGCGACTCCTGGACAATTTCAATCTCGCTGAGTTCTCAGGTCACTATCCGCATCAGCTGTCTGGCGGCATGCGCCAGCGCGTGGCGCTGGCACGCACGCTTGCCGTCGATCCGCATGTGCTGCTGCTCGACGAACCCTTCTCGGCGGTCGATGCTCAAACCAGAATGGTCTTGCAGCGAGACCTGGCACAGACGCTGAGCAGGGCGCGCAAGACCGCGCTTTTGATCACGCATGATTTGTTGGAAGCCGTGACGTTGTCGGACCGCGTTCTGGTCATGAGCGCACGGCCCGGAACCATCATCGACGAGATCGCCATCGATCTGCCGCAACGCGACGACCCGATCGCAAGACGGCGTGAGCCCAGGGTGAACGATTACGTGGCAAGACTTATGGACCGTCTCGATATCGGTCACGCCGTCATTGAGAAGCAAGCGGCCGGCGGCGTGATATGAGCAATGGTCACCGTGGCTCACTCATCCGCAATGGAACGCTGGCGAGCGTGCTATTGCTCGCTGCCTTCCTGGCGGCTTGGCAATGGGGGCCCGGCCTTTTCGGCATTCCGACGTTCATCGTTCCACCATTGTCCACGGTCGCGCACGAATTCGTGCATGCCTGGCAATTCGATCATCTGTTATTTCACACCAGCGTCACCGTCACTGAGGTTCTGGCCGGCTTCATTCTCGGCAGCCTGCTTGGCGCTTTGGTCGGTTATCTGCTCGGAATGTCGCCCACGGCAGAGTTTGCCCTTTCGCCTTATATCCTCGCTCTGCAGATCGCGCCCAAGGTCGCATTTGCGCCATTGTTCATTCTTTGGATGGGATTTACGGTCTATCCTAAAATCCTTGTCGCGATACTGATCGTATTCTTCCCGGTGATGGTCAACGTGCTGACCGCAATCCGCGGCGTCGACCCCGATCTGATCAATTTGGCACGCTCGTTCAAGGCGACGCGTGCGCAGATCTTCTGGAAAATCGAGTTTCCGACCTCGATGCCTCCGATGTTCGCAGGACTACGCATCGGAGCGACTCTTGCCGTGGTCGGCGTCGTCGTCGGCGAGCTGGTAGGAGGCAATATGGGCTTAGGCTATTTGCTCACTTTCGGCGAGGGTCAAGCCGACACGCCGATGGTCTTTGTCTCGATCGTAATGCTGACTTTGGTCGGCGGGATCGCATATCTCGGGGTCATCCTCGCCGAGCGGCGCGTATTGCATTACCTGCCGGCCCAAACGACACGCCACAACGTCTAGTGAGTGTCTTTTGGGAAGTGCTCGGCGTGCCAGTCGGCTTCGAGATTGGGATTGATCTTGCCATCGATCACAAACACGCCCGGTGCCCCCTCGGCGATCCAGGCCTTGACCGGCGCTAGATCGGCGAGCGTGCGCACGGTGGCCGCGCGGGCGCCATAGCCGCGGGCAATGGCTGCAAAATCGGTCTCCGGGAAGCGCACAATATCGGTCGAAAAACCCTGACGGCCGAAATAGTGCACCTCCGCCGCATACGAGCTGTCGTTATAGACGAGGATGCACAGGCGCAGCTTAAGCCGAATGGCGGTTTCGAAATCCGATATCGACATCATGAAACCGCCGTCACCCGCGCCGAGCACCGCTAGCTTGCCGGGATTAGCGACGGCAAGCCCGATGACCGAAGGCAGACCAAGCCCGACCGACTGAAAGGAATGGCTCAGACACGAGGCGCGCGCATTGGGCACGCGCAAATAGCGGGGCACCCAACCACAGAAGTGCCCGGAGTCCGAGGCCACGACACGGTCCGCCGGCAGAAGTGCGTCGACCGCTTTGCTCAATATGCGCGGATCAATGAATTGAGCATTCGATTCGTCCGGATGCGGAAAATGATGGTTATCGCCGGCGCGAATGCGATCGCGCATGGCGTCGCTGCGGCGGCCCGGCTTGGCAGACTGCCGGCTCCCGAGTTCGATAAGCAAAGCCTCCGCCGTTACACGTGCGTCGCCATGCACGGCGTGCTGGATCGACATCTGATAACCGAGCTTCGGCCCATCAATATCGACCTGCGCGACCACCGCGCCAGGCGCGATCAACTTGCCTCTCTTCGTCGTCCATTGCGTAAAACTTGCACCAAAGCCGACAATGAAATCGCTCTCGGAGATCAATTCGTCGGCGACGGGCGAGGAAAAGCCGCCGCTGATGCCGAGCGACCAAGGATTCCCGGAAAACAGGCCATGGCCGCAAACCGAGGTGGCCAGTAGCGCGCCGACGCGATCGGCCAGCGCCAGCAGCGCCGACTCGGCATCCGAGATCACGGCGCCGCGGCCGCCGAGAATGAGCGGGCGCTGTGCGCGAGCGAGCGCCTCGGCGAGATCCTTGATCGCCTGCGGATCGGGGTGCGGCCGGCCCGGCGCCGGCGGCAATTCGAGCGGCGGCAGATTACTGGCGAGCGTGGCGTTCTGCACGTCGAGCGGCATGCTCAACACCACGGTCTGACGATCGCGCAAGGCGCGCGCCACCGCGCGCTGCGCGTCCTCGCGCGCGGACGCCGCCGTATGCAGCCGTTCGGAAACCGCGCCGACTGCGCGCACTATCTCGGACTGCTCGATATAGAAATTATTCTTCACGGCGCCGGTCGGCACGTCGCCGGCCAGCACCACGAGCGGCGTCCGGCTTTTTGCTGCCTCGCCAATCCCTGTCAGTGCATTGGTCAGTCCAGGGCCTGAATGAACGCTAACCAGGGTCAGCTCGCCGGTTGCCTTGGCATAGGCGTCTGCCATGCTGGCGGCGTTGCATTCGTGACGCGCGCAAATCAGCTCGACGCCATTCTCGACGAGCGCATGAGACACCTTGAAATTTGCGGTGCCGAGTAGACCAAAACAGCGCCGCGCACCATAGCCGGCAAGGTCTCGCCCGACCACCGAAGCGACCGATGGATTCCCGCTCATTGTTCCGCCTTCGACCTCGTTGCCAGCGCAAAAAACCCAAGCAATACAAGACTATGATGGCATAGGGTGGCCGCGAGCGGAAGCCAGGCGCGGGGCCAGATTACAAACCTTCATACTTAAATGTTCAAGCTTGAAACAATTCACCTGCGATGCCATGCTGTGGTAATGAACAAGGAGGGCGGCATCACGTGAAGATTGCTTGCCTCGGCGGCGGCCCAGCGGGGCTTTATTTCGCAATCAGCATGAAGCTGCGCGACACCGCGCACGACATCACCGTGTTCGAGCGCAACCGGGCCGACGATACATTCGGCTGGGGCGTGGTCTTCTCCGACGAAACATTCGACAACATCACCGCCAACGATCCGGTCAGTGCTGCGGCGGTCCGCGCCCATTTCGCCTACTGGGACGACATCGCGGTGCACTATCGCGGTCAGAGAATTGTATCGAGCGGCCACGGCTTTTCCGGCATCGCGCGCAAGAAGCTGCTGATGCTGTTGCAACAGCGCGCCAGCGCGCTTGGCGTGAAGCTGGTTTTTCGGACCGAAATTGCCAGCGCCGGCGAACTCGCCGAAAACTACGACCTGGTCGTCGCGGCGGACGGCTTGAATTCAAAGACACGCGGCGAATTAGCGCACTATTTCCAACCGGCCATCGACAAGCGCAAGAACAAATTCGTTTGGCTCGGCACCGATCAGAAGTTCGATGACGCATTTACTTTCATCTTCGAAGAAACCGAACACGGCTGGGTCTGGGCGCACGCCTACCAGTTCGACACCGACACCGCGACATTTATTGTCGAATGCTCCGAGGCGACATGGGAGAAGTTCGGCTTCGGCGTGATGAGCCAGGAGGAAAACTGCCGTGCCTGCGAACGCATTTTCGCCCGATATCTCGGCGGCCATCGCCTGTTGTCGAATGCGGGGCATATCCGTGGCTCGGCCTGGCTGAACTTCCCCCGCGTGCTTTGCCAGACGTGGTCGCACCGGAACGTCGTGCTGATGGGCGATGCCGCCGCCACGGCGCATTTTTCGATCGGCTCGGGAACCAAGCTCGCCATGGAGAGCGCGGTCTCGATGGCGAACTATTTGCACACCGAGCCGACCATGCAGGCGGCGTTCGCAAAATACGAAAATGAACGCCGCACCGAGGTGCTGCGCCTACAATCGGCCGCGCGAAATTCAATGGAATGGTTCGAGGATGTCGAACGCTACCTTGGTCTCGATCCGGTGCAGTTCAACTACTCGCTGCTGACGCGTTCGCAGCGCATTAGCCACGAGAACTTGCGGCTGCGTGACAAAAATTGGCTCGAAGCGGCGGAAGCTTGGTTTCAACGGCTTGCTGGGGCCGGCGACAACAAAGTACGGCGGCCGATGTTTGCGCCATTCAAGCTACGCGATATGCAGCTGAAAAATCGCATTGTCGTGTCGCCTATGGCGCAATACAAGGCGGTCGAAGGCTGTCCGACGGACTGGCATCTCGTTCATTACGGCGAGCGAGCCAAGGGCGGTGCCGGTCTCGTCTGCATCGAGATGACATGCGTCAGTCCGGAAGGCCGCATCACGCCTGGCTGCACCGGCATGTATGCTCCGGCGCACGAAGCGGCGTGGAAGCGCATTGTCGATTTTGTACACCGCGAAACCGACGCAAAAATCTGCTGCCAACTCGGCCATTCCGGCGCCAAGGGCTCGACCCAGCTCGGCTGGGAAGAAATGGATGCGCCGCTCAAAGACGGCAACTGGCCGGTCATTTCCGCGTCTGCGACATCGTGGTCAGAGCGCAACCAGCGCGCCCACGCCATGGATCGCGCCGATATGGATCGCGTGCTCCAGCAGTTCGTCACTGCAGCCGAGATGGCGCAACGCGCGGATTTCGACCTGCTCGAAATCCATTGCGCGCACGGCTATCTGCTGTCTTCTTTTATTACGCCGCTGACCAACCGGCGGACCGACGAATACGGCGGCTCGCTGGAGAACCGCATGCGCTACCCGCTGGAAATTTTTCATGCGGTACGCGCGGTGTGGCCGGCGGAAAAGCCAATCTCAGTGCGCATTTCCGCAACCGACTGGGTCGGGCCCGGCGGCATCCAGCCGCAAGACGCAGTTGCCATCGGCCGCATGCTGCAAGGGGCTGGCGTTGATATTTGCGACGTCTCCGCGGGCCAGACCTCGATCGATGCGCACCCGGTCTATGGACGCATGTTTCAGACTCCGTTCTCCGACCGCATCCGCAACGAAACCGGCATGGCGACGATGGCAGTCGGCAACATCTTCGAGCCGGATCACGTTAACTCGATCCTGATGGCCGGTCGTGCCGATCTCGTCTGCCTGGCGCGGCCGCATCTTGCCGATCCGTACTGGACGTTACATGCCGCAGCCAAGCTTGGCGACCGCGGCGAAACCTGGCCGCAGCCATATTATCCGGGCCGCGATCAACTTTACCGCCTGTCCGGCAGCTCCGAACCCGTATCGACGACTGTATGATCATGGGCCTTGAAGGAAAACACGCGCTAGTGACGGGCGGTGGCAGCGGCATCGGCGCCGCGATCGCATTTGCATTGGCGCAAGCTGGTGCGAACGTGACGATCTGCGGCCGCCGCCGGCCAGAGCTCGAATTGACGGCTGCGCGGCATGACAACATTCATGCCGAAGCCGCCGACGTGACCGACAAGGCATCGATCGCCCAGCTTTATCAGCGCGCGCAAATGGCGCGCGACAAATTCAGCATCGTCGTCGCCAATGCTGGAATGGCTGAGAGCGCCCCCGCCGAGAAAGTGTCGCACGAGGCTTGGAACAGGATCATCAATGTCAACCTCACGGGCGCGTTTTTTTCGGTGCAGCCAGCGCTAGCCGGCATGCGTGAGAAAAAGTGGGGACGCATCGTCTTCATCGCCTCGACCGCTGGCCTAAAAGGTTATCCCTATGTAGCGCCCTACGTCGCCGCCAAGCATGGAGTGGTCGGCCTGGCCCGCACCTTGGCGCTCGAAACCGCCAAGGCCAACATCACCGTCAACGCGGTCTGTCCCGGTTTTACCGAGACGTCGTTGCTCGACCGCGCCGTGGATCTTATCGCCGCAAGAACGAATCTTAGCAATGCTGACACGCGTCAGGTGCTCGCAGCTAATAATCCGCAAGGACGCTTCCTTCAGCCGCAAGAAGTGGCCGATACGGTCGTGTGGCTGTGCAGCAAAGAAAGCGCCGCCATCACCGGCCAGGCGATCTCAGTATCCGGGGGCGAGACATGGTGAGCGCGCCGGTGCCCGCCCAGCGCCGCGAGGCCGATAGCAAGGCGCGGCTGCGCCTGTGGATCCGACTGTTGCGCGCCAGCAGGCTGATTGAAGGGGTCACTCGCGAGCGCCTGAAAGCGCAATTCAACGCGACGCTGCCGCGCTTCGACGTGATGGCCGCGCTCTATCGCAAGCCGGACGGCATGCTGATGAGCGAGATTTCGCGTTTTCTCATGGTCTCGAACGGCAATGTAACTGGCATTGTCGACCGGCTCGTTTCCGACGG
>JBAQAB010000553.1:0-1941 GCA_049285535.1 Xanthobacteraceae bacterium
CGCAGGATGCGTCGCCGGAAGTCACCGCGCTGTCGGCGCTGCTGCAGGCGCCGGTGCTTGCCTATCGCCGCGGCCGCGGCGTGCTCGACAGCCGCGATCCGTTGAGCGTGACGCTGCCGCTCGGCCGCGATCTGTGGGGCGAGGCCGACGTGGTGCTGGCGGTCGGCACGCGATTGCTCACGCAATTGCGGCAATGGGGCGTCGATCGCGAACTGGCGATCATTCGCGTCGACGCCGACCCTAAGGAGCACAACCGGCTGCACAAGCCCGCCGTCGCGCTGACCGGCGACGCCAAGCCGATCCTCCAGGCGCTGCTTGCCGAACTGCCGGCGCACACCATCAAGCGGCCATCGCGCAAAGCCGAAATGCAGGAGCGCCAGGCGGCCTGGCGCAAGCGGCTGGAAAAACTGACGCCGCAAATCGCGTATCTGGAGGCGATCCGCGATGAATTGCCGGAGGACGGCATTTTCGTCGATGAAGTCACCCAAGTCGGTTTTGCCGCTCGCCTGCTGTTGCCGGTCTATAAGCCGCGCACCTTCCTGTCGCCCGGCTATCAGGACAATCTCGGCTGGGGTTTTGCTACCGCGCTTGGCGCGCAGCACGCCCGGCCCGACGTGCCGGTCGTTGCCATCTCCGGCGACGGCGGCTTTATGTTCACCGCCAATGAACTCGCCACGGCGATGCGCCACCGCATTCCGCTGGTCACTGTCGTCTTCAATGACGGCGCCTTCGGCAATGTGCGGCGCATTCAACAGGAGAGATTTGGCAATCGCCTGATCGGCAGCGATCTCGCCAATCCCGACTTCGTCCGCTTCGCCGAAAGTTTTGGCGCCGATGGGTTGCGCGCCACGAGCCCGCAGGAGCTGCGCGGCGCGTTGCGGCGGGCCTTGGCGAATCGCGGCGACCCGACGCTGATCGAAGTCCCGGTCGGGGCCATGCCGAGCCCCTGGGAATTCATCTTTATGCCCAGGATTCGCGGCCGATAACGCCGTTTTTCGAGCCCGGCGGGCTTACCAACGAGGGCTTGCCACCGGCGGTGGACCTGAACCACACTCCCTCCAATGGCGTTAGATTTCGTTACCCCAGCCGCAATGCAGCCAATAACAACAACGTCGGAACTGGTGGCGGTATGCCGGCGCATGGCCGGCCACCCTTTCATCACCGTCGATACCGAATTCCTGCGCGAGACGACCTATTACCCGCTGCTCTGCGTGGCGCAGATGGCCTCGCCCGACGAAGCCGTGGTGGTCGACGCGCTGGCGCCCGGCATCGATCTCGCGCCATTCTATGCGCTGATGGCGGACGAGCGGGTGATGAAAGTCTTCCACGCCGCGCGCCAGGACATCGAAATCGTCTGGCACGCCGCCAAGCTCATTCCGCATCCGATCTTCGACACGCAAGTGGCGGCCATGGTGCTCGGCTATGGCGATTCCATTTCCTACGAACAACTGGTGGCCCGCATCACCGGCGACTCGCTCGACAAGTCGCATCGCTTCACCGACTGGACGCGCCGGCCGTTGTCGGAAGCGCAGCTCGCTTACGCCATTTCCGACGTGACCCATTTGCGCGACATCTATCTGGCGCTGGTCGAGGACCTCAAGCACCGCGGCCGTGGCGATTGGGTCGAGGACGAGATGAGCGTGCTCACCTCGCCTGAGACCTATCGCATGGAGCCGGAGAACGCCTGGAAGCGGCTGAAGACGCGCGTGCGCAAGCCGAAGGAGCTTGCCGTGCTCATCGAGGTCGCCGCCTGGCGCGAGCAGGAAGCGCAGAGCCGCGACGTGCCGCGCTCGCGCGTGCTCAAAGACGAGGCGATCGCCGATATCGCCGTACAGGCGCCGACCACCGCCGAGCGGCTCAAGACGCTGCGCTCGTTGCCCAAGGGTTTTGAGCGCTCACGCTGGGGCGAGGCTATCGTCGCCGCGGTCGGCCGCGGCCTGG
>JBAQAB010000554.1:0-8036 GCA_049285535.1 Xanthobacteraceae bacterium
TTGACCATGAAGCAAATGAATAACGGAACTAGGCCCTAAAGGCTACGGCCGTCGTCGGCGAAGCCACGACCATTTCCCACACCCCCGCGACTCCCCGCCGCGCCACATGAACCCGATGTAACGAAACAGCCTGCCCGCGCCGTGCGTTTCTGCCACGGGGCGATCATTCCGCAAGGAGGAGATCGCCAATGAAATCTCAAACCACAATGACGTTAGCCGCGGCAGTGCTGCTGGCCGGCGCCGCGCTGGCCGTCGTTCCGGCTTCGGCGGCGTTGTTTTCGTCGTCGGCGCCGAAAGCGAGCGACAGTTTGAGCCTGTCGAGCCAGCAGCAGCAGACGGCGTGGAACGATCTAAACGGCGCCAAGGCGTCGAACGCGCCGTCGAGCTTCCAGCCGGCGACGAGCTCGGCGGTGCCGAGCACGCTGACGGTCCACGCCATCCCGGCAAAAACGGCTAGCGCCGTTCCCGCGCTGCGGCCCTATGACTATGCCAAGGTCAACGGCAAGCTTCTGATCGTCAACCCGCACGACATGATGATTGCCGAAGTGATCACCGGCTAGCCGCGCGCGGGCCAAGCCGGACGGCCTACCGCAAAGAAGCGCCCGGCGTTGTTCAACGCCGGCGCGGCCGTCCTCGCACGTCGGATCGTCTTGCGGACGCAGCAGCGTGCGCGCGGCGGCGTTATTCCGCCGCTTCCGCGTGTTGATTGATCATGGAATCGGCAAGCTCGGTGAGCGATTCGTCAGTGTCCTTCTCTTCGGTCAATGTCTCGTCGAGCAGGCTCGCGGCTTCGTCCATGCCCATCTGCTCGGCCCAGCGCTTCAAAGTTCCATAGCGCGCGATCTCGTAATGCTCGACTGCCTGTGCGGCGGAGACCAAGCCGGCATCCAGCGCCGGGGCGCCCTTGAACTCCTTCATGATTTCGGAGCCTTCCTCGATGATGCCTTCGATCGCCTCGCACTTCTTGCCCTTCGGCGCGGTGTCGATCAGCCGGAACACTTTATCCAGCCGCTTCACTTGGCCTTCGGTCTGCTTGAGGTGCTTTTCAAAAGCGTCCTTGAGTTCCTCGGATTGCGCGGCCTTCGCCATCTTGGGCAGGGCTTTGAGGATTTTGTTTTCGGCGTAGTAGATGTCTTTCAGCGTGTCTTCGAACAGATCGTCGAGCGTCTTCTGTTTTGCGGCCATCGCGGTACTCCTGGCGATTTGAGGTGATGTGGCTCAACTCGACCCCGATGGCTTGGTTCCTGTTCCGACGGCATAGCTCGCCGGCCGCGCGCTTGGCGCCGGCCGTGAACGTCAATTGACGTGAGCAAAGTGGCAGGTGCGATATCGCACCATGCCCGCGCGCCGCACCGGCTAGTGCTTCTTGCCGTACGGATTGCCGCTGGGCTGGCTCTGGCTGTGCATGTTGGCGAATGGCGAGGGAGCGGCGGCGCCGCCTTTTTTCGCGTTCTTGTCCTGCTTCGGCTTCTTCTTTTCCTTGTTGCTTCGCATCTGACCTTTCGCCATGGCGGCCTCCGGGGTTCGCGGTTAAGTGATTCGCAAGCGCGTGGGGCAAACTAGACCGATCGGCCCGGCAAAGCGATATCGCGCCGGCCGCCGCCCGCCCCCCCCCGCGAGCCGCGCTGACCGCGGTGCCGGGTCTATCTCTCAACTTGCCAGCGCACGCGTCACCGCCTCGGGCTCGCGCTCGACGATTTTAAGCAGAATACGCGCACTGCGGTCGGGCCGCCGGCGCCCCTGTTCCCAATCGCGCACTGCGGAAAGGGCGAAGCCGTACTTCCGCGCGAAAGCTTCTTGGGACAGACCAAGGCCGCTCCGGATTTTCTTGACATCGAGCTTCTCCGGCACATGAACTCGATATTTCCTTTTGTCTGCGGTGCCGCCGGCGTAAGCCTTCGCGCTTTCCAGGCCGGCCGTGATCTTGTCGAAAGCGCGTTTGGTCATCGCTTGCTCCGGTAGGTTGCCAATAGTTCCGCCGCCATTCGCGCGATTCCGTTCCGCTCGGCCTGTGACAGGTCCGATCTTTCATTCTTGGCGAAGACAGCGAGCAAAAATACCGGTACATGGTCGCCGCCAAACGAGAAAATAACGCGCGCCCCGCCGCGCTTGCTGCGGCCACTCGCCGCAACGCGTAATTTCCGCACGCTCGGCATCGACAAGATAGGGTGTCGTTTCGATGACCGTGTGCATTCACGCCATACTACGGCAATGCCGTAGCTGGCGCAAGTCTAGCGCCCGCGCGGCTTAAAGCCGCCGCGCATGCCGGGGCGGCCGAGCGTCGAGCGCGGACCGGAGCGGTCTTTCGCCGGCACGGATTCCACGCCAGGTCCCATCTCGTCGAGATTGGGCTTGCGCGGGGCGTCGCGGCCACCTGCGCGATGCGGCGCCACTTCGTGATAAAGCGCAATCCCCATTTCATCGAGCCTGGGCTTGTGCGCGCGGCTGACGGCCCCACCCCGCCCGCCTTCGCGCTGCGCGCTACGGCGGGACGACCCTCCTCCTGCAGGGGAGGGTAGGAACTTCGCGGTCGGATCGTCGGTGACGGCGAGCTCGGTGGTACGCAGCCGCTTGATCTCGTCGCGCAGCCGGGCGGCCTCCTCGAAGTCGAGATCGGCGGCGGCGGCGCGCATGCGGGTTTCGAGGTCGCCGATCACCGCCTGGAAATTATGGCCTATGGTGGCGGCTTCCTCGAATCTTGCCCCGGACCCCGATCCGGGGTCGCCGCTTCCGATCAGCACGTGGTCGCGCTCATAGACGCTGTTGAGAATGTCGCCGATGCCCTTGCGCACGCTCTCCGGCGTGATGCCGTTCTCGGTGTTGTAGGCTTCCTGCTTCTCGCGCCGGCGGCTGGTTTCCGCCATGGCGCGCTCCATCGAGCCGGTGACCTGGTCGGCATACAAAATGACGCGGCCATCGATATTGCGCGCGGCGCGGCCGATGGTCTGCACCAGAGAGGTTTCGCTGCGCAGAAAGCCTTCTTTGTCGGCGTCAAGAATGGCGACCAGCGCGCATTCCGGTATGTCGAGACCCTCGCGCAAGAGATTGATGCCGACCAGCGCGTCGAAAGCGCCCAAGCGGAGGTCTCGAATAATTTCGATTCGCTCAATGGTGTCGATGTCGGAATGCATGTAGCGGACGCGAATGCCCTGCTCGTGCAGATATTCGGTCAAATCCTCGGCCATGCGCTTGGTCAGCACCGTGACCAGCGCGCGATAGCCGGCTTGCGCCACCTGCCGCACTTCGCCGACCAGATCGTCGACCTGGGTGCGCGCCGGCCGGATGTCGACCGGCGGATCGATCAGCCCCGTCGGGCGGATCACCTGCTCGGTAAACACGCCGCCGGACTCGTTGATCTCCCACGGGCCGGGCGTCGCCGACACGGCGAGCGTCTGTGGCCGCATCGCATCCCATTCCTCGAAGCGCAGCGGCCGATTGTCCATGCAGGACGGCAGCCGGAAGCCATATTCGGCCAGCGTCGCCTTCCTGCGAAAGTCGCCGCGATACATGCCGCCGAGCTGCGGCACGGTGACATGGCTCTCGTCGACGAACACCAGCGCATTGTCCGGCACGTATTCGAACAAGGTCGGCGGCGGCTCGCCGGGCTTGCGGCCGGTGAGATAGCGCGAATAGTTTTCGATGCCGGCGCAGGCGCCGGTCGCCTCCATCATTTCCAGATCGTACAGCGTGCGCTGCTCGAGCCGTTGCGCTTCGAGGAGCCGGCCGGCGGCGTTGAGCTGCTCGAGCCGCTGCTTCAATTCGAACTTGATGCCGGAAATCGCCTGCAGCAGGGTCGGCCGCGGCGTCACGTAGTGCGAATTGGCGTAGATTTTGACGAATTCCAGCTCGTCGGTCTTTTGGCCGGTGAGCGGATCGAACTCGTGAATCGATTCCACCTCGTCGCCGAACAGCGACACCCGCCAGGCGCGATCCTCATAGTGCGCCGGGAAAATCTCGATGACGTCACCGCGCACGCGGAACGAGCCGCGGAAGAAATCGCCGCCGGAACGCTTGTATTGCAGCGCCACCAGATCGGCGAGCAATTGGCGCTGGTTCAGCTTCTCGCCGTGCTTGATGGTGAACGTCATCGCCGAATAGGTTTCGACCGAGCCGATACCGTAGATGCAGGACACCGAGGCGACGATGATGACGTCGTCGCGCTCGAGCAGCGCGCGCGTCGCCGAGTGACGCATGCGGTCGATCTGCTCGTTGATCGAGGAATCCTTCTCGATATAAGTGTCGGTGCGCGGGATATAGGCTTCCGGCTGGTAGTAGTCGTAATAGCTGACGAAATATTCCACCGCGTTGTCGGGAAAGAAACTCCTGAACTCGCCGTAGAGCTGCGCCGCCAGCGTCTTGTTCGGCGCCAGGATCAGCGCCGGGCGTTGCGTCTCCTCGATCACCTTGGCCATGGTGAAAGTCTTGCCGGAGCCGGTGACGCCGAGCAGCACCTGGGTGCGGTCGTTGCGCCGCACGCCTTCGACGAGGTCCTTGATCGCGGTCGGCTGATCGCCCTTGGGATCGAAATCGGATTTGATGACGAGCTTCCGGCCGCCCTCGGACTTGTCCGGCCGCGGCGGCCGGTGCGGCGCCCATAATGGCTGGGCGCGGAATTCGTCGCGGCCCTCGCGCAGCAGCCGGTCGAGCGATTGCTGGCTGGCGGCGCTGCCGAACGCGCCGATACCGCCTTCGGGCATCGGCCGCATGCGCTTGCGGCTATTTTCCTCGCCATATTTGATGACGCCGCCGCGCTCGGCGGCATCGGTCTCTTCGTCGATCCCCAGGGCTTTCGCCAGATCGGGATCGAGTTCGCCCGGCGCGACCGGACTTTTGCCGACATAGCCCTGCTGCGGCGGCTCACCAAAACCGCGCGCCACCGAGGCGCGCGCCCGATGCGCATTGGCGAAGTCGGCGCGGCGGTCCCAGGAATTATCGGGCGGTTGCTGCAGCCCGGTTTGCGCGCCAAGTCCGGCGGTGCCCTGGCCGATGGCCGGATTGAGCAGATCCGCCAGCGAATCGTCGAGCACCGGCATATCCGGCCGCGCCGCCTTGGCGCGGGTCGGCTTGGCCGGGTCTTTTTTCGAATGCTTGGCGGGATCGCGCTGTTTCGGGCCTTTCGCCATCGGCACAATATGGGACGAGTCCGGCAGCGAGGAAAGTGCGCCCGTCATTCCGGATTGCCGCGACCCGCCTTCGCTCGTTTAAGTGAGCTACGGCGGGTTCGAGTGCGCCGTAGCGCGGAGCGCGCAGGTGGAAGCGGCAAGTCCGGAATCCATATTCGCTGACCTGCGGTTATGGATTCCGGGCTCGACGCTTCGCGTCGCCCCGGAATGACATTCACTCGAACTTGATGCCTGCCCGCGCGATCACCTCGCCCCATTTCTTGGAATCTGACGCGATCAGCGCGGCGAATTCCTCGGGCGTGCCGCCGGCGGGCTCGTCGCCGATGGCGGCGAAGCGCGCCTGGAACTCTCCCGACTGAATCGCCTTGTTGATCGCAGCATTGAGCTTGTCTACGATCGGTTTCGGCACGCCGGCCAGCGCGATCACGCCGACCCAGGTCGGCGCCGAATAGCCGGGCACGCCGGCCTCGGCCACAGTCGGCAAGAACGGAAATGCAGGCGAGCGGTGGTCGCCCGTCACCGCCAACGCCCGCACCGCGCCCGAGCGCGCAAACGGCGCGATCGAGTTGAGGCTCTCGAACATCAACTGCACGCGCCCGGCGATTAGATCGTTGATGGCCGGCGCGCCGCCTTTATAGGGCACGTGCACGATGTCGGTTCCGGTCATGAACTTGAACAATTCGCCGCCGACATGCCCGGGCGAGCCGTTGCTCGACGACGCGTTGGAAAGCTTGCCCGGGTTCTGCTTGGCATAGGCGATCAGCTCTTGGACCGATTGAAACGGCGTCGTCGGCGACACCGCCAGCAAAAGTTGTCCGCGCAGCACCAGCGCGATCGGCTGAAAATCGCGCGCGACGTCGTAAGGCAGGTCTTTGACCAGATGCGGGCTGATGGTGAGCGCGCCGATCGGTCCAAGGCAGATCGTATAGCCGTCGGGCGGCGCCTTGGCGGTAAGGTCGAGGCCGACGGTAAACGCACCGCCCGGCCGATCGTCGACAACGATCTGCTGGCCGATCTCCTTCGTCAGCGGCGCCGCGAGAATGCGCGCCACCGTATCGGTGGCGCTGCCCGCAGCCTGCGGCACGATGAGATGAATCGGCCGATCCGGATATTGCGCCGCCGCCGGCGTGGCGAACACGCACGCAAGCAGAGTCAAGATTGACCAAAGTCGAAGCATCGCGGCTGCCCTCTTCGCCGTCATGCCCGGCCATAGCCGTTCGAAGAACGGCGTCGCTTCGCTCGCCTATGTGCCGGGCATCCAAGTGTTTAGCGAGTCACGATGCTAAAGTCGTGGGTGGCCGGGCCTTCGCCCGCCGAAGGGTGATGTAGCATGGCCCATTGGGGGCTGCGCTACGGCCCGCAGGCGGGACAAGCCCGGCCATGACGCGCTAGGTTGCGGCAAAGGAGAAAGCGCCCATGTCCGCATTCGATTTCGCGCCGCTGTTGGCGCCAGGATTGCCGCCGCCGGCAGCGAAATGGAACGGCCTTGCCAAGTACAGTTTCGTCGGCGGCAACAACGACCCGGATCAGGTTCCGGTCGAGGCGCTGATCAAGGCGATGAGCGACGTGCTGGCGCGCGAGGGCAGGGACCTTGCGACGTACGGTCTCGCCGGCGGGCCGCAGGGTTATCGTCCGCTGCGTGAATTTCTGGCGCAGAAGCTCAAGCGCAGCGCCGGCATCGTCTGCGCCGCCGACGATATCCTTATCACCTCCGGTTCGCTGCAGGCGCTCGATCTCGTCAACGGCATCTTTCTGGCGCGCGGCGATACCGTGATCATCGAGCAGGAATGCTATCAAGGCTCGATCAACCGGTTGACGCGGCTCGGCGTCAACGCCATCGGCATCCCCCTCGATCGCGACGGCATGCGCATGGATGCGCTGGCGTCGGCGCTTGCCGATCTCAAACGCCGCGGCGTGCGGCCGAAATACATCTACACCATCCCGACCGTGCAGAATCCGACCGGCACGATCTTGAGCGAGGCGCGCCGGCACGAATTGCTGCGGCTTGCCGGCGAGCATGGCGTGCCGATTTTCGAAGACGATTGCTATGCCGATCTGATCTGGGACGGCAAACGGCCGCTCGCGCTGTACGCCATGAGCAAAGACGTTGCCGTCGTCCATATCGGCTCGTTCTCAAAGTCGATCGCGCCGGCGTTGCGCGTCGGCTACATCGTCGCCGAATGGCAGCTGCTGTCGCGCATGCTGGCGATCAAGACCGACGCCGGCTCCGGCGCGCTGGAGCAAATGGTGCTCGGCGAATTCTGCCCGGCGCATTTCGACGTCCATGTGCCGGCGCTGACGCGCGGCTTGCGCGCCAAGCTCGAAACCATGATGGATGCGCTCAACGAGCATTTCGGCACCGCGGCCGAGTTCGACGATCCGAAAGGCGGCATTTTTCTCTGGGTCAAACTGCCGGATCAGGTCGACACGCTCAAGCTCTACCAAGCGGCGCTCGCCGCCGGCGTCGCCATCAATCCGGGCCCGGAATGGTCCGTCGACAAGAGCTACAGCAGGAGCCGCACGCGGCTGTGCTTCGCCAGCCCGACGCATGCCGAAATACGCGAGGGGATCGCGGCGCTCGCCGAAGTCTGCCGCCGCGAATTCGGCGTGCCGGCGCGCAGCGCCAACGTGGCGCGGGCCTAAAACCCACGCAGTACCTGCGCCACGTGCTCGACTTCCGGCGGCGAGGCGAAGCAATGCGCGACCAGCTTGCGCCATTCCTGAAAGTCAGGCGAGCCACGAAAGTCGTCGGTGTGGTTCTCGACCGTTTCCCAGGCGACGAACAGCCGGTAGCGCGACGGCTTTTCCAGCGAGCGCCGCAGCTCCATGGCGCGGCAACCCTTGGCGCGCTTGAAGATCGGCGCCGCGCTTTTGACGCCGCTTTCGAATTCCGACTCCATGCCGGGCTTGACT
>JBAQAB010000555.1:0-2811 GCA_049285535.1 Xanthobacteraceae bacterium
GGCCAGGCCCGCTCCGGCAAAACCCGCCGCACCGGCCATGCCCAGCGCGCCAGCCGGCCCGCCGCCGCCCGTGGTGCAGGACGAGCCGGCGCCCTACGATCCCGATCTGGAACGGTTGTCGGAAATCCTCGGCGCGCTGCATTTCCTGCGCGGCCTGTGCAATTTCAACGATGGCCAGAAATGGCGCAGCGAGGCGCAGGCGCTGATCGACGCCGAGGCGCCCGCCGGCAACCGCCATGACGAGATGGTGGCCAGCTTCAATCGCGGCTATCGCGGCTTCCAAGAGAGTTACCGAACCTGCACGCCGGCGGCCGACGTCGTTATCCACCGCTACCTTCAGGAGGGCGCCAAGATCGCCCGCGATATCACCGCCCGCTACGCCAATTAACGCCGAAAAGCCGGTGCCGCGGCCATTAACCCTGCCTTAAACTTCGCCCTCAAAAGCCCCAACATGCCGTGCTAACGTGCGGTCTTGGGTAGGGACGCCGCTTGGCGGCGATAGCGTGACAACGATGAGAATGGCGACGCAAAATCATGCGCCCCACGAGGCCTTGGCCGAGCACGAACAGAAACGGCGAGCGCTCGCTTTTCTTCAGGACGCCTGGGCTGAAGCTTCGCACGATGGCATCGACGGCGACTGCCTGGCGCAGACCTCGCTGTTTCTGGCGCTGGCCGAGCTGATCTCGACTTATGGCGAGGAAGCGACCGCCCGCTTTACCGAAAATTTCGGCGCTCGCATTCGCAACGGCGAATTTTCCGTCGAGCTGTCGCGGCAGTAACGCCGCCAACTTTCAATTGCGCGTGTTCTTTTCCGAAAAGCGGTAGCCGCTTTTCGGGATCAAGGTCACGCGCGCTTTTGATTGAGCGCGCGCAATCCGTAAAAACTGCAGAGTGCATTCTCGATATCGGCCGGGAAAAACGGCTTTTTGATAAAGGCCGCGCCGTCGGCGCGCGCCCGTTCGGCGACGGTCTCATCCTGGGTCGACGATATCAGCACCACGCTGATGGCCCGTTTCTCGCGCCTGATTTCGGCGAGCGTCTCGAGCCCGGAAAAGTCGGGCATGTTGTAATCGAGAAAGACGATGTGGAAGTCGCCCTCGCGCACCAATTTGAGCGCGGCCAGGCCTTCGCTCGCTTCAGTGACGGCAAACTGGAAACGCGTCGCCGCGAGGGCCTTCCTGACGATCGAGCGCATCGTCGGGGAATCGTCGACCACCAAGGCGCGGCTCGGTGCCCGCACGCGCACCGAGCGGTCGATCAGCGCCTGCACGGCTTCGGTCCCTGACGGCTTAACAGCAAGTCCGTCGGTCTCGAATACCTTGCCGGCGGTCTTTGGCGATCCCAAAAGGACAGTAAACGGGGGCCTGTCGGCCGCAGGCCGTGACGCGACCACCTCGGTGATTTCCGCCGCCGGCAGATCACCGTCGAGATAGATGAGATCGATGCCGGCCCCGAGAGAATTGCAGGCTGCAGTTGCATCCGCCGCTTCGACGATTTCGAGCGGTATCCGCGACGACGCCCCCGCCCGCCGGAATTGGCCGCGAAGGCCAGCCTGCCGCGAAACTATCATCGCCCACACAAATAACAGGTCGCTGGTCATGGGCTTTCGGAACCTTCAATTTAACGCCGCCGGGCAAGCTAACTCTCGGTTCCAGATTCGCGTTCCGCGCCCGCCGCCGCCATAGCAAACAAAACACCGAGGCCCGGCCGCCAATTCCACGGAATGCTTCCGATTTCACGATAGGTACGAAAATCGGCGTCGAGAATGACCTTGCGATGACGGCCCCGCGGGCTTAGGCATGAACCGAGCGAGGCTTTGACCGATGAGAACCAAGATCGCATGAAGGCCGCCCTCCTCCCGGACCGCGGCGTCATCAAGGTGGCCGGGGACGGTGCGCGGAATTTCCTCCATGGGCTGGTCACTGCCGACATGCTCGAGCTCGCGCCCGGCGCCGCGCGGTTCTGCGCGCTGTTGACGCCGCAGGGCAAAATCATCGCGGATTTCTTCGTAGCCGAGGCACCGACGGCGGCCGGCGGCGGCTTCTTTCTCGATGCGCCGCGGGCGCTCGTCGCAACGGTCGTCGAAAAACTCAACCTCTATAAATTGCGCGCCAAGGTGATGATCGAGGATCTGTCGGAGACGCTCGGCGTGCTCGCCGCCTGGGACGGCGGCGGCGTCACCAAATACGGCCTGTGCTACGCCGATCCGCGCCTGCCGGCGCTCGGGCTTCGCCTGATGATTGCGCCACGCCTTGCCGCCGCGGCGGCGGCCGAACTCGGCGCGGATCTCGTCCCGGCAAACGATTACGGCGCCCATCGCATTGCGCTCGGCTTACCGCAAGGCGGCGTCGATTTCAGCTATGGCGATGCGTTTCCGCACGAGACCGACATGGACCAGCTCGGCGGCGTCGATTTCAGCAAGGGCTGCTATGTCGGGCAAGAAGTCGTGTCGCGGATGGAGCATCGCGGCACCGCGCGCACGCGCGCCGTGCCGGTCCGATACGACGGGGCTGCGCCGGAAGCCGGCGCCGCGATCACGGCGGCCGAATGCCAGATCGGCACCATGGGCTCCGCCGGAGGCGGACGCGGCATCGCGCTGATGCGGCTCGATCGCGTCGCTGAGGCGCATTCGCGCGGCGAGGGGCTTCATGCAGGAGAAGCTTCGATCCATCTAGTCAAACCGGACTGGGCGCGCTTTGCCTTTCCTGGTGAAGCAGAGGCCGCCAAATGAAAGCACCCGTTCACGCCGACGGCTTATTGCGCTGTGCGTGGCCTAAAGACGATCCGCTTTACGTTTCCTATCACGACACC
>JBAQAB010000556.1:0-12081 GCA_049285535.1 Xanthobacteraceae bacterium
GTGGTCCACCCGCCGCGCCCGACGTGGGGCCGCGAGGATCGTTCCGATTGGCCATGCAGTTCTTCAAGAACTTGGTGCGCGCCCCACCTTCCAGTTTCTGGTCGTCGGCGCCGAACTTGCAGGTTGCCATCTTCTCCTTCGCCGTCACTGCCAATGATGGAGCGCTTGGCAGCACGGCGATGAGCGCGGCGGTCAAGAAAAGGGTACGGGAGGCGTGGCTAAGCATGGCGTTTTCCCCTGACTGTCGGAGTGTATAGTAGCACCGAAAAGCGGGTGCGATACCATGGCGCAAATTGGCGCTATAAAGCGGCGGCATGACCTCCCCTCCCCGAATCAGCGACGTTCTCGCCCGGATCAAGCCGGGCCTCACCGGCTCTTCCGCGATCGTGGTCGGACCCGAGCATACGGCGCCCTTCGTCGGTTCCGGGCGGATCGCGGTGCTGGCGACGCCGGTGATGATCAACGTGATCGAGGCCGCGGCGCTGGCGGCGATCGAACATCTCTTGCCGACCGGCCACCAAAGCCTCGGCATCCATCTCGACGTCAGTCATACCGCCGCGACCCCCGTCGGCTTGCGGGTCACTGCGACTGCGGAGGTGATACGGCTCGAAGGCCGCACGGTGACGTTCCGCGTCGAGGCCCGCGACGATTTCGAATCGATCGGCGGCGGCAGCCATCAGCGGGTGGTTGTTAGCGTGGCGCGATTCGATGAAAGGGTGCAGCGCAAGCTGCGCGGCGTATTCTAGCGGCGCGCTCGGGCAAGCGCGCCATTTCCTGGCGAAGGATCAGCGCCGCCCGGAAAACCAGCCGACCCCGAATAGCACGACGGCGGCAACACCGGCGGCGTAAGCATGCAGGTGGTGAATATGAGTCGAGCCTTCGGCGTAGCCCGGCATGAATGCCGGCAGGGAACCAGCTTGCACCTTGTAGTACATCACGGCGACGATGGCGCAAATAATGGCGAGAAGATAGGCGATGATCTTCATTGCTCGGTTTCCTCAATCACACGCAGCGCGCGACATGGGCGCGTCAATCCGGTTCCGTTAGCATGCCGTTGCCGGCCTTGGCGAGACGGCAAATGAATACACGTCTAGGCCGCTTGTTTTTACGGCCGCAAACGGCGATCCTCCCGGCAAAACAAGGGGGAGGATCATCGTGGCCATCCGGCTTACCTGGCTTGCAGCGGCGTTGGGCTTTATTGCGGTCGGCGCGCTTCCGGCCCGTGCGCAGTCGCTCGACGATCTCTATGCCAAAGCCAAAAGCGAAGGCGCCTTCGTGCTCTACGTCGGCGGTCCGACCGCGCCGTGGGAGGCGATGGCGAAGATTTTCAACGAACGCTATCCCGGCATCACCGTCTCAATCAGCGGCGGCTTCTCCAACGTGCTCGACAAGAAAATCGACGCGCAGATCGCCGCCGGCAAGCTCGAGGTCGACACGGCGATCTTGCAGACCATCGCCGACTTCGTGCGCTGGAAAGCCGACGGCCATCTCATCGATTTCAAGCCGGCCGGCTTCGACAAGATCGACCGCCGTTTCAAGGATCCCGACGGCGCGTTCTGGGCGACAATGGTCAATGCCGTCCCCTATATGTACAACACCGAGAAGGTCGCCGCCGCGGACGTGCCGAATTCAGCGCTCGATTTCCTAAAACCACAGTTTAAGGGAAAGATCGTCACCGCCTATCCGGCGGACGACGACGTCACGCTGTGGGTGTTCTACCACATCGTGCAGAAATACGGCTGGAGCTATATGGACAAATATATGGTCGCCAAGCCGAACTTCATTCAGGGCCATCTCGGCGAGCAGCGCAGCATCGGCTCGGGGCAGAACCTCGCCACCTTCGACTCGATCTACAACATCACGACCGTGCTGAAAAAGCAGGGCATGAAGGTCGACACGCATTTTGCGACGGAGGACGCGACGCCGTTTTGGCCGCTGGCGGGCACCATCTTCAAGGGCGCGCCGCATCCGAATGCGGCAAAATTGTTTCTCACTTGGCTGTTGGAACCAAAGCAGCAGATCGCGACAGAGACTTGGTCCGGACGCAGCGACGTGCCGCCGCCGGCGGGATACAAGCCGATCTTCTCTTACAAGGTTGCGACCGACTATCAGGCTTTTCTGACCAACCAGACCAAGGTCGCCGACCTGCGCAAGCGGTTCGAAAAGTATTCCGGGCCGGTCGTCAACTCCGGCGGCGTTCGCTAGACGAAGGCCGCCAGCCAATACTCACTCCGCAGCCGTCGGTGGCGCGGCGTGGGCGACCTCCCCGCTCGCCAGCGCGGCAAGAATCCGCTCGACCAGCGCGCGCGCGGACTCGGCAGACAGCTCGACCGCGACGCGATCACGCCCGCCCTCGCCCTCATTGGTGAAGTCGATGGCCAGCACGTGATCGAGCGTCGAGTAATAGGGATGATCGAAATAGACATTGGCGGTGTCGATCCGCATCCAGCCTTTACGGCCTTTGGCGCTGCCGATCGGCGCCGCCTTTTCGAGGATGTAAGAGCACATGATCGTCCTCTCCGAATTTATTCCGCGGCAATGCTGGCGGCGGATGTCGCCAGATAGCGGTTGTAGAAAGCAAAAACTTTCTTCCAGCCGTCCAGCGCCTGATCGGGCCGATAGGCGTCGCGGAACGTATTGAAGAAAGCGTGCCCGGCGCCGTCGTAGCGGTGAAACTCATAGTTCTTGCCGAGCTTCTTGAGCACGGCCTCGGTACGGTTGACCTGGTCGGCGGTCGGATTGGCATCGTCGTTGCCGAAAATGCCGAGCAGCGGGCAGTTCAGCTTATCGGTCAGATCGATCGGGGCCACCGGGCGCTTGTCGTTGAGCTGCTTCGGATCGTCGACGATGACATTGCCGCCCCAGCAATCGACCACCGCGTCGATGCCCGGCAAGGTGCAGGCGGCGAGATAGGCATGGCGGCCGCCGGAGCAGAAACCGATCACGCCGATTTTGCCATTGCTGTTCGACTGCGCGCGCAGATAGGCCATCGCACCCGCGGTGTCGCCTATGACCTGCGCATCGGCAACGCCGCCGGCCGCGCGCACGCGCGCGCCGATGTCGTCGGGACTGTCGTTGCCCTCACGAAAATAAAGATGATGCGAGATCGCCGCGTAGCCGTGATGGGCGAACTTGCGCACCACCTCCATGATCCATTCGTCCCACCCCGGCAAATGATGGATGACGACGACGCCCGGAAATTTTCCGGCACGCGTCGGACGGGCGTAATAGGCATCGCCCTGATCGCCATTGTAGCTGCGGAACTGCACAGAATCCGCTTGCAAGCCCTGATAAAAGCTCATTTTCGCACTTCTCCCTGTTCAGTCATTCAAGCCGGCCGCGATATCGAAATCACTTATTGGCCGCCGCGGCACCTGGTGTGGAATCCGGGCAACGGTGCAGCACAGCCTTATAGGTGCCGTTGCTGTCGACGAATTCGACCGTATTGTCCGGCTTGGGCGTGAACGTAATGTTGCCCATCAGCGGTCCGCTGGGGAACTTGCACTCGACATGCTCGGCATAGCTGCCTCCATCCTTCTTCGTATCCAGGATGCTGCAGACCCCGACATTGGACACGATTTCCTGAGCCGAAATCGTCACTTTGGCCATGGCTGGATCGCTGCCGTCACCCTTGCAGGCGACGTTTTGCGTGTAACTCCCCGCAAGCGGAAAATCGTCGGCCGCGAGAGCGCCAGATAGACCAGTTGCAAACACCAGCGCGACGCATCCGGCAAACGGATGAATGGTTCTGTACACGCGTCCCTCGACCGATTTGCTACTGCCCGGCGTTCGCCCGACACCGCAGCCGACCATCCGCAAAATGTAGCGAAAGTTGTGGGCTGAGCCAAACTCTTTTCCGCACGTGAATCGGATTTTTTCCGCAATGCGCCCGTGGGTAATCCGGAAAAATGAGACCTAGCCCTCCGACCTTCGCGAGCTGCACTTGTGGCGGCGAAGGACGACCGGAAAGATCAGCTCCTAGTGGCGGAACCCGTCGCTGATCACACGGATACGGGAGCTCGACCAATTCTTAGGACTGTCGAGTCCCTGATCCGCGACGTCATCGCAATTGACTTCGCCCTTGTCGGTGAATTGACCGTCCTGATTGTCGAACAGCCATTGATGGCAAACATTGCCGGTTTCCGGCATGTAGAGGAGCGCGCCGGTGTAGATATCGTCGCCTTTGGCGGCGCGATAAGTACCCCCGGCCTGACGCTTGGTCACCGCCGCCAGATATTGATCGGTCGCGACCCCACCGAGCCCAAGCACGGCGGCGAGCGCGATCACGACGATAAATACCTGCTGCGCGCGGTTGTCGCCGCGCGCATGGCCTTTCACAGGGCGAGCATATCGGGTCATCTTGCGCTGTTCCGACAACAGCATTTCGACAATACAGCAGGGCCGATCGCCCAGTACGCAGTCGACACCGATATGGCTAAGGAATCGATAATTGCCGCCGGCCTTGGCAGGCAAAAAGACTGGGCACGCAAAAAGACGGCGCCCAATGGGGCGCCGTCTGCGATTTGAGCTGACGCGTTCAGTGCGCGGTAAGGCCGGAAGAATCCTCTTCGACCACCGGCTCGGGGACGTCGACGGGCTTTGCCGTCGACTCCTCCCAGACGATGGGTTCCGGCTTGCGCGTGAGCGCGCGGGCCAGCACCTCGTCCATGCGCGACACCGGAATGATATCGAGCCCGCTCTTGATGCTTTCGTTGATCTCGACAAGATCCTTGGCGTTCTCTTCCGGAATGAGCACAGTCTTGATGCCGCCGCGGTGCGCAGCGAGCAGCTTTTCCTTCAAGCCGCCGATCGGCAGCACGCGGCCGCGCAGCGTGATTTCTCCGGTCATCGCGACATCGCGGTGCACCGGGATGCCGGTCATCACCGAAACGATCGCGGTCACCATGGCGACGCCCGCGGACGGACCGTCCTTCGGCGTCGCGCCTTCCGGCACGTGCACGTGGATATCGCGTTTGTCGAACCACGGCGGCTCGATGCCGAAGGCCACCGCACGCATGCGGACGTAAGAGGCGGCCGCCGAGATCGATTCCTTCATGACGTCGCGCAGATTGCCGGTGACGGTCATCTTACCCTTGCCGGGCATCATGGCCGATTCAATCGTGAGCAGCTCACCGCCGACATCGGTCCAGGCCAGACCGGTGACGACGCCAACCTGATCCTCGTCCTCGACTTCGCCATAGCGGTACTTCGGCACGCCGAGATAATCCGGCAGATTCTTGCCGGTGACGGCGACCGACGCCTGCTTCGAGATCGTGAGCTCCTTGACCGCCTTGCGGATCAGCGTCGACAGCTCGCGTTCGAGATTACGCACGCCCGCTTCGCGGGTGTAGCGGCGAATGATCGTGAGCAAGGCCTCGTCGTCGACCGACCATTCCTTCGGCTCCAGACCGTGTTTGACGATGGCGTGCGGGATGAGGTGCTTGCGCGCGATCTCGACCTTCTCGTCCTCGGTGTAGCCGGCGATGCGAATGATCTCCATGCGGTCCATCAGCGGCGGCGGAATGTTGAGCGTGTTCGCCGTGGTGATGAACATCACGTTGGAGAGATCGTAGTCGACCTCGAGATAATGATCGTTGAAGGCGTGGTTCTGTTCCGGATCCAGCACTTCGAGCAGCGCCGAAGACGGATCGCCGCGGAAATCGGCGCCCATCTTGTCGACCTCGTCGAGCAGGAACAGCGGATTCGAGGTCTTGGCCTTGCGCATCGACTGGATGACCTTGCCCGGCATCGAGCCGATATAGGTCCGCCGATGGCCGCGAATCTCGGCCTCGTCACGCACGCCGCCGAGCGACACGCGTACGAATTCGCGCCCGGTCGCTTTCGCGATCGACTTGCCGAGCGAGGTCTTGCCGACGCCGGGCGGTCCGACCAGGCATAGGATCGGGCCGGTCAGCTTATTGGCGCGCTGTTGCACGGCGAGATACTCGACGATGCGCTCCTTGACCTTTTCTAGGCCAAAATGGTCGGCGTCGAGGATCTGCTCGGCGAGCGTGAGATCCTTCTTGATCTTTGACTTCTTGTTCCATGGGATCGAGAGCAGCCAATCGAGATAGTTGCGCACGACGGTGGCTTCCGCCGACATCGGCGACATCTGCCGCAGCTTCTTGATCTCGTGCTGGGCCTTCTCGCGCGCCTCTTTCGAGAGCTTGGTGCGCTTGATCTTCTCTTCGAGCTCGGCGAGTTCGTCCTTGCCGTCTTCGTCGCCCAGTTCTTTCTGGATCGCCTTCATCTGCTCGTTGAGATAATATTCGCGCTGCGTCTTCTCCATCTGACGCTTCACCCGCGTGCGGATGCGTTTCTCGACCTGCAGCACGGAGATCTCGCTCTCCATCAGGCCGAGCACCTTCTCCAGCCGCTCGGTGACGACCGGCGTCTCCAGGATCAGCTGCTTGTCGGGAATCTTCACCGCGAGGTGCGAAGCAACCGTGTCGGCGAGCTTGGTATAGTCCTCGATCTGCTGGACCACGCCGACGACTTCCGGCGACACCTTCTTGTTGAGCTTCACATAGCCTTCAAATTCGTTGACGACCGAACGCGCCAGCGCCTCGGCCTCGACCTGATCGCCCGCCGAATCCGCGATAACCTCGGCTTCCGCCTCGAAATATTCCTCGCGATCGGTATAGCGCTTGACCTGGGCGCGCGCGGCGCCTTCGACTAGCACCTTCACTGTGCCGTCGGGCAGCTTCAACAGCTGCAGCACGCTCGCGAGCGTGCCGACGCCGAAAATAGAATCGGTTGCCGGATCGTCGTCGGAGGCGTTTTTCTGCGTGGCGAGGAGGATGAACGTGTCCGAACGCATCACCTCCTCGAGCGCCTTGATGGACTTCTCGCGGCCGACGAAGAGCGGAACGATCATATGCGGGAAAACAACTATGTCCCGCAGAGGGAGCACCGGATAGGCCCGGCTTTCACCGGCTGTCAGGAGCGGCTTCGGTTTGGCGGCGCTTGTCATGGCCCCTATTCCTTATTGTAGGCACGTCCATCGAGACCCGCCGAATGCGCTGTGACGACGAACTGCGCACTATAGGTGGCGTCGCCCCGCGGGACTGTCAAGAAAGGCCGGTTTTTCGAGCAAATTTGCGCGCCGCGGAGGCGGAGAGAATGACCGCGCACCGAATCGCGAGTGCCGGATGTGCCCACCCGTCAGGCGCTCGCTCCGCCGGTCTCACCGGCGCGATCGGAGCGATCGGCATAGATGTAGAGCGGCCGCGCGCTGCCTTCGACGACCTCTCTCGAGATCACGACCTCCTCGACGCCTTCGAGGCTCGGCAGATCGAACATGGTGTCGAGCAGGATGGTCTCCATGATCGATCGCAAGCCCCGCGCGCCGGTCTTGCGATCGATCGCCTTGCGGGCGATCGCGGAAAGCGCTTCGTCGGCGAGCGTCAGATCCACCGTCTCCATCTCGAACATGCGCTGGTACTGTTTCACCAGCGCGTTCTTCGGTTCGGTCAGGATGCGCTTGAGCGACGGCTCGTCGAGATCCTCCAGCGTCGCGACGACGGGAAGCCGGCCGACGAATTCGGGAATGAGCCCGTATTTCAGCAAATCCTCGGGCTCGACTTCGCGAAAGATCTCGCCTTGCTTGCGATCCTCAGGCGCCGCCAC
The DNA here is from genome assembly GCA_049285535.1 of Xanthobacteraceae bacterium. Classification (GTDB taxonomy): domain Bacteria; phylum Pseudomonadota; class Alphaproteobacteria; order Rhizobiales; family Xanthobacteraceae; genus BOG-931. The sequence goes on from JBAQAB010000556.1 coordinate 7,630, forward strand.
CCGGGCGCCGAACCCGATCGAGGTGGAACGCCCACGCGCGGAAATGATCTTTTCGAGGCCGGAAAACGCGCCGCCGCAGACGAACAGGATGTTCGTGGTGTCGACTTGGAGGAACTCCTGCTGCGGATGCTTGCGGCCGCCCTGCGGCGGCACGCTGGCGATGGTACCTTCCATGATCTTGAGCAGCGCCTGTTGCACGCCCTCGCCCGACACGTCGCGCGTGATCGACGGGTTATCGGACTTGCGCGAAATCTTGTCGATTTCGTCGATATAGACGATGCCGCGCTGCGCGCGCTCGACATTGTAGTCGGCCGACTGCAACAGCTTCAAAATGATGTTCTCGACGTCCTCGCCGACATAGCCGGCTTCCGTCAGCGTAGTGGCGTCCGCCATCGTGAACGGCACGTCGAGAATGCGCGCCAGCGTCTGGGCGAGCAGCGTCTTGCCGGAGCCGGTGGGGCCGATCAAAAGGATGTTCGACTTCGCCAGCTCGACATCGTTGTGCTTCGACTGATGATTGAGCCGCTTGTAGTGGTTGTGGACCGCGACGGAGAGCACCTTCTTGGCGTGATCCTGGCCGATCACGTAATCGTCGAGAACCTTGCGGATCTCGCGCGGCGTCGGAATGCCGTCACGCGATTTCACCAGCGAGGACTTGTTCTCCTCACGGATGATGTCCATGCACAGTTCGACGCATTCGTCGCAGATGAAGACGGTCGGCCCGGCAATGAGCTTGCGCACCTCGTGCTGGCTCTTGCCGCAGAACGAGCAATAGAGCGTGTTCTTCGAGTCGCCGCCGCCAACCTTGCTCATTCCATTCTCCGTCTTCGCCAGCGCAGCACCGCAACTCTATATCCTAGGCGAACCTGCGCTAATATTCCGTAGCACCACCACGTCCCGGCACCGCCAGTTCCGTATCCTCAGCCGCCACCCTGCCAATAGTCACCTCTATGACACAAGCGGACATGCTAACGGCGTGCCAATCAAGAATCCATTAACGATAACGCGACATTGCGCCAGTGTGTTTTCTGGATCACACGCCGAGAAAACGCTTGACCTAGGGAGCCTGACCCCGCTTTGGACCGATGAATCGGCCCCTTTTGTGGCGGGAGGGCGCACCCGACTTAGCCTACCCCTTTGAGGACGGGCTCGGTTTTGAGGCCCGGCTCGTCCGGACGTTTCTCGATCACCTTATCGATGAGACCGAAATCCTTGGCCATTTCGGACGTCAGGAACATATCGCGTTCCAGCGCATCCTCGATCTTCTTGAGCGGCTGGCCGGTGTGCTTGACGTAGATTTCGTTCAGCCGGCGCTTGAGGTTCAGGATTTCCTGGGCATGCAACATGATGTCGGTCGCCTGGCCTTGGAACCCGCCGGACGGCTGGTGCACCATGATCCGGGCGTTGGGCAGCGCAAAGCGCAGATCCTTGGCGCCCGCCGCAAGCAGCAGTGAGCCCATCGACGCCGCCTGCCCGGTGCACAGCGTCGACACCGGGGGACGAATGAATTGCATCGTGTCGTAAATCGCCAGGCCCGAGGTTACGACCCCGCCCGGCGAGTTGATGTACATCGAGATCTCTTTTTTCGGATTTTCCGCCTCGAGGAACAGAAGCTGGGCCACGATAAGCGAGGCCATGCCGTCTTCGATCGGACCGGTGATGAAGATGATCCGCTCCTTGAGCAGGCGCGAGTAGATGTCATAGGCCCGTTCTCCGCGGTTGGTCTGTTCGACCACCATGGGAACGAGGTGCTGCATATAAATCTCTGACGGGTCGCGCATGGATCACCTGGAAGTGGACGCCTGAAACCTGGTCACCTGAATTTGGCTCACCGGGTCCGGCGCGCCGGGGATAGTCATAGTTACGAATACTACCTGCCGCCTAGTTTGGCTTGAGTCGGTCTGCTTGTCGAAGCCGCTCGCCTACATCGCCTTACCGTTCGGGCAATGTGAGGGGTTCTTCTAGGCCGTTACTGCAGATAAGCTCAGAAATTGCGCAGGCAAGGCGTAAAAACTAGCGGAAAGTAGCCTTATTCCTCGTCTTCCTTGAACAATTCTTCCCGCGATACCTGCTTGTCCGTTACCTCGACGAGTTCGAGCAGGAAATCGACAACCTTGTCCTCGAATATCGGCGCACGCAAAGCGGCGAGCGCCCCCGGATTGTTGCGATAATAGTCCCAGACTCGCTGCTCCTGGCCGGGGACCATTCTGGCTTGCGCGACGACAGCTTGGCTCAACTGCTCGTCGGTCACTTTGATATTGTTTTTCTCGCCGATTTCCGCAAGCACCAGACCAAGCCGCACCCGCCGTTCGGCGATGGCGCGATAGTCGGCCCGGGCCTTCTCCTCGGTCGTTCCTTCGTCCGCGAAGGTGCGGCCTTGCTGCTTGAGGTCGTTCTCGATCGTCTGCCAGACGTTATTGAACTCCTCCTCCACCAGCGTCGGCGGCGGCTCGAACTTGTGCCCGGCGTCAAGCTGATCAAGCAGCGCGCGTTTGATTTTCTGGCGCGAGGCCGATGTGTGCTCGCGCTCGATCCGCTCGCGCAGAGCGTCGCGCAGCTTAGCGAGCGATTCCAGTCCGAGCGTCTTGGCGAAGGCCTCATCCAGCGTGATCTCGCCCGGCGCTTCCACCGACTTTGCCGTCACTGCGAAAGTGGCCTCCTTACCGGCGACAGTGGCTGCCGGGTAGTTCTCCGGAAACTTGACGTCGAAGGTGCGGCTCTCCCCGGCCTTCATGCCGGTGAGGTGATCCTCAAAGCCTGGAATGAATTGACCCGACCCAAGCAGGATGGGCACGTCGTCGCCGGAGCCGCCTTCGAACGATTCGCCATTCATGGTGCCTTGAAACGACACCGTGACGCGGTCGTCCGTTGCCGCCCCCTCGCTCTTGGCGGCGAAAGGCCGGTTCTGCTCGCCAATCGTCTGTAGCGCTTGATCGATCTCGGCGTCGGTAACCGGCGCGGTCAACCGGTCCACCTTGATGGCTTTAAAATCCACCAACGTGATCGGCGGCACGATCTCCATCTCGACCGTGTAAGCAAGGTCGGATTTGCCCTCGATCACCCCCTCGACTGCACCTTCTTCCGTTGGCAGCACCACTTTGGGCTCGGTGGCGAGCTTAAAGCCATGGTCGCTGACGATCTTGGTATTGGCCTCGCGGACCGCGGCCTCAATGACCTCGGCCATGGCGGACTTGCCGTAAAGACGCTTGAGATGCGCCACAGGGACCTTGCCGGGCCTAAAGCCGCGCAGTTGCACGCGGCCCTTAAGGTCGTCGAGCCGTTCCTGGACTTTGGCTTTAAGGTCGGTTGCGGGCACGACGACGCGGTATTCCCGCTTGAGACCCGCGGCGGCAGTTTCAGTCACCTGCATCGGCACTACTCTTCAACGGCGCGAGATAGCGCATCCCGGCCAAGTTTTTGAAAAACCGCCCAACTGGTGCGGGCGGAGGGGCTCGAACCCCCACGACTTTCGTCACGGGAACCTAAATCCCGCGCGTCTACCAATTCCGCCACGCCCGCGACGCGCAGGGCGGCCCGGTGGCGCGGCTTATATCATGCAAGGCGCGCCGGCTACTACAAAATTAGCCCGGGTTTCGGGCCAGCCGAACGCATGACTTCAACCGAGCAGCTCCCGGTAAATGCGCGGCAGCATTTCCGGCAAATCCTCGGAAATTAGACCGGGTCCGAACGCGCTGGCGGCCTGGCCATGGAGCCATACTGCCGCCGAGGCGGCCTCGAAGGCGGGCATGCCTTGGGCCAAAAGGCCGGTCGCGATTCCGGTCAGAACGTCGCCGGCGCCGGCCGTTGCAAGGTAGGCCGGCGCGTTTGCGGCTATCGAAGCCCGGCCGTCGGCTGCCGCGACCACCGTGTCGGCACCCTTGAGCACGATGGTTGCGCCGGCAATCTCCGCCGCGAGGCGGGCTCGCTCCAGCTTGGAACCCACTTTAGTTTGCGCGTCCAAGGCACCGAAATATCTGGAGAATTCTCCCTCGTGCGGCGTCAGGATCGTGGCCTTTCCGGTGCGCGTTTTCAAAGCCTCGGCGAGCCGTTGCGGCGATTGCGCAAAGCTCGTCATGGCATCGGCATCGAGCACCACGGCGCGGTCGCCGGAAAGCGCGGCGAGGACAAGCTCGCAAGTCTCCTCGTTGACGCCTATCCCAGGGCCGATAGCCAGCGCGTTCAGCCGGCGGTCGGCAAGAAAGGTTGCGAGCGCGGTGGCGCCGTCAACCGCTCGCACCATCACAGCCAGATTTGCCGCTGCATTGACGGGAAGCGCCTCGCGCGGGCTGGCGATGGTCACCAAACCCGCCCCGGCGCGCAGCGCGCCGCGCGCCGCGAGCCGTGCCGCCCCGGTCGACCAGGATGGGCCGGAAACAACCACCGCATGGCCGCGGTCGTATTTGTGTCCGTCATGGCGAGGCACCGGAAAGCTTTCCCGCCACAGTGCCGGCA
>JBAQAB010000557.1:0-37019 GCA_049285535.1 Xanthobacteraceae bacterium
GTCGCGGCCGGCGCCTCGGCGTCCGCGGCGGCCAACAGCCGGCGCGATATTTCGACGCGAGCCGATTCCGCTTCCGGCTCCCCGATCAGGCCGGCGGCGCGATCTCGATCGATCTCGGCAAGCTGATCCTGATAGACGAGCCGATCGCTGCCGCCGCCCGTGCTGGGTTTGCGCCCAAGCGGCCACACCACGGCGAAGACTGCCGCGGCCGTCATCGCTGCAAAAATGAGCCAAAGCACCATTGATTCAAAGTGTCATATAAGCAGTCGTTCGAAGCGGACTAAAAGCTTGACGGCGCCGCTTTACCCGCCAGACCGAGCCATCACAGCGCTCTTGCAGCCTGAAAGCGCCGACATTCCGCGCGGTTACAACACGGCGCGAATGCGGCCGCAATGGGAACCGCGGCGCGGCAATTTCGCACTCCGCACCGCGATTTTACGCTCACGCCTCACCTCGCCCCGTGGGCTTAAGCTCGGGCCGGCCGTCGTTCGGTAGTTCCGGTGTGCACCGCAACTTCGGCCGCTTTGGCGAGGAGGCCCGCATATTCCGAGCCGAACACCGTGCGGCAGAACTGGATGGCGGCGTCGACCTGGGATTGCCGGAACGGCCGGTCGGCATCCCCAGCGTGGCGTAGCGAATCGAGAAGGACCTTAGTTCCCGTCCCCAGGTGAAGCGTCAACTCTGAATGGGCGCGGGTCGTTACTTCGTTGACGGCCAGTTCGCTGGCATATTGCCGACACGCCCCGACAAACTCGACCCGCATTTCCGCTTCATTGATATCGATGGAATCGAGCAGCGAGCCTGGAGCGATATCCTGGGCTGGACGCGGCCGCAACAGGCGGCGCACAAAGCCGGGCGTCGCCTCGATCTCGGCCTTCAGCAGGCTCGAAACCTCGGCTCGGATCGCCGCCAGTTGGCGGCTCCACGTGGATTCCACCGACAAGTCCATTTCCGAGCGCAGCCCGCGGGCCGCGTCGTGAATGGCCTTGAGTATCGACACGATGGGGCGTCCGGCGCGAAGTTCGGAACGCAACTCTCCGACCATGCTCTCGGCCTCGCTCAGCACGAGGGTGACCGCGGCGGCGTAGGGAGTTTCAGCGACGCGTGCGGTATCGTCGCTCTCGGCGGCCCGGGTGGCGATGCGAATGAGCTGCCACGGCGCCGCCAAGCGGTTCATCACCAAGATGAGGCAGTAGAGGAAAAAATCCGACTTGCGCATCCCGCCGCTGGCGAACGATGGTTGCGCCACCGCCGCATCGATCTGTTTGGTGACCGCATCGATCTCGTCGCGATCGAAAACGCGGATGTGATTGGGCAGCCACCGGGCAAAATCGGCAAGCACGTCGCGCAGCGACAACAGACCGATCATCGAGGTGAGATCTTCCATCGCCCGCGGCGTGCCAACCTGAACGGCAAGCCGCCGTCGCGTCCGTTCGTCGGAACCGATTCCGGGGACCATATCCTGCATCCGCAGGATAGCGCGCTCGTGCAGCACGCGAACCGGTTGTTCGGCCTTAGCCCGATCGTCGGCGAACAAGGCGCGGTTGATATCCTCGCTCAATGCTTTGGCTTCGGCCGGCATGAGATCGCGACCGATCCAGGACCAGATCGGTTCGAGCGAGACGCGCGCGATACGGCCGACGCGCTTATGTTCGGCGCGAGCATCGATCAGGAACTGCTCGAGCGGGGCGAAAAACAGCCGCGCCGCGTCGCCGATCCGCGGTACCGGCTGGGCATCGGCGCGGATGGCGCGGCGCAATTCCTGCAGCACTATTTCGTTGCCGGCACTCTCTCCGCCGCGCAACAGGCCGCGCTCAAGCTCCTGGACAAGCATCGAACGCGCCGCCGGCTTGAGCGTCCGGAGATATTCCCGCAATTGTTCGATGGATTGACCATCGCTCGTCATATTCGAAAGACCGTTGCCCTGGACTTACCGTTAACGTTTTAATAGGACGGCGCTTAAGAAGGCGTTACGCAAAGCATCAGGAATTCAATACGATAACGCAAAGGCGGCGTTTTCGGCGGCAGCCGGCGTGAGGCGGATAAGGACAAGGGGACGGTGGCAACCGGCGGATGCCGCCACCTCGTTCGGTCCCTTGGCCAGTTATTTCGGCGACGCGACGCAGACCGCGACCAGCGGGGTATTGGTCGCCGATCCTGTCGGCCCGCAAGAGGCGCCTTTTTCGCCCAAAAACTGCGCTTGATTGCGTGTCGGACCGCAATAAGCGGTCACCAGAACCTCGTCATCTTGGCACTGCACCGTACAACCCGAGACGCAATCCGATTTGACCACTCGAATGCTCGGGCTCGGCGGACCGGCTTGGCCCTGCGGACCGGCCGGACCGGCCGGCCCGGGAGGACCTGCCGGCCCCGCCGGACCGGCATCTCCTTTGGGGCCCTGCGGACCCGCCGGACCCTGATCGCCTTGCGGACCTTTGCCACAGCCGGCCAACGAACCCGACACGGCCAAAAGCAACGCCACCGTAATTGCCAGATGCGGTGCACGCATTTTCAGATTCTCCCAGGTTCTCTGTGGAAAGCCGCTCCAGTGCCCTACCAATAGAAGATCAAACTAGGCCGGTGGGCGCAAGGGACGATGCGCGCAGTGTCTCGTGCGGGCCGGCACCTACGTCGATCCGAGAGTAACTGCCGCCTATTGAGCACCTGGCGGAGCGGACTGGCGGCTCGTTTATGCATTGGCTAAGGTTTTGCGGCGATTTCGTACCAATCACGAGCAAAGCGATGAAGCCAAGAAAACATGGCGCCGGGACTTGGCGGCGCAGCCTGGCACTTGCAGGCATTGCGCTGGCGACGGCGTTTCTCACACCCCCCGCCGTGCGGCCGGCCCGTGCGCAAAACTATCCGGCGCGCACCGTGAAAATAGTCGTGCCGTTCCCAGCCGGAGGCACCGCCGATGTCATGCCGCGCATCTTCGCCGATTGGCTGTCGCGCAAATGGGGCCAGCCAGTCGTGGTCGAGGACCGCGCCGGCGCCGGTGGCAATATCGGCGCCGAGGTCGTCGCCAAATCCGATCCCGACGGGTACACATTGCTGGCATCGCCGCCGCCACCTTTGGTCATCAATCAAAATCTGTATCCGCACCTTGGTTTCGATCCGACCAAATTCGTGCCCATCGTCGTCATGGCCCGAGTGCCGAATGCGCTCGTAGTCAATCCCGACAAGGTCAAAGCAAACAATGTCAAGGACTTCATCGCCTACGTGAAAGCCATTGACGGCAAAGTGACCGATGCCACCCAGGGCAACGGCACCACCTCGCAGCTCACTGCCGCGATGTTCCAGATGATGGCGCATGTGAAGCTGCAGAACGTGCCTTATCGCGGCTCGGCGCCGGCGCTCAACGATCTCGTCGCCGGCAGCGTCGACTGCATGTTCGACAATCTTGGCGTCTCGTTGCAGTTAGTCGATGCGGGCAAGCTGAAACTGATCGCGGTGGCGTCGGCAAAGCGCATGGCGAGCCTGCCCGACGTGCCGGCCATTGCCGAAACGCTGCCGGGTTTTGAAGCCGTGGCCTGGTATGCCCTCGTCGCGCCGGCGGGGACGCCTGCGGCGGTGGTCGACAAAATCAATGCCGGCGTCAACGAAGCGCTGCACGACCCCGAGATTCAAAAGCGCCTCGTCAACCTTTCCGCCGAGCCGATCGGCGGCTCGCCACAGGAAACCGCCAGATATTTTGCGGACGAGACCGAGCGCTGGAAAAACGTCATCACCTCCGCCCACGTCACGCTTGATTGAACACCCGTGAAACACAGCACCGATCGCATTCTCACCACGCACGCCGGCAGCCTGCCGCGACCGGCCGACCTGCTCGATCTTATTCAAAGCGGCAGCGCCAAGGCGTTCGATCCCACAGGCAACGCTGCTCGCCTGCGCAAAGCCGTCAGCGAGATCGTGCAGAAGCAGTCGGAGCTCGGCATCGACGTGATCGATGACGGCGAATACGGCAAACCGAGCTTCGTCAGCTACATCAACGAGCGGCTCGGCGGTTACGAAATCGACACCCGCGCCGGGCCGCGCAATCAATGGATGACGTCGCGCGAGGGCTTATCGTTTCCCGAATTTTATGCGCAGACCCACCCAGCTTCGACGCATACTCACATGGCCTGCACCGGCCCGATCACCTACAAGGGCCACGCTCAGCTCAAGCGCGACATCGACAACCTCAAGGCCGCGCTCGGCGGCGTCAACGCCGAAGAAGTCTTCATGCCGGCCATTTCGCCGTCCAACATCGAGGATTGGCAGAAGAACGTTTTCTACAAGTCGCAGGAGGAATACGTCTTCGCCATCGCCGAAGCGATGCGCGAGGAATACCAGGCAATTGTCGCTGCTGGATTTCTGGTGCAGGTGGACGATCCGCGGCTCGTCACCTATTACATCATCCATCCCGAGGCGAGCATCGCCGACTGCCGCAAATGGGCGGAAATCCGCGTCGAAGCGCTCAATCACGCGCTACGCGACATTCCACCGGAGAAGATCCGTTTTCACACCTGCTACGGCATCAATATGGGCCCGCGTATCCACGACATGGAGCTCAAAGACATCGTCGATATCATTCTGAAAATCCGTGCAGGCGCCTATTCCTTCGAGGCGGCCAACCCGCGCCATGAGCACGAATGGAAGGTCTGGAAGGAGGTCAAGCTGCCGGACGGCAAGATCTTGATCCCCGGCGTGATCTCGCACTCGACCATCCTGGTCGAACATCCCGAGCTAGTGGCCGAGCGTATCGTCCGTTATGCGAACATCGTCGGCCGAGAGAACGTGATTGCCGGCTCCGATTGCGGGTTCGCAACCTTCGCCGGATCGAAGGAAGTTCACCCCACCATCGTCTGGGCGAAATTCAAGACCCTCTGCGACGGAGCGCGGATCGCCTCGAAGGAATTGTGGGGACGTTAGTTTCGTAAGCTTATCCGCCAGGCAGCGCGAGCTCGGCACGCAGCCCGCCGATCGGCGCGGTGCCGAGCGTGAGCACGCCGCCGTAAAGTCCGGCAAGTTCGACCACAATCGAGAGGCCCAGTCCGGAGCCGGGCTTAGTCTCATCGAGCCGTTGTCCGCGCAGAGCCACTTGCTCGCGCTCAGCGGGGGAAAGTCCGGGCCCATCGTCATCGACAATAATACGTACGCGCGATTTAACGCCGTCGGATGGCGGCTGATCCGCCATCACTTCGATCGCCACCCGGGACTGCGCCCATTTGCAGCCGTTATCGACGAGATTGCCGACCATCTCTTCGAGGTCCTGCTGCTCGCCGCGAAAGCGCGCGTGGTCGGGGACATCGACATCGATAGCGATGTCGCGGGCGCGATAGAGCTTCTCCATGGTGCGGGCCAGCGCGGTGACGACCGGAGGCACCTCCACCGACGTGCCGACGACAGTGGAGCGCGCGGCAAGCCGGGCACGCTCGAGTTGACGCGCGACCTGATCGCGCATGATGTCAGTCTGCTCCAGGACCTTGTAGGCCAATGGATCGTTGCCGCGTGCCGCCGCCTCATTGACGATCACCGACAACGGCGTCTTCAAGGCATGCGCCAGATTGCCGACATGGGTTCGCGCCCGCTCGACGATTTCGCGATTGGCGTCGATCAAGGCGTTGGTCTCCCGGGCAAGCGGCGCGATTTCGACCGGGAATTTGCCCTGCAACCGCTCGGCACGGCCGGAGCGGATGGCGGCAAGGCCTTCGGAGATACGCGCTAGCGGTGCCAGCCCGAACCGCACCTGCAACGCGGTGGTCAGCAGCAGCGCCAGCGTCAACGCGGTAAACGTTATAATGATAGTGCGCTCGAAGCTGCCGGTTTCATCGTCGATCTCCGAGGCGTCGCCGGCAACCGCAATCAGATAACGGCCGTCGGTGCCGAGATCAATGTCACGCTCGACGAGACGCAGTTCCTGGTCTTCGGGTCCTTTCGCATAACCCTGCCGAAATTCGGCATCGGTTGACGTTTTCTCGTCGGGCAGTCGCGGCAGGCTACTGTCCCACAGCGAGCGGGACGAATGCACTTCGGGCGTCTTGGTGTCGAGCCGCGTGACTTGCCAGTACCAACCCGACAGCGGCAATTCGAACAGCGGCTCGCCGATCGATTGCGGGTATTTGTCGGCGCCTTCCTCGGGCGATGCGACGTCGGCAACCAAGGTGCGCAAATAGACATCGAGACGGCGGTCGAAGGCGCGTTCGACTGCGTGACGATAGAGCGTCGAGAGCGCCACGCCGGTGATGATGAGGATGACCACCGTCCACCCGGTCGCCCAAATGAACAAGCGAAGTGCGAGCGAGTTAGCGCGCATCGGGGGGGGTGAGCAGATAACCGAGGCCACGCACCGTCTGGATCACGTCGACACCGAGCTTTTTGCGGATGCGACCGACGAACACTTCGATGGTGTTGGAGTCACGGTCAAAATCCTGGTCGTAAAGATGCTCGACGAGCTCGGTGCGCGACACCACCCGGCCGGTGTGATGCATCAAATACGACAGGAGCCGGTATTCGTGCGAGGTGAGCTTGACCGGATTGCCTTCGACGGCGACGCGGCCGGTACGGGTATCGAGACGGACTGGTCCGCAGGTGAATTCGCTTTTGGCGTGACCGGCCGAACGGCGCAGCAGCGCGCGCACCCTCGCCAGCACCTCTTCGAGGTGGAACGGCTTGGCGACATAGTCGTCCGCGCCGGCGTCGAACCCCTGCACCTTGTCGCTCCACCGGTCACGCGCGGTGAGGATGAGCACGGGCATGGCACGGCCGGCGCGGCGCCAAGCTTCGAGCACCGAAATGCCGTCCATTTTCGGCAGGCCGATGTCGAGGATGATGGCGTCGTAAGGCTCGCTCTCGCCGAGATAATGGCCCTCCTCGCCGTCGAAAGCCCGGTCGACGACGTAACCGGCATCCGTCAGCGCGGTTGCTAGCTGCCGATTAAGATCGGGGTCGTCCTCGACAACAAGAAGGCGCAAATCAAGCTCCGCTTAGTGGTCGCCGGCGAGCGTGCCCTTCATGGCATCCACGGCAATCCGCGCCACTTTGCCATCGTGTGCAAGGACTGTCAGCACGTAGACGAGCCCGTCATGGCCATGGCATAGCAGCGCGCGAACCACTGTTCCCGGCATGCGCCGTTTTGCCGTGTGCATGGCCGTCGAGAGGCGGATGAGTTTGCCGCTTTCCGTCTCGGCCCGGCGCTCCTTCTGGTTGAGGCAGACATGCTCGGCCTCGGTGCGAAGCGGATGAGCAGCGTCGGGATGCGCTGGCTGAGTAGCGTCGGCCTGAGCGGGATGCGCGGCATCGTCGGCGCGAACCGGAGTGCCCGCCAAGACGAGCGCGAGAAAAGCAGCAAGTACAAATCGCTCCGCGGCAACCATATTAGGTATTCTAAACGCCTTGCAGTGAACCCCGCCTGAACGGCCGTTTTAGGGCAAATGCCTCAAAAACGCGACAAATCTCGATATTTCGGACGTGAAGCACTCGCTGGAGATCGCAATGAAACGCCTGGGATCCGGTCGACTGATTCGGTTCGCTGCTCTAGCACTGTCAGGAACCGTTGGCTTTGCCGTCGCGTCGGGTCTGCTGCCAGGCGGTATTCCAGCCGCGGCGATGGTCGGCGGTGCTTCACCTGCAGCCGCGGGCGTGGGACGCTCCGTTGTTATGATCCTCGGCTCGTACGGCACAGCCTGCACCGCGACCGCAATTGCGAGCGATCTGTTGCTGACCGCCGCGCATTGCGTGCAGCCCGGCGCTGACTACAAGCTGGTCGACAGCGCTCAGGGGCGCGAGCCGGTTCTGAAAGATATCGCGCGAATTGAGCGTGATCCGCAATTCGATCTCAAGCGGCTTTTCGCCCATCTTGCCACGGCGGACGTGGCGCTGATCAAGCTTGCCGAACCACTGCCGCCCCGCATTCCTCCGGTGCCGCTCGTCGGCGACGGCACGAGCGTGGCTGTGGGCGATCCTCTCGTAGTCGCCGGCTATGGCGTTACCGTACGCGGCGACGGTCGCACCGGAGGGACTGTTCGCGCCGCAACGCTCGTCGTCACGGGAGTGCCCGGCACTTTGCAAATCCGCTTGTTCGATCCGAACACCAAAGGGCAAAGTCCCGGTCTTGGCGCCTGTGGCGGCGATTCCGGTGCGCCGGCCTTTCGCGACTCTAACGGTAATCTCGCAATCATCGGCGTCGTCAGTTGGTCGACCGGCCCAAAACTCTCGGCCGGCTGCGGCGGTCTTACCGGCATCACACCGCTCGTTCGCTACCGCGCCTGGATCGTCGACACGGCTCGCATGCTCGGCTCGCCGCTTGCGCCGTCCCGTTTGGACGGTAGCAACTAAAACGAAATCATATCGAGCTTCGTCAACGTCACTTGATTGCTGATGCGCGCCGCATTGGCGAGGTGCCAGGCGGTATAGAGCTCGGGAAACAGATCGTCCGCCGACATTGCATCGACCGGAACAACGACCTTAAACCCACGCAACGCCGCATCCGCGCCGGTATGAAGCACGGATGTCTGTGCCTGCGTGCCCATCGCGACAACGGTCGTGATGCCTTTGCCGCGCAGCGTCTTTTCCAGATCGCTGTTGATGAATTTGTCGGGCCCGAGCGGCGGCAAAACTTCCTCCCCCGCCGCGGGCGTCAGTTCCTTCAAGATATCGCCCGGCACGGACTTCGGCACCGCAACGCTGTAGATGATGAGTGCCCCCTTGGCCCGCGCCGCCTCGACAAAAGCCTTCACCTTCGGCACCGAGTCGGCACAGCGCTTGCGGCGATCGACAGTGCAGGTCTGCACCGTGAAGTCCATAACCAGAAGCGCGGTCTCTTTCGGCATCAGCGTCACCGGCTTTAGCTGCGGCGGCGTTGGCAGTTTTGCCGCGTACCAATCGTCAATGATGGTCGCGCCGCGAGTCGCACCGACTGTGAGGGCCGCGGCAGTCACCGCCATCACAGCAATGGAAAACACCCTGCCCGGCATGGCTTCCTCCCTTTTATTTCAGGCGGAAGCTTATGTGATTGTTGGCGTTGACACTAGCCGAACGACTATTCGGCGCTGTCAGCCAGGCGAACAGGGCCATGCAGCGGCCGCTCTTCAACGGCGAAAAGGCAGATGAAGGAAATCGAAAGAAAGAGCGCAGCCGCGAGAAATACCCAATGAAAGGCCGGCGCCAAGTCGCCGTGTTCCACCGCGAGCTTTTCCAGTGTCATCACCCCCGGCCCGCTGTCTACTCCGCCGAGCACAATGGCACCGAACACGGCGACGATGATCGCGCCGCCGAGCGTACGGAAAAAGTTCAGCGTTCCGGTCGCAGTGCCAAGCTGATGCGGTTTGACCGCGTTTTGCATGAGGATAGTGCTCATCGGATACATCGGTCCGAGCCCGCATCCGAGTGCAAAGAGCAAGGCCACGAATTTGGCGATCGAGTAGCCTGTCGGATTGGTTCCGAGCATGACCAGCACGATGACAGCGATGGCCAGCCCTACCATCGGCACGCGCAAATAGCGCGCAATTCGCACCATCACGCGCGCCGTAACCTGCGAGCCGCAGACCGTGCCGGCCATGAAGGCGATCAGGGCCAGCCCAGACGAACTGGCCGAAACACCGAGCACGGCTTGGCAATAGAGCGGCGTATAGATCGTGATGCCGATGATCGTACCGATCGAGAAGAACGCGGCGCAGGTAATCGCTGAGGTGACGCGACCACGCAGGATAGCAACCGGAATAAACGGCTCCCGCGCCGTCAGAAGCCTGACCGCGAACAAAACCCATAGCGCCGCTGAGCAAGCGATCAACGTTACGATCCGCCATGACGTCCAGGGATAATGCGTGCCGCCCCAGCCGAGCGCCAATAGCAGCACGATCGCAGCGCCGACCAATAGGGCACCACCGATCATATCGAGCTGATGCGGTCGATCGTGACGCGGCAGACGCCGCAATGCCCGTTCGGTCATGACCAGCGCGACGGCGCCGAGCGGCAGATTGATCCAGAAAATCAACGACCAGTGCAGGTGATCGGTGAGTAACCCGCCGAGTACCGGGCCGAGAATGCTGGCGCTCATGAACATGACCGAGGTGCGGCCCATAACGATTGGCCGTTCACGCGGCGACAGCAGATCGGCGATGATGGTCTGCGCGGTCGGCAATAGCCCCCCACCGCCGATGCCTTGCAGACCACGCGCCAGAATCAGCATCCAGATATTCTGCGCCAGCGCGCAGGCAACGGAGCCGACGACGAAGATGCCGATCGCCCACATCAGGATGATGCGTCTGCCGTAGATGTCGGATAGCTTGCCAAAGAGCGGCGTCGTCGCCGTCACAGCGAGCAGATAGGCGGTTACCACCCACGACAGGTCGTCGATGCCGCCCAGGCTTTTACCGATTGCCGGCAACGCCGGCGCGACGATGGTCTGCTCGAGCGCGGACAGAAACATCGCCAGCATGATGCCGGCGACGATGGTGCGGACCGTGCCGTGATCGAGCGGTGCCGGTGTCTGTTGGGCGGGGGAGCCAGCGCTGGCGTCCGCGAAATGCGGCGCGCCGCCCGCAACTTCGGGAGCAAGGCTAGGTGCGGACACTGAGGTGATTTCGCTGGTCATGAAGGCAGCTGGGCTTGGCCGGCATCACTTGGCCGTCGACGCGGGGCTTTGCAACCACCGTCGGTGCAGACCAGGGGTGCGTCGGACTTTCGCGCCGCTTGTAACCTCACCGCCGTCGCGCCCGTTTCGGCAACTTGAGCGGCCAGTTGACGATGTGGTCCTCGAGATCCTCATCCGGGACGTCGACTTCCGACGAGCCGACGCGGCCGCGCACCGAGACACCCGCGTTGTGAACCGATTCCGGATCGCCGGAGACCAAAGGGTGCCACCAATAGAGGTCCTTGCCCTCGGCGACCAGCACATAGGCGCAGGACGGCGGCAGCCAATTGATGGTTTTGAGGGTCTCGGGTGTCAGGCGCACGCAATCGTCGACCAGTTCAAGCCGGTGGCCATAATCGCGGCAGCGGCAGGTTTCGCCGTCCAGCAGTCGGCAGCCGACGTCGGTATAGAAGGTCTCCGCCGCCCCTTCCTCCTCTTCAAGCTTATTGAGGCAGCATTTGCCGCAGCCGTCGCAAAGGCTTTCCCACTCCAAATCCGTCATTTCTTCCAATGACTTGCGCCGCCAAAACGGAACTTCTGCCGAGCTGCCGTCGTTAGTTGCCATGGTGTTCTCCGCCGGCGCGACCCTTTGCCAAAATTACCCCCAATTTCCATTCACTCTGTCGCTGCTACTGAATTGGCCGGAGCCTCGCCGTCAACTAAACCACCTGTCACCAGGCGGTATAACTAATGGTTGGCCGGCAAAATCGCCGTCGGCTACTAAGACAAGTGGTGCGGGGCCGAACGTCGACGTCCCCTCCCGGAGCGCGCTGAAGTGACCGATATGTTTCCCGATTCGGGCGACGATTGGCGGCCGAGGTTCAAACGGCTGCTGCTCGATATCGACGCCCGGATCGATTTTGCCGTGTTCCAGAGCGGCAAATGGACCCGTGAAATCTACGAGCGATTCACGGCCTTCATGGACCGCGCCCATGTCGCGGGCTGGCGCCGCTGGCTGCTCGTCGAACCGCTGTCGGAAATGGCGACGCTGGGAACCGGCGGTCTGGTTCTCATGCTGGCGCTCGCCCTTCCCGCCTTTCGTCAGACCTCCGACGACGACTGGCTGAAAAAGTCCGACCTCGCGGTCACTTTTCTCGACCGTTACGGCAACGTCATCGGTAGTCGCGGCATCAAGCACACCGAATCGGTGCCGCTCGACGAAATGCCCGACAACCTCGTCAAAGCCACGCTGGCGACCGAAGATCGTCGCTTCTATGACCATTACGGCATCGACATCCAGGGCGTGTTTCGTGCTTTTGTCACCAACACCGAGGCCGGCGGCGTCGTGCAAGGTGGTTCCACGATCACCCAGCAGCTCGCCAAGAACCTGTTCCTGTCCAACGAGCGGACCTATCAGCGCAAGATCAACGAAGCATTTCTCGCGCTGTGGCTCGAGTCGCACTTGAGCAAGAACGAGATTCTGAAACTGTACCTCGACCGCGCCTATCTTGGCGGCGGCGCCTTCGGCGTCGACGCAGCGGCGCGATATTATTTCGGCAAGTCAGTCCGCGACGTGACCCTGGCCGAAGCCGCCATGCTCGCCGGCCTGTTCAAGGCGCCGACAAAATTCTCCCCGCTGGTCAATCTGCCGGCGGCCCGCGCGCGCGCCAATGTCGTGCTCGACAATCTGGTCGATAACGGTTTTATGACCGAAGGTCAGGTCTACGGTGCGCGGCGCAACCCGGCGACGCCGATTGATCGTGCCGCCGAAGACGCGCCCAATTATTACCTCGACTTTGCCTTCGACGAGATGCGAAGGCTGGTCGAGACATTCCCGAAATCTGTCACCGCCCGCTCGTTCGTGGTGCGCACCGCGCTCGACAGCAATCTGCAGCGCTATGCCGAGCATGAGGCCGAATCCGAACTGCGCCAATACGGGCGTGACTACGGCGCCAGCCAGGTCGCGGCGGTGATCGCCGATCTCGACGGCGGAGTGCGCGCCATGATCGGCGGCCGCGATTACGGTGCCAGCCAGTTCAATCGTGCAACCGACGCGTTGCGTCAGCCCGGTTCCTCATTCAAGCCTTACGTCTACGCCACCGCGCTGGCGAACGGCTTCACGCCCTCCTCGGTCGTCGACGATTCGCCGGTCTGTATCGGCAATTGGTGCCCGCATAATTATTCCGGCGGCTATTCCGGACCGGTGACGCTCCTGGAAGCGATTACGCATTCAATTAACGTCATTCCGGTCAAGCTCTCGATCATGCTCGGCAAGGGCAATCCCAAGCTGGGCCGCGCCATGATCGTACAGACCGCGCGCAATTTCGGCATCAACACGCCGCTACCGGATACGCCGTCGCTGCCGATCGGTGCCGACGGCGTCAACGTTCTGGAACACGCCGTCGCCGACGCCACTTTTCCCAATCTCGGCCGTGCCGTTGCGCCTCATGCCGCGCTCGAGGTTCGCACCGATTCCGGGCAGCTGGTGTGGCGCTTCGACCGTGACGGTCCGAAACCCCGGCAGGTCATCACCCCGGAGGTCGCGGTTGAGATGATCAAGATGCAGAATTCGGTGGTCGAGAACGGCACGGGGCGGCGTGCGCAACTCGACGGCGTGCCGACCTGCGGCAAAACCGGTACCACTAACGATTGGCGCGACGGCTGGTTTGTCGGCTACACGGGAAATTTCGTCGGCGCAGTCTGGATGGGCAATGACGACTATTCGCCGACCAAGCGCATGACGGGTGGCACGCTGCCGGCAATGACGTGGCACAACATCATGGCCTATGCGCATCAGGGCGTCGAATTGCGGGCGCTGCCGGGCTTGCCGCCGCCCACGCATGCGCCGGCCTTGGTCGACGCGTCATTCAAAGGCAATGAAGCGCCACACCCGGTATTGCTGACGCGCAAGGGGACTGACGCTCTCATCCAGGTCGAGCGTATGCTCGATGATGCCGATCATGCACGCACTGCAGAGCACGGCCCTGCCCGCTCGCTCGGCGCGCTCGACACCAGCACGCCGGATGGGGGCAAGCGGACGGACACTTTCGCGACCGCAGCCGATCACAGCGCCGTCATTTCGCCACGCGGCGATTAAACCGAAACCCGCAAGATGCGCCTGTTATTCGGTTCGTGCTTTACGCTGTTGATAGCAGCCGCGCTCGGTCTCGGCGCGACCTGGTTCACGATGACGCGCGGAGTTGCTTTTGGCGCGCTGACCATCGGCGCCTGGACGGCATGGCCAAAAAGCGGGTCGGTCGATATCGATCCCTATGCCCGCGCCAGTATTGCCCGCAGCGGCGAATTACCGACCGGAATGGGCGACGGCATCGCCTTCTATGCCCACACCGACGACGCCGGCGACAATTTGGATGGCCGCTGCACCTTCACCATCAGTGGCATGACCCCGCCGGCGCGCTATTGGACGGTGGCGCTGTATGATCCCGCCGGCCGGCTGGTCGCCAATACGATTGACCGCCACGGTTTCACCAGCGAGGAAATCGTGCGCGATATCGACGGCAGTTTCGCGATCACGGTGGCGCCGCTGGCGCGTCCCGGCAATTGGCTGCCCACGGGCGGCGTCGAACAATTCGTGCTGGTCTGGCGGCTGTACGACACACCGATCGGCGTCGCGACACGGACGACCAAAGAAGGCCCGATGCCGGCGATCGTGCGAAAGGGCTGCTCATGATCCGCGGCCTGTTATGGATTCTTGCCGCTATCCTGCTCGCCGGCATCGTCCATCTATCGACGGTGCTGGCGATGCCGCAGACCGCAACGCAAGACGCCTATTCGCGGCTGGCGCCGCTCACCCCGATCAACGCCGTGGTGCCGCTGGCGCCGCCCACATCGAAAAGCGCTGTCATGCCGTTCATGGACCCGGCATTTGCCGCCGCGGTATGCCGCTACGATCTGACCGGCGGTTCACTCAAGCTAATTGCGCCGGTGAGCCAGGCTTATACGTCGGTCACCTTCTACACCCGCAAGAGCGTCGCCTATTACGCGATCAACGACCGTGCCGCGGGCCGGCATTCCATCGAGCTCGATCTGATGACGCCCGAGCAGCATGCGGCGCTGCCCGAAGACGAAGACGTGACTGCAGCGGACCGCTTGATCATCGAGTCACCGTCGACGATGGGGCTGATCGTATTGCGCGCCTTGGCGCCGGAGCCCGGCCTGATGCCGATGGCGCGCCAGGCGCTGGCCGGAGCGACCTGCGACATCCAGCCGGTGCAGTAGATTATTTCGCGACCGCCACCGCGGCCGGAATGGCGGCAACGCGCGGCGGCACGACGACCACCACCTGGTTTGCGGTGATCTGTTGCTGCAATTCGGTGAGGACGCTGTCCGCTTCGGCGGCGACGGGCTGCGGTTCGGCAACCGCGAGATGTTCGAGCGCGAAGCGATAGCTGGCGCAGCGCTGGCTCAGCGATTTGTCCACCCAGGCGACCGTCAAGCTGTTCTCGGCGATGCGCGCCCGCGCGTTGACGCGCTCAGCCGGGGTCAGATCGCGAATCTGTTCCATGCTGGCCTCGCGCCGCCGGTCGAGATCGATAACGCGTCGCGCCACGAAAAAAAACGGCCCGACGCGGACGATGTCGTTGCGCATGTCGTCGATCAATTGATTGTAACGCGCGGCGCTGGAGCGCAACATTTCCCCCTGCAAATGCCGGTAATAAGCGGTCGGATCGAATGCCCACAATTCGTGCTGGAACGATCGCTTGGTGCCGTACTCGTAAACCACCGCATCCCAGTGGATGCGGTCATAAGGTGGCTCGATCAGCGGAAAGGCGAGATCGCGGAGTGTTTGTTCGTCGCCGGTCAAGTTGTCAGCCGAGACCAGCCCGCCGGTACTGGCGGCGGCTTCCTCGCCGACCCAGGCATGAATGTCGTCGGTGACCAGCTGGTCGCTCAACCTGCCAAAATCGCTGACGCTAGTGCAACCGGAAAGCATGAGCAGGGCAAGGACGGCAAAGCAAAGCGCCCTTCTATCGCGTCGGCAACGGGCGCTGGGCGGCATGGCGAAAACCCGTTCAGCGCCGCCTCACCCGGCGGCGGCCGCCGTTGTCCGCCGGCGGGTGCGTATGGGGCTCGGCCTCCTCGGCGCGCGCATCGGCGTAGCGCTCAATCCTGATGACGGGCAAAATAATGATCGTGGCCGACTCATCCGCCGCATCGCGGCCGAAGCGCACAATCCGCCCGTCGTCCGGAAATTTAATAACGTTGCCCACCAGCCGCTTTCCTCTGCCGCCGGCATGGAGGCGTTCTGCCCCGATACGCGGAAATCGGCATCGCCATGATTAAGCGGCATGCAAGGTTAACGCTCCGCTAACGGGCACAACTTAGGCTGACCGCCAAATCCGCCCTCGGGGAACCTGTTGCGATTGAGTCACGCGTTATGGAAAGCGCCAGCCTATCCGGCCTCGACAACCTGACCCATCTCGGACTGCGCGGTGGGGTCGATATGCGACCCACGCTGTTACGCGTCCTCACCGACCTGTATGTGCAGAAGCTCACGCACACGCCGGACGAGGAGCGGCATTACACGGAGCTCGCGTTGCGGCTGCTCGGCGCCGTGGATGTGGCGACGCGCGCGGCCACAGCGGGCCGGCTGGCGCATCATCTGTCGCCGCCGGTGCGGGTCATTCAGCAGTTGGCGGCCGATCTACCCGAAGTCGCGGTGGCCGTGCGTGGACACCCGGTGCTGCATCGCAAAGCGCAGACAAGCGAAGCGGCCGCACCGGTCGCCGCTGTCGCGGAAGCACCGGAAGCCGCAACTTTCGAAGCCAAAGAGGCCGCGACTTTTGAAGCCACGAACGGCAAGCAAGAGGCTCCGCTGCCGTTGCCGGCGTCCGACCTGATCGCCGCCGAGGTCGCAAACGAGCTCAACGAGCTGTTTTTCGCCGCCAGCGCCGAGGAGCGGCGTCTCATTCTGCTCAACCTCGAAATCGCGGCGCCGCTGCCGGTCGGCCGCGTTCCGCTCGCGCGTGACGCCACCGTCGGCCGTCGGCTGGAAGCCGCCGCGCTCGCCCGCAACCGCGAGGATTTTGCGCAGCATCTCGCTTTTTCGCTGCAAATTCCGTACGCGCAAGCGCGCCGCATCGCGAGCGACGTGCTCGGCGAGCCGATCGTGGTCGCCGCCAAGGCGATCAGCATGCCGCGCGACGTGGTCTATCGCATTCTGTTGTTCGTTAATACGACCGTCGGCCATTCGGTCGAACGCGTCCATGCTCTTGCCACGCTCTACGACGAACTGCCGGTACTAGCCGCTGAACATATGGTGGCGATTTGGCAGGCGGCGCATCGGCACGAGCATGCCAAACATCGCCCGCTGGTCTGGAACGACGAGGCGCGCGCCCGCGCCCGCACTGCAACGGCCGCGGTACGCCGCGCGCCGGCGTCGCAGCGGACCGACGAACGCCGCGAGGTTTCCTAACTTACGATATCGAGAAAATTTCGGCCGGTCGGATTCTCAACCTCGACAATCCACAGGTCGGAATCGAATTTCATCTCGCGCTCGAGCTTGGCCTCGACCGCGGCGTCCGGCACCGGCTGCTGGGCGAAACTTGGCGTGAACGCGCGGTCGGCGCCGCGACTGGTATCGAGCGCGCTTTGCGGTGCCGGTCCGAACAGGTCGGAGGTGCCGTCGAGCCGGCTGATACGCACGAAAACGGCCCCGGCCTCTTCTGCGCCGCGACGGCGCACGACCGCGAAGGCGCCTTCAACCTGACAACGACGCAAATATGCGGCGACCCATAGCGCGGATTTGAGACGCATCGTTCGGCTCACCTCGGCCGCCGAGATATGACTCGAACCGCGTGGCGCCGCAAACTGTGCGATATCGCTATTGCAGCGGGTGGCCGACCAAGGCGGACAGGGCGTCCACCAGACGATCCGAGACCTCTCCGGTGACAGGCAGCTTGCGATCGCGCTCGAATTTCTCGACCGCTGCGATGGTGGCGTTATCAAGAATGCCGGACGCGTCGATCTGACCATAGCCATAGTCTGACAGGGCGCGCTGCACCGCCGCGATGCGAGGTGACGGACGGATCAGGTCGGCGATCGGATCGTTACGGCGCATAGCGACGGGTTGCGGCGTGACAGCGGCTTCCGCGGAATGAGGGGGAGCTGGCTGCGGCGCTGGCCATCGTTCGTCAATGCTGGCAGCCTGCGAAGCCTTTGGGTTGGCGACGAACGGCGCCGGTCGTGAGCCCGACTGCAGGAATACGGCATTGATGACGACGATGGCGCTCGCCGCGACCGCGGCAAGGATAGCGAATGAGTCCACCGGGCGTCGGGCCGCGTTGACCCACAGGCGCGAAGCCAAGGCGCCGCCCGCGGCCGCGGTGCGCGCGTAGAAGCCACGTTTGGCATTGCGGCGGTTACGCACTTTTCTTCACCGGCATGTCGTGAATGGTTTTGCGCGTGATCATCGCGCTTGCCGGTTGTGGCGCGAGCTTGGCCGGCAGATAGCTCATCACACCAGTTTGTCCGGCGGAGTCCTTCTTCCCGGCTCGCGTGCGCTCGCAATCGAGCGGCAGCCTCACGGTGACGCGCGTGCCCTCACCGAGGCGGCTGCGGATAGCGATTTCACCGCCATGCAGCTGCACCAGCCCCCTGACGATGGACAGTCCGAGTCCGGTGCCGCCATGGCGGCGGTCGTAGGCGCTGCCCGCCTGGAAGTAGGGTTCGCCGACCCGCGCCAAATCCGCGTCGCTGATGCCGATGCCGCTATCCTCGATGGCGAAAGTTATGTGGGCCGCTTCCGCACGCACGCTGATCGCGACGGTGCCACCGCGATCGGTGAAGCGGATCGCGTTGGACAGCAGATTGAGCAGAATCTGATTAAGTGCGCGCTTGTCGGCGACCATCTCCGGCAAGTCGTCCGCCGCCACTTTTTCGAGGTTCACGCCGGCCTCGCGCGCCCGCAGCGCGAGGATGCCGCAGCAGGCGGCGACAACATGCCCCGGCGCGAAAGGCTCGGGCGTAATCTCGAAATTGCCGGTCTCGATCTTCGACATATCGAGGATGCCGTTGACCACCGCCAGCAAATGATGGCCGGAACCGTTGATGAGGCCCGCGTATTCGTTGCGGCGCTTGGCATCGAGCGCCAGCGCCTCCTCCTTCATCAGCATTTCGGAAAAGCCGATGATGGCATTAAGCGGCGTCCGCAATTCGTGACTCATGGTGGCGAGGAAACGGCTTTTGGCGGCGTTGGCGCGCTCCGTCTCGGCGTGGGCGTCCAACAGCGACTGCTCCTGCATTTTGCGCTCGGTCACGTCACGCAGGACCGCTACGACTTCGCGACGGTCGTCACCTCTTGCCTGCTCCAACGGCCGGCACCGCATCTCGATCCAAACGAACTCCGTGGCGGGCCGGCCTTCGGCGTCGGCGGTTTCACGCCGTACGCGGAACTCGGCCGAACGCGGTTCACCGAGGGCGGCGGCATCGCCGAGCGCGGTCAGATAGGCCGGCCGGTCGGCGACGTGGACGCGCTCGAAAAGCCCATGACCGTGCAACTGCGCGATATGCGATCCGAACAAGGATTCGGCAGCCGGCGAGACAAACAGCACCGCGCCGTCGCGGCCGTGCCGGGTAATGACGTCGGCGATGTTGCGCGCCAAGAGCCGATAACGGTCTTCCTCCGCATAGAGCAGCCAGAAGCTGGTCCGTGCCAGCGTTTCCGCGCCGAGCGCCAGACCGGTCGCGTAGAGTCCGGCCGAAACGATGCCCAGCATCGCCAAGGCCTCTGGCGCGATCGTGTTGGACCGCGACAGCAAATGTTGGGCTCCGAGCAGCATCAAGAGGCCTGCGGCAGCGAGCGCGAAGGTCGAGGCGGTTGCGACGACCCGGCGCGATGCCGACAACGACGCTTCCAGCGGCACGACAACAAGCCAGACAGCGGCAAACGAAGCGATACCGCCGGTGTCCGCCGCCAGTGCAGTCACCAGCCCGGTCAAGGCGAGTGACGACAACACGTGAGCGCTTTCGTAACGGCCAGTGCGAGACAGAAAATACGCGCTTAGAATCGGCGCCATGAGCCAGGCGAATATCAGGAGTTCCGTCACGCTCGGAGCCCCGCGAATAAGTAGGTAGACCGGGAACGCCGCCAGCGCGATAATGCTGCCGAGCAGACGCGGTGCGATAAAGGCGCGATGACGCGCCGCCATCAGCGCGTCCTGTTGCGCCGACGGATGCACCAGCGTCTCGATATAATGGCGTATTGGCGCGAACAGGCCCACGTTCCCGACGCACGCCCGCTTTGCGAGACGCGCTCCCCTTTTTTCTGTGGCGCGGATCGTGTCAGAGGCCACTTAAGCGAACGCTAAGGCATGGGGCATGGCGCGACCGCTACGATGCTATGATGCGGCGGCAAATCCCCATCATGGTGAATCACAGGTTGCCGCGTACGGTTGCCAAATGTTTGCGGCGAATATGGCAGGCGATTTCGGCCCGTGGTTGAGGCACTTCTGCGCTTTCGAAACTGCGGTAAGGCCCAGGAAGTCGCGCGTTCGCTAAAATTTTAGCTAAACTATATTTTTTCCAATTGTTCGAAAATTTGCGGCGTATTCTCCTCAATTATGGGCAAAAACGTACCAGGCGAGCGAACGCCACCTTCAATGCTGCCTGTTAGGTTCCCATCACGTGCGGCAATCTATGTCGCGGGGGATGTGGGTCTCATGTTCTTTCTGTTGCGCATGGCGTTCTGGCTCGGCCTGGTGCTGATCCTGTTGCCCAGCGGCTCTTCGGAGCGGGCCGCGCCGGCGACGGAGGTCAATGCCTCGCAAGCCATTTCGGCCGCCTCTGCCACGGTTGGCGATCTCCGGCAGTTCTGCATTCGCCAGCCCGACGCCTGCACCGTCGGTTCGCATGTGGCGACGCAACTCGGCTACAAAGCCCAAGCCGGCGCCAAGATGCTCTATGAGTTCCTGACCGAAGCGTTGGCGTCCAAGGAATCTTCCAAGGACAAGGACGCAGCCAAGGATGCGCCGAAGGTAACCGGCTCACTTGCCAGCGGCGCCGACAAAGCCTCGCAGAATACGCTCACGCCGGCCGATCTGGTTCCCGCCTGGCATGCGCCGTTGCCGCGCAAGGATCCCAGACACGCGGCCTAGCCCGTTCCATTCCGCCTAGCTCCGACAGGGCGCGCACTTTTTCGACGCCCTCACCTTAATCCAATGCGTCGACCTGCTGCGCGAGACGCCTTATATACAGGGCGAACGATCCGGCGCTGAAGCCGGATTGGGGATATATCGGCGCTATGGCTGAACTCGAAGACATCATCGGCAATTTCTCGGTCCTCGACGATTGGGACGACCGCTATCGCTACTTGATTGAACTCGGCCGCGAACTGCCGCCGCTTCCGGAAGCCGCCCACAACGCCGCCAATAAGGTGCAAGGCTGCGCCAGTCAGGTCTGGCTCGACACCACAGTGCGTCCGAACGGCGCCGGCGGACCGGTCCTGATCTTCTGCGGCGACAGCGATGCGCATATCGTGCGCGGGCTGATTGCGATCCTGTTCGCGATGTATTCGGGCAAAGGCGCGAGCGACATCCTCAAGCTGGATGCCGTCAAGCTGTTCGAAGAATTGGGCCTGCGCGATCACCTCACTCCGCAACGCTCCAACGGCTTCCGCTCGATGGTCGAGCGCATCCGCTCGGACGCGCGCGCGGCGCTGGCGACCGCCGCTTAGCATAGACCGCTTGTCCGGCAACGAGTGGGTGCGGGTATTCAAGCCGCGCCGGCAATCGTATTGTCAGTCGTATCGGGCGTAGGGGTTTCCGTGAGCAACTACACACTTCGCGCGGGCTTGACGGACGTGTTTGCCGGCACGGTCTGCAGCATTCTGTCCATTGCCTATTGCCTGTCCTACGCGGCGCTCATCTTCACGGGTCCGCTCGAACACCTTCTATCGTACGGCATTGCGGTGACGTTCCTGTCGGCTGCCGTTGGCGGTGCGATCGTGGCATTGCGTAGCTCGCTGCCCTTTGCCGTCGCCGGACCCGACAGCTCGATCTCGGTCGTCCTGGCCGCGTTGGTTGCGACCCTCATACAGCACCTCGTCGCCAGCGGCAGCACCGATCTGCTCGAACCGACACTGATTGCCGTGGCGCTGGCGACGGCGCTGACTGGGCTGCTGCTCTGTGTGCTCGGCTTTACCCACGCCGGGCGCGCTATCCGATTCGTGCCCTATCCGGTCATTGGCGGATTTCTCGGCGCCACCGGGTGGCTCTTGATCACCGGCGCGGTCCAGGTCGTCACCGATCAGCGACCAAATCTCGCCAATATCGGCGCCTTCGCCGACTTAGCGATCCTGACCAAGATCGTCCCCGGCATCATCGTCGCATTTAGTCTCTATGTGCTGCTGCGCCGCTTCAAAAGCCCGCTCATCATGCCCGGCGTGCTGCTGACGGCGCTGCTGGCGACGCATCTGGTGCTGCTGATAACCGGCACGACCATCGCCGCCGCGCAAGACGGCGGCTGGCTATTCGGACTGCAGCCGGCGGCCGGCCTGAACCCGCCGTGGAAATTGACGCCGTTGCAGAGCTTTCCATGGTCAGCGCTGCCATCACTCGCCGGTGACGCGCTCGCCGTCATCTTCGTCACCGTCACGAATTTCCTACTCAACACGACAGGGCTCGAAATTGCGACCCGAAGCGACGCCAATATCGAACGCGACCTCAAAGTGCTGGGACTTGCCAATGTGGCGATCGCGGCACTTGGCGGTTATGTGAGCTGCACGTCGTTCAGCCGCTCCATGCTAGTCCGCACGGCCGGAGCCACAAGTCGCATCGGCGGGCTGACCGTGGCCGCGATCTCGGCGGCCGTACTGTTCGCCGGCCCGTCGTTTCTCGGCTATGTGCCGAAATACATTCTCGGCGGCCTCTTGTTCTATCTCGGCGCCGATCTCGTTTATCAATGGCTGATCGCTTCGTCGCGGCGCCTGCTGCTGCTCGAATATCTGTCGCTGATCGCCATCGCGGTCCTGATTATTTATGCCGGCTTTATCGCCGGCGTTCTGATCGGAATCGTGATCGGATGCGCGACCTTTGCGCTGAGCGCAAGCCGCGTCAACGCCATCAAATTCAATTTCGACGGATCTGAATATCGCTCATCACTCGATCGCGGTCCCTACGAACTGTCGCTGCTGGCCGATCACGGCCGCGAGATTCAAGGCATGACGCTGCAGAGCTACCTGTTCTTCGGCTCAGCCAACCGGCTCTATCAGCACGTCAAGACACTGTTGTCGGCACAGCCGGATTGCCGCTTTTTGATTTTCGATTTCCGCCTCGTCACCGGCATCGATTCATCGGCGACGCATAGTTTTGCGCAGATCAAGCAAGCGGCGACCGCATGCGGTACGCGGCTCGTGCTGGTCAATCTCACTCCGGAACTCGAACGCGCCTTTCGCACCGCTCGTTTCGTGTCCGACGACCTCGTTGTGGCGTCAAATCTCGACCGCGCGCTGGAGTTCTGCGAGCAGAGCATCATCGAGACCCATCGCACCACAGCCGACGACGAGCGGTCGTTGCGGGCATGGTGGTCCGATGCGCTGGGCAGCGCCGCCAGCGCCGACCGCTTGGCCGAATATTGCCGACGCCTCGAAGTGCCGACCGGCGGCATCATCGCCCGGGAAGGCGATCCGGCCGTTTCGATGCATTTCATCCTGGAGGGGCGCATCGGCATCGTCGTCGATGTGGGGGACGGCCGGGCGATGCGCGTGCGGAGCCTCGGCCCGCATACGACGATCGGCGAAATGGGACTGATTACCGGGCGTCCGCGCAGCGCTACCATCGCGGCGGAAGCCGACAGCGTGCTCTACGAGCTCACGGCTGGAAACTACGAGCAAATCAAGCGAGACGATCCGGCGCTCAGTCAGGCGCTGCTCGGCTATATCGTTTCCGTGATGTCGGAACGGCTCAGTTTCGCCAATCGCGCGGTCGGCGTGTTGCAGCGGTGAAATCCCACTCTGCCACAGGCACGCATTTTTGTTTTGGTCAAGCAGTCGTTTATGCCGCGTTATACAGCTACGTACTTTAACGAATGCGACGGCGGCAACAACTGATTTCCTCGTACAAATCGCTGATTTACGAAGTGCTCATGCTGAACGGCGGCCCGCCGTGGCAATAAAGGAACATGCAAACAATTTGAACCAAATTATCCGTGCCAGAACAGAAAACTGCGATAGGCGCGGGGTGTGTGGTGTCAGTACGAAAATGCTTATCGAGCGCGATCGTGTCGATGTCGATGGCCGTAACCCCGGCGTTGGCGACCGGCCAATGGTCGCCGCCGCCGCTCGCGGATGCCGGCGCGGTGGCTCCGTTGCCGAACGCATTCGCAGACGACTTCGATGCGTTCCCGGCTTCGCATGCGGTCAGCCCCGCAGCAAATTTCACGAGCTGGACCGGCTTCTATGTCGGCGGCGATTTCGCCTACAGCGACGCCGATGGCGACTTCAGCCAAACCACCCAAGCGCCGATTGCCTATAGCCTTCGCGAATTGACGCTGGAAAGTGAGTTCGCGCCATCAACATGGCCAGTGCTCGGCACGGATAGCCACGGTGCAGCAGGCTTCGGCGGCTTTGCCGGTTACAACATTGAGTACCTGACCCCGAGCATGAAAGTCGTGCTGGGCATCGAGGCCAATTACGAGCAAGCTGCCCTTTCGCTCACCGCACCAAACTCGCCAATCTCGCGCCTCACACCGGCGGACAGCGGGGGCAACAATTACCTCGTCAACATCACTGGCAACGGTACAGTGACGAACCTCAATTTCGGCACGCTGCGCGCAAGGGTCGGATGGGCATTCGGTAATTTCCTGCCCTACGCCTTTGCCGGCGGCGCCATCGGGAACGCCAACGTCAACATCAGCGCAACCACCTCGGGAGAGCAGAATCCTCCCGGCTCTGCTT
Organism: Xanthobacteraceae bacterium; assembly: GCA_049285535.1. Lineage (GTDB taxonomy): Bacteria > Pseudomonadota > Alphaproteobacteria > Rhizobiales > Xanthobacteraceae > BOG-931. Next base: position 24,465 of record JBAQAB010000557.1, read on the forward strand.
GCCTTGCCAAGGTGCCGCCGTGCGTTACCGTCCCCTTCTCCTTCACCGGCACCGCGGGGAAAAGTTCGGAATGGCTTTATGGCGGCACGATCGGTGCTGGCTTGGACTTTGCGCTGACCCGGAATTTCTTCGTGCGCGCTGAATACGAGTATATCTATTTCTCGCCGGTCGACGGCCTGCGCTTGGATATCAACACGGTCCGCGTCGGCGCCGGCATCAAATTCTAAAAACGTCTCCGTGCGCTGACAGCCGCTTCAGCCACGCTCTCGGCGTCGGCGGCGCTGCTGTCCGAGCCCCATGTCTTTGGCGAGCTTGGAACGGGCGGCCGCATAATTGGGCGCGACCATCGGATAGTCCGGCGGCAAACCGAATTTTTCGCGGTATTGATCGGGCGTCAGATTGTAACGCGTGCGCAGATGGCGCTTGAGCGACTTGAATTTCAGCCCGTCTTCCAGACAAACGATATATTCGGGCGTCACCGAGCGCTTGATAGGCACGGCCGGTTTGGGCGGCTCCGCCGCCGTGGCCCCTTGGCCCGCCGATACGCGTTTCAAGGCGGCGTAGATTTGATTGATGAGGTTCGGGATTTCACTGCTGGGCACCGAATTATGACTCAGATAGGCGGAGACAATATCGGCGGCGAGCTCGATATAAAGGTTGTCACTCGAATTTTCAGCCATGGAAGGATCCCATGCAGCGAGACGCAAATTCTCTGCATCAACTTCAACTATACTACCGCAGTGGAATTAGACAATAAAACAAAGAAATAATAAAGGCGATTGCCAATAGTGGAAAATATATAGTTCAGCGCTATTCGTAAATCGCCCGGCACGTCCAAAAAGCCTTCAGCGCCCCATCTACGCGCTCTGCTCGATGTGGTTGCGCAGTTCGGTGATCGAGCCGAAACGGAGCATCCCCTGCGGCAGCTGCGCTTCGATCGAGCCGTCGGAATATAACGTGTAGGCCATGCCGTCGACGACGCCCGATTTGAGCACCGAGACCGGCTCTGGCGCCGCGTCCGCTACCGCGTCGGGTGCGAGCGTTTGGACCGTGGCTGCGGCCGGTTCAAAACTGGCCTCCGGTTCCTCTGCAGGCGCGACGGCCGCTTGCGCAGGAACCGGCGGAGCGGACCGGAGTAGCCGCTGACCCTTCGGCCAAAGTGCGTCGAATGATGGACCGGCTGGCCGTTCGGACGCGCCCGGCGAGCGCAGGCTCATGTCGAGCCGCGGTGCAAGCCGATCGGGTACCGCGCCGTTTCTTCGCTTCGCGGTACGCGCTCTCTCCGCCTCGGCGACCGCGACGTCCACGCTCGTCGGCAACGCCGGCTCAATGACCGGCGGCGAGGAAAGCTCGGCCTCTTCAGCGACACGCTTGCTTTCGAGCCGTGCCAGCGCGGGGGCTGCCTCGGGCAAATTTTCGACGTGCTTTTCGCGAGCCGATGCCGCCACTATCGGCGCGGTCACCGGATGAAGCGCTGGTTTCGGCAAAGGAATTGGCGCCGGCTCGCGCGTCCCCTCCAGCGGCACGATCCGCCGCTGTGCAATCGCCTGCTCAATGCGCTGCAGGACTCGCAGCGCCAAGCCGAGACCGATCAGGAGGAGCCCACCTACCGCTGCAACCACGCCGGGCGTCACGATCGTCGTGTCAAAAGTGCGGTCATGGATGGACACGCCGGAGGCCCCCAGCGATATTCCGGCCGCGGTCAATACTCCGCCAAACACTAACAAAAGCAAGTACATACGCGGAATCCCGACGCTCAATACGCGCGCAAAGAGCCACTTCAAGGCAGTATTGTGACGGCGCTCCCAAGGCCGCGCAAGGATTTTTATCCGGTGTGGACGACGCGGTTTCGCAGCCCCGAAGAAACGAATCCGCTGGGCGCGGCTCGCTCGACCGTTGCCCAAACCCCCGCGGAGGTCCTATTTAGAGGAACCATTCGCTTTCCCTGACGGTTTTACCTCCGCCCGATACCCGCCGTCCCGGCTTCACATTGAGGAGTAGACCTATGGCATTCACCCTGCCCGAGCTTCCCTATCCGTATGACGCGCTGATGCCATACATGTCGCGCGAAACTCTCGAATACCACCACGACAAGCACCATCAAGCCTATGTGACCGCCGGCAATAATCTGGCCAAGGGGACGGAGTGGGAAAACAAGCCGGTCGAAGAGGTCGTGAAGGGCACCTTCGGCAAGAACCCCGGCCTGTTCAACAATGCGGCGCAGCATTTCAATCACACCCATTTCTGGAAATGGATGAAGAAGGACGGTGGCGGCGACAAGATTCCAGGCAAACTGGAAAAGCAGCTCACGTCCGACATCGGGCCGATCGCCAAAGTAAAGGAAGATCTGGTTCAGGCCGGCGTCACACAGTTCGGCTCAGGCTGGTGTTGGCTCGCCGTGAAGGACGGCAAGATCACCGTCACGAAAACCGCCAACGGCGAGAACCCGCTGGTGCACGGCGGCAAGCCGATCCTCGGCTGTGACGTCTGGGAGCATTCCTACTACATCGACTACCGCAATCGGCGCCCCGATTACCTCAAGGCGTTTTTCGATAATCTGGTCAATTGGGATTACGTGGCCGAGATGTACGAAGCGGCGATGAAATAGCTGCGCCACTCTGTGAGCCGCTTAAAGCGAGGCCTTCGGGCCTCGCTTATTTGCTGTGGGGTACATTTGACGCATTGTCCGGATCGAATTCCCGCTTCATGACTTGTCACTGACGAGTGCCGATCCAAGCTGGGCCGATCGTGCAAGTTAAGGTGGATTCTCTCCCTGTTCGCGCAAAAGCGATGTCTGTGGCGCGCGGTGTCGACGCGGCGGCCATCGCCGTTTTGGCGCTGGTCGCGGCGATCGCCGTATTTACCTTTCGCGACTACGGCCTCGGCTGGGACGACTATACCCAATCCCAATATGGCGAACTGTTGGTGGCGCTCTATTCGTCCGGCTTCGCCGACAAACGCGCGCTCTCGTTTGTCAACGTCTACATGTATGGCGGCGGGTTTGATCTCTTGGCCGCGCTTGCCGCCAAGGTTCTGCCGTTCGGCCTGTTCGCGACGCGCCGGCTCATCGGCGCCGCCGTCGGCCTCATCGGCCTCTTTGTCACCTGGCGACTTGGCCGGCGCGTCGGCGGGCCCGTCGCGGGACTGGTCGCTCTCGTTCTGTTGTCGGCCTGCCCGCTCTACTACGGGCATATGTTCATCAACTCTAAGGACGGACCGTTCGCCACGGTCATGGCGATCGCGCTGCTCGGCATCGTGCGCGCGTTCGACGAATATCCGCGGGCAACCCCCGCAACGATCGCGCTGTGCGGAGTGGGCATCGGTCTCGCGATCGGTTCTCGCGTCCTCGGCGGTTTCGCGGTCGTGGACGTGCTGCTGGCGCTGATCTTCATTGTCTTCGTGCGATCACGGGCGAGCGCGCTCAAGGCCGCGCTCTCCGAATGCGGTTCTTTTCTGATCGCTTTCATTCCCGGCGCCATCCTGGCTTATCTCATCATGGGTCTGGTTTGGCCGTGGAGCGTGCTTTCCTTGCTCAATCCGCTTCGCGCCGCGGCCTATTTTTCCCATGATTTCGAAAAGCCGTGGCGCGAACTGTTCGACGGTCGTTTGATCCCGATCACTCAAATGCCGCGCAGTTATGTGCCGACGCTCGTTGCGCTCACGCTGCCGGAACTGATGCTTGCGCTTGGTATCTGCGGTGTCGCAGGTGCGCTCATTGCAGCGGCATGGAACGACCGCAGCACAATCGGCCGGCGCGCCGCGCTTGTTTCAATAGTGCTTGCTGCCACACTCCCAATTCTGCTCACGATAGTCATGCGGCCATATCTCTATAATGGCATTCGTCATCTGCTGTTCGTGGTCCCGCCATTCGCCGTATTGGGTGGTCTTGCGGCGGCTTGGATAGCCCATCGGCTCCGCCAATGGGGCACTACCGCCATTGCGGCCGGAAGCCTGGCGTTCGTCGTAGGAATTGGCTCCCCGATCATCGATATGGTCAGGCTGCATCCGTACGAATACACGGACTTCAATCACATTGCCGGCGGCGTGCGCGGCGCGCAGGCGGATTTCATGTTGGATTATTGGGGACTGTCGCTCACCCAGGCCTCGCAGCGATTGCTCGACTATATCGCGGAGAGCCATCAGACACCGGCGAATGGACATTGGACCGTTGCGGTGTGCGGACCGCACCCGCCGGTATCGGTCGCGCTCGGGCCGCAGTTCTCGAACACCTGGGATCCCAGAGGAGCCGACTTCGCCATGCAGCTCGGGGTCTTCTACTGCGCCAAGCTCGATGCGCCGCTACTGTTCGAAATTGTGCGCGACGGCGTGGTCTATGCCCGTGTCTACGACATTCGCGGCCGCTCGATTGCTTCGCTGCTCACTGTGCCGGGGATCGATAAGACACACTACTAGGAAATAGGGTAGATCGAGGGTTCCCGAATTGATTTGCCGTAAGGAGATTGGGCAGTGACTGACGCCACCGCAAAAGCCTTCGTTTTTGACGCCTACGGCACGCTGTTCGACGTGCATGCTGCAATAGCGCGGCACCGCGCCGCGGCCGGTCCAGATGCAGAGCGATTCTCGGAGCTATGGCGGCTCAAGCAGCTTGAATACAGCTGGACGCTGACGCTTGCCGGCCAATACGTCGATTTCTGGACATTGACGCAACGCGCGCTGGATTATTGCTTCGCGCGTATACCGTCGGTCGACCGCGCCTTGCGGGCGCCACTCCTCGGTGCCTATGAGAAACTCGATGCCTATCCCGATGCCCGCGCCACGCTGGCGGCACTCAAGGCACGCGGCTCTGCCACCGCGATTTTGTCCAACGGCTCGCCGCGGATGCTCGACGCCGCCGTCGTAGCTTCCGGCATGGCGCCGCTCCTCGACGCCGTGCTCTCGGTCGATGCCGTGCGCATGTACAAGCCGCGCCGCGAAGTCTATGCGCTCGTCACCGCGCGCTTCGCGTTGCGTCCCCAGGAGATCGTTTTCGTGTCGTCCAACCGCTGGGACGTGATGGGTGCGGCAGCGTTCGGCTTTCGCCCGCTCTGGGTCAATCGTACGCGCATGCCCGATGAATATGCCGAGCACCCGCCACTGCGGAGCGTGCCCGATTTATCGGTCGTGGCGTCGACGGAACTCTAAGGCTTAAGCGTTTACCGCGACCGCGACCGGCGCGTTCGGCTCAGGCACGGCGACCGCTGGCAATAATTTTGGCGCGATGAAGCGGCCCGCTTCGAGATCTTCGATCTGCCGGTCGATCTGCTTCATGACGTAGCGCGAATAAGGCCCGACATGAAGATAGAATGCCATCAGCGTGACGATGGCGCGGACCGACTGCGGGTTCTTCGACATGCAGGTGGTGAACGCCTTCCAGAACCGCTCGCGCCCTTCCGGCAGGCGCGACAGCAGCTCATGCACCATGTTGATGGTGGAGAGCCGCCGCCTGATATCGCCTTCCGGCAGTTCCTTGCGCCGGCCCGAGCAGTCGAGCATGGACGAGAGCCGCTCCAGCCGCCCGCAGAACGCATCGGGATCGTAAATCCGCTCGAGAATTTGGCGGTAGTCGCGCAAGATCTCCAGCCGGGAGCGCTTGGTCTCGTAATTGACGCCGGCAGTACACTGATCGCCCTTGCTGGCAGGCGCGGAGTCATGGTCGACATGCAAACGGCCTTCGCGCGCCAGCCGGCGCGTGAGCTGCGTATTCGGCAGTGCGTAGAGCAAGCCGACCATGGCGATCGGAATCGCGGATTCCTCGATCAACTCGATCATCGGTTCGGCGACCGAACCGCGCTCGGTGTCGAAGCCGACAATGAAGCCGGCCGTAACGAACATGCCGGCGTGATAGATTTTGTGCACGCTTTCAGGAATGCTGCGGCGCGTATTCTGCTTCTTGCGCATCGCGATCAGCGTTTCGGTATCGGGGCTTTCGATGCCGACAAAAATGGCGAAGAAGTTCGAGCGCTTGAGCATCGCCAGAAGCTCGCCGTCGTCGGCGAGATTGAGCGAGGCCTCGGTCGTGAATTCGAACGGATAATCTTGCTGCTCGATCCATTTTTCGAGCACCGGCAGGAACGCCTTGATCGCCTTTTTGTTGCCGATGAGATTGTCGTCGACGAAATCGACGTGGCCGCGATAGCCGGAACGATAGAGCGCTTCGAGCTCCGCCAGCATCTGGTCGTGCGTTTTGGTGCGCGGCGACCGGCCATAAAGCTCGATGATGTCGCAGAACTCGCAGGTGAACGGACAGCCTCGCGAAAACTGCACGCCGATATAGAGGTACTGTTCGAATTTAAGCAGATCGAAGCGCGGCACCGGCGTCTTAGTGACGTCGACCTGAAATTTCTCCGCCACGAACATGCCCTCGCGGCTTCCTTGCTCCCAGGCCGCGATGAATTGCCCAATGATGTCTTCGACTTCGCCGAGGACGCGGAAATTCGCGCTCTCGTAGCGGTGCGGACTCGAGGTCGCATCGGGGCCGCCGACCACCACCGGCAGGCCGCGGGCACGGCACATGTCGATGAGTTCCAAAGTGTCCGATTGCTGGAACAGCATGCCGCCGGTCATCACCATGTCGGCCCAGTCGAGATCGCTGTCCGCGAGCTCCTCGGTGTTGCGGTTGACCAGCCGCACGTTCCAGGACTTCGGCAACAGTGCTGCAACCGTGATGAGGCCGAGCGGGATCGCCGGATATTTGGCGCCGACCAGCTCGCAGGCCTCCGAAAAATTCCAGAACGAATCCGCCATAAACCGCGGATAGATCATGAGCACGTTGCACGGGCTTGCTGCCAACGCGCTTGCGACGATGTTTTGCTGCTGTTCCAAGAAACCCCACCCCGTGCCGCCGAAGCACAATTCGCGCAGTATGGCGGTATTGCCCGATAATACAAGGACAAAGCCGGTTCCACCCGACTCTGTCGAGAAGCCGAAAGTTGACGTAGGATCATGGCGTTATCGGGGCTTCCTGCGATCGGATGTGACCCGTAACAACGCTCCCGCTAACCTCCGCGCAATCGCTATCCGGCCCAAGGACGACAAGCAGCAGGAAGAGATGCAAAATGCGCGCCGTATTCTATGAGCGTAACGGCCCCGCCCGCGACGTGCTCAAGCTCGGCGAATTCGACACGCCGCGTCCCGGCCCCGGCGAGGTCCGCATCAAGCTCGCGACCTCCGGTGTCAATCCTTCCGACGTCAAGGCGCGCTCCGGCTCGACCCGCAAGATCGCCTTTCCCCGCGTCATCCCGCACAGCGACGGCGCGGGTGAACTCGACATGGTGGGGGATGGCGTGCCGTCGTCTCGCTTGGGCGAGCGGGTGTGGGTATGGAACGCGCAATGGGGCCGAGCCTTTGGCAGTTGCGCCGAATACATCACGCTGCCGTCGCCGCAAGCCGTGCGCCTGCCGGCCCATGCCAATTTCGAAGTCGGTGCTTGCCTCGGCATCCCGGCGATGACCGCATATCACGCCTTCGCGGTCTCCGGGGCCGCACCCGGCACGACCCTGTTGATCGCCGGCGGCGCCGGCGCCGTCGGCCACTATGCGGTGCAATTCGCCAAATCTGCCGGTACCACGGTCATCACCACTGTCAGTTCACCGCAAAAGGCCAACGCGGTCCGCGGCGCCGGGGCTGACCATGTGATCGATTACAAGCGAGAGAATGTCGGCGAGCGGGTGATGGCCATCACCGGCGACAAAGGCGTCGACGCCATGATTGAGCTGGACATCGCCGCGAACGCCAATCTCATTCCGCAAGTGCTGCGCCCGCGCGGCACCGTTGTCGTCTACGGGACGGGCGCTACGGAGTCCGCAGTTCCGTTATATTTCTTGTTGCGCAACGCGATCACGCTGAAATTCATTTTTGTCTATGAACTGGATGCGGCGGAGCGCGCCGCCGCACTGACCGGGATCCAACGCGCCCTCACCGCGGGCACGCTCATCACCAATATTGGCGCGACCTTTCCGCTCGCCGAGAGCGTCGCCGCCCATGAAGTGGTCGAGCAGGGCCAGATGTTAGGCAACGTCGTCGTTAAAATCGGATAACGGCGTTATGCGGCGTGTTCCGCCGACGGCTCAGAATCCGGGTTCTTCAGCGCAGTCACGATCTGCTGCTTGGTGAGCCGTGTGCCGTCGTCGCCCTCGATCAGCAATGCGACGCGGCCGCCATTATTGATATGCCGCGCCCAGCTCATGGCTTCGTCGAGCGTGCTAAATTCCTTGAACAGATGGCGATCCTTCTCCAAGGGCGAGATGGATTGCGCGCCGCGCGGCCCCGAATAGACGCGAAAAGTCATCGTTGGCCTCCTGTGTTTTGTGCAGCGGGTTGGCCTCCTATAGCCGCCAAATACGCCAGCTTGGTGTCACCGATTATTGCCGCGGCGCGTTGACGCGTACGAAACTGTGCCGCTAGCATTGCCCCAAAAAACGCATTGGGAGGCCGGACATTCATGCGCCCATTTTTTCAGCTTGCCGTTTGGCTGGCTGTTCTCGCGGCAGCTTTCGCGAGTCCCGCCCGCGCTCAAGATAGCTCTGCCTATGTAGTCACTTACGTCGAACTAATGCCGAACGAGATTGCCAGCGGCGCTTCGCTACTGAACCACTATCGTGACGCAAGCAAACGGGAACCCGGCAACCTGCGATTCGACGTGTTGCACGAAATCGCCCGGCCCAGCCGCTTCGCGATCATCGAAACCTGGAACGACAAAGCGGCACGCGACGCCCACGATCAAGCCGCGGCCACTGCGCAATTTCGGGCTCGGCTCAAGTCCATCGAAGATGCGCCTGACGACGAGCGTATCGTCAATCCGCTCTATTCGACGCCGGCAAAGACCCCGGCGCAGAGCGCCGCTATCTATGTGGTTACACATGTCGACGTCATTCCCCCAGGCAAGGACGATTGCATGACGGCGCTCAAGGCCATGAGCCTTGATACCGCCAAGGACTCAGGCAACATCGCTTACCAGGTGCTGGTACAGGCCGGCCGGAGCAATCACTTCACCGTCCTCGAAGCCTGGAACAGCAAAGCGGCGCTCGACGCGCATGCCATGGCCGCGCATACGCGCAGCTTTCGCGAGAAACTTTCACCGCTTGCCGGAGCGCTTTATGACGAGCGCCTTTATACAAAGTTGGAATAAGCGCGCTCACTTCTGCGGCGCAAAGACCTGGTCGCTGTATGGCAGCACGGTCGGACGTGCAATCGCGATAAAGGCGTGATCGAGCGCGTGGTGGCAGCCATTGCAGCCAGCGCTGAGCTGATCGAAAGCGATTGCGAAAGCGGCGCTGTTTTTGCCGTCGATCGCCTTTTGCAAGGCGTCGAGCGGGGTGCCGACATGCTGTTTCACAAGGTTGCCGCCGAGCATCTTGCCGACATCGTCAAAACCGTCGCTCAATTCGCCGATCTCATAGCCGGCGAGCGGCCAGTTGCCGGCATGGCCGGCAAACCACAGCTTGATGTGACGTTCCTGCTGCTGCGCCATGATGTCGCTGAGGCTCGGTTGGTACGGTTCATCTTGCGGCGCCGCGGCCGCCGGTGGCACTGCGGCGCCGTCCTGAGCATGGGCCGCAAGCGCGCCAAAGAGAACCGCCGTACCGATCGTTGCAATCAGGATTTTCCCGGAAATATTCATGCAGGGCCTCAGCTGATTGGCGCCAGCGCCTCGCTGCATTCCTTGGCGTGCGCTTCCTGGCAAGCCGCATAAAGCGCAGGGCATGAACGCGCCGTGGCCACGCCCTCATCGATGGTCTTGGCCCGATCGCCTGCCGCGCGCGATTGTCCGTCGAAAATGAGCACCGCTTCGTCGCGTTCGATATTGCGATCGTTCATCAGGAACCGCGTGGCGCCGTCGAGGAACACGGTCGCGGCATCGATCGCGTCATTGAGCTTCTTGGTGTATTCGGTGTTGATCTTGGGATCCGGCTTCACCGCGCGGGCGTGCACCGCGACATCGGTGTAAAGCATATTGAGCTTGAAATAGATGCCGCCGCACTGCGCCAGCGCCAGCCAATAGGGCTTGCCGGAGAAGACGCCAGGCGTCGTAACCATCCGATCGCGTTTATCGACCGGCGCGGCCGGCGCCAGATGCTCGACCTGCCTGGGCTCACGCTCGATCCGGCGGCGGTATTGCGCCTGGGCGCTCGTTGCGGCGACGACGATGGCGAGCGCCGCCAAGGGCAGTTTAGCGAACGTTCTCGACATGGTGCCGGCAACACTTAATCCGGCCATTGAAGCATTTCGAGTCATTAAAACTTCTCGACCCAGGGCCGCAGCTCGATTTCCCAGGCCCAGGCGCTGCGCGGCTGCTGCAGGAGATGCAGATAGCTCTGCGCGATAGCATCGGGATCGAGCATGCTGTCGGGCTTGTCCGGCGGATCGGGCCGGCGCTCGCTCTTGATGCCGCCATCGACCACCACATGGCCGATATGAATGCCATGCGGCGAGAGTTCGCGGGCCATGCTCTGGGCGAGGCCGCGCAGCGCAAACTTGCCCATGGCGAACGGCGCCGACTGGGCATAGCCCTTCACGCTGGCGGAGGCGCCGGTGAAAAAGATCGCGCCGTGGCGCTTCGGCAGCATGCGCTTGGCCGCCTCCTGCGCCACCAGAAAGCCGCCGAACGCAGTGACCATCAGCGCCTTTTCGACCTCGTCAGGGACTAGCTCGACGAACGGGCCGCGGGTGCGGTAGCTGGCGTTGTAGACGACCACATCGGGCGAGCCGAGGGCGGCTTCTACATCGGTGAACAACTTCACCACCTGAGCGCGATCGGTCGAATCGCAGGCAAAGGTCTTGGCGCCGGTCTCTTGCGCCAGCGTCGTCAGATTGGCAGCGCGGCGCGCGGCGAGCGCGACCTTCAACCCGGTTTTAGCAAAGAGGCGCGCCAGCGAGGCGGAAAGCCCCGAGCCGACGCCGACAATAAGTGCGGTTTTGTATGACGTTTCGGGCATCGGCTCCTCCACCTTCGCAAGAGCTTTATATCTCGCGCTGCCTTGATGTGGCGGTTCAGCCGGCGATCGTCAATCGATCACCGCAATGGCATTGATCTCGACGAGGCAGCGCGGATCGGTGGCAAGCCGCACCACCTGAACTGTCGTCGTGGTCGGCTTGGCGTCGCCGAAATACTCGCCCCAGACGCGATTGAGCGCGTCCTGATCGGTCAGGTCAGTCACGAAGCGATCGGCGGTGACGATATCGGCGAACGTGGCGCCGACGGCTTGCAGCCCGCGCTTGAGGTTCTCCAGCGCCGCCCTCGCCTGCCCAGCCATATCGCGCGGCATGGCGTCGAACTCCTCCGGCCGGTGCGGATGATGATGATAGACCGGCGCCGCGGTGACGCCGGCGAGATAGACGGTGGTGCCACCTTTGACCTTGATCGCCGGCGCATAGGGCATCCAGAGCTCCGGCGCATCGGGCCAATGCACGTGCTCGATGGTTTTGGGCATGGCGTTTTCACGGCCTCCAAGATTGATTGCGTACCCTGAGGTTATCTTCACATCCTAAACACCCCAAACCGCGTCTCCGGGATTGGCGCGTTGAGCGCCACTGAGAAGCACAGCGCCAGCACGCGCCGCGTCTCGGTGGGCGCGATGATGCCGTCGTTCCATAGCCGCGCAGTGGCGTAATAGGGATTGCCCTCGGCCTCATATTGCTCGCGGATCGGCTGCCTAAATTCTTCCTCCTCGACCTCGGACCATTTTTTGCCCTCGGCCTCGATGTTGTCGCGGCGCACCGTGGCAAGCACCGACGCCGCCTGCTCGCCGCCCATCACCGAGATGCGCGCGTTCGGCCAGGTAAACAGAAAGCGCGGGCCGTAGGCGCGGCCGCACATGCCGTAATTGCCGGCGCCGTAGGAGCCGCCGATGATGACGGTGATCTTCGGCACCTGCGCGCAGGCCACAGCGGTGACCATCTTGGCGCCATCCTTGGCGATGCCGCCGGCCTCGTAATCGCGGCCGACCATGAAGCCGGAAATGTTTTGCAGGAACAGGAGCGGCACGCGGCGCTGGCAGCACAGCTCGATGAAATGCGCGGCCTTGAGCGCGCTCTCCGAAAACAAAATGCCGTTGTTGCCGAGAATGCCGATGGGGATGCCGTGGATGTGGGCGAAGCCCGTCACCAGCGACGTGCCATAGAGCGCCTTGAACTCGTCGAATTCGGACGCGTCGACCAGCCGCGCGATCACATCGCGAACGTCGTATTGTTTTTTCAGATCGACTGGCACGATGCCGTCAAGCTCGCTGATGTCGTAGGCCGGATCGCGCGATTGCGCGAGCGGCATGTCGATCGTTTTCTTGGTATTCAGATTGCCGACGATGCGGCGGCACAATTCCAGCGCATGGCGATCGTTCTCGGCCAGATAATCGGCGACGCCGGATTTCTTGGTGTGCACCTCGGCGCCGCCGAGCTCCTCGGCGCTGACCACTTCGCCGGTCGCGGCCTTCACCAGCGGCGGGCCGCCGAGAAAGATGGTGCCTTGATTGCGCACGATGACGGTCTCATCCGACATGGCCGGTACATAGGCGCCACCCGCGGTGCAGGAGCCCATCACCACGGCGACCTGCGCAATGC
>JBAQAB010000558.1:0-30221 GCA_049285535.1 Xanthobacteraceae bacterium
AGCTCCGCCGCCGCGCCCGAGGCGCGCACGCCGCCGCCGGCGACGATCACCGGCCGCGCGGCGTTCTGAAGAACTTGCAGCGCCGCGCGTACGCTGGCCTCGTCCGGCGCCGGGCGAAAGGCCGGCACGCGGGAAAATTGCGGCTCGACCAGCGGCTCCATGTCGGCTTCGTCGGCGTCGAGCTGACCCTCATTGCCGCGGAACTGCAGATGCACTGGGCCGGGACAGCCGGTCACCGCGGTGCGGAACGCCTGCCGGATCATGTCGGGAAGCCGCGCCACGTCGTCGATGGTGGCATTGAATTTGGTCACCGGTTCGAATGCCGGAACGTCGTCGACCTCCTGATAGACCTTGCGGAATTTTGTTTTCGGGTCGCGGCCTCCGGTGATCGCGATGACCGGCGAATGGGCGAGCCAGGCGTCGCGCAGTCCGGCCGCAAGATTGAGCGCGCCGATCACCTGGGCGCCGCAGATGCCGGGCTTGCCCGAGGCGCGCGCGTAGCCGTCGGCCATATAGGCGGCCGATTTTTCGCCATGGACGTGCAGCCGCTTGATATCGGTGCGGCGTTCCATCTCGGCGAATGCGGTGCGCATGACAGCCGGCACGTGGAAGACGTGCGTGACCTCATAGCCCTTGAGCATGTCGGCGATGCACTGCGCGCCGGTCATTTTGCGGTTGTGGCCGATTTGCATGGGCGGTCGTTTCCTTCACAACTTTTCAGATTCAGAATTTGGAACGATCCCGGATCAGCGGTGCACCGCTGCGCGCTGCACCGCGTCCGGGAAACGAAACTCCTAATCGTTAAACACCGCGACGGCGCGGATCGGCGAGCCGGTGCCTTCGCGCCATTTCAGCGGCAGGCCGATGAACTGAAACTCGCCCGCGCCAAGCAGGCTTTCCAGATTGCACAGGCTTTCCATATGGGTGATGTCGAGATCGAGACAGGCCTTGTGCACCAGCGAATTGACCTTGCCTTCGGGACCCGGCCGCATCGAGTCAATGCCGAAATGCACGATACCCTGTGCCGCGAGCCATTCGGTCGCCGCAACATTGACGCCGGGATTGTCGGTCGCATAGGCGACCGTGGGGAAAGTGCGGGCGTGATGGCCGGTGCACAACAGCACCGTGCCCTTTTTCGGGATCGGCACGCCGGCCTTCTTCACCGCTTCGTCCAGATCGGCGGGCGTAATCTCCGCCCGCGCCGGAATATGCCGCAAGTCGATGCAGATGCCCGGCACGATGCAATTTTCCAGCGGGTATTTGTCGATCGGCGTGCCGCTTTTGCCGAAATGGCGCGGCGCGTCGATATGGGTGCCGCCATGGTCGGGCATCGAGAAGAACATCACGCTGTTGCCCTGGACGTTGCCCGATTCGGCGAACGCCTCCTCATGCGTCTTCCAGATGCCGTGGATGATCGGCGGCTGCCCCGGATAGGACGGCGTGCGGTGATACAGCTCCCGGCTCAAATCGACGATCCGCATGCGGCGCGCCTCCCCTACTGACCTTTGCTTGCCCGGACACTATCCTCCACAAGTGATCGCGACAACGCTTGCCGGAGTGCCGCATGAAAACCTCGACCGACCGTATCCTCACCACCCACACCGGCAGCCTGCCGCGGCCGAAGACACTGATCGACCTCATTCTCGGCAGAGAAACCGGCACAGCCGTTGCCGCGGACGTGTTCGAGGCGGCGACCGCCAAGGCGGTCGACGAGATCGTGGCGCAGCAGGTCGCCTGCGGTGTCGACGTGGTCTCGGACGGCGAAATGTCGAAGCCGTCCTATACGACCTATATCCGCCATCGCGTGACCGGCATCGCGCCGGACCCGCGCGCGGCGGACAAAGGCCGCGATATCATGATCGGCCGCGATCTCCTTGAGCATCCGGATTTTGGCCGCGACCGCCGGTCATTTTCCGCCACGCCGTTTCCCGGCTGCGTCGGCGAACTGCGCTACCACGACCGCTCCGCGCTCGACCGCGACATCGCCCATCTCAAAGCCGCGGCGGCGAAGGCGAAACCGACCGAAGTGTTCATGACCGCGCCGTCGCCCGGCATCCTGACGCGCTTCATCATCAACCTGCATTATCCGAACGAGGACGCCTACCTCACCGCGCTCGCCGAGGTGCTCAAGGTCGAATACCGCGCCATCGTCGAAGCCGGTTTCGTGCTGCAGATCGACGCGCCCGATCTCGGCTCGGCGCGCAACAACCAGTACCGGCATCTCACCGACGAGGAATTCCGCTCAAAGATCGCCGAGCGCAATATCGCGGCGCTCAACGCGGCGATCGAACGCCTGCCCGCCAACCGGATGCGGCTGCACATTTGCTGGGGCAATTACGAGGGGCCGCATACCCACGATCTGCCGCTGACGAAGATCATCGACATCGCGTTCAAGGCGAAAGTGCAGGCGTTCAGTATTGAAGCCGCCAATCCGCGCCACGATCACGAATGGGAGGATCTCAAGACCATCAAGATCCCCGACGACAAGATCCTCATCCCCGGTGTCATCGATTCGACCACCAATTTCGTCGAGCATCCGCGGCTGGTGGCGCAGCGCATCGGCCGCTATGCCGACATCGTCGGCCGCGACCGCGTCATCGCCGGCGTCGATTGCGGCTTCGGCACCGCGGTGCGCGCCGAGCCGACAGTCGCCGATAGCATCGTCTGGGCCAAACTCCGCGCGCTTAGTGAGGGAGCCGCGATTGCGAGCAAGACATTGTAGGGAGCGCGCGCCGCGTAACCAACCGCCGCGGGCGGGGTGGCGCAACCTTCACTGCGCCTTCAGCCCGGCGAACTGGACGACCTTGCGCCACTTCGCAGTTTCCGCGGCGATGAATTGGCCGAACTCCGCGGGCGACATCGACAGTTCGCTGACGCCGAGCTCTGACAGCCGCGCCTTGAATCTGTTGTCGGCCTGGATGGCGCGGACCGCGGCCGCGAGCTTGTCGATGACCGGTGTGGGCGTATTCTTCGGCGCGACGATGCCGGAAAAGCCGCTGGCTTCGAAGCCGGGCAAGGTCTCGGCGACGGTCGGCATGCCGGGTAATTCGCCGACACGGTTCGCCGTGGTCAGCGCCACGGCCCGCAGCCTGCCGGTTTTAATTTGTCCGATGACGGCCGAGATGCCGTCGACGCCGACTTTGACTTGACCGCCCAGCAGATCCGTCACCAGCTGGCCTTCGCCGGCATAGGGCACGTGCACGACGTCGACGCCGGCCATCATCTTGAACAGCTCCACCGCCATATAAGGCGGCGTGCCGAGCGATGGCGACGCCATGACGATCTTGCCCGGATTGGCCTTACATTGCGCAATCAGCTCGGCGACGTTCATGGCCGGGAACGACGGATTGGCGTCGAGCACCAGATTGATGCGGTTGATCGGCGCCACCGGCGCGGTGTCGCGCACGAAATCGTAGCTGAGATTTTTCATCAGCGAGGCGTTCACCGCATTCGACGAGGCGGCGAAGAAAAGCGTGTAGCCATCGGGCGGCGCGTTGACGACGGCCTCGGCGCCGAGCGAGCCGCCGGCGCCGGGCCGGTTCTCGACCACGACCGATTGATTGAGCTCTTGTGACAGCCATTGCGCCGCGATGCGCCCGATAATGTCGACCTGACCGCCGGGCGGGAAGCCGACCAGAAGCTTGATCGGATGAGCCGGATAGGCCTGGGCGCGGGCCAGTGTGGAAATCGCCGGTAACGCGACGGCACCACCCGCCAGACGCAATACGTCCCGCCGTCGCAGCTTGTCGTCATTCCGAGGCCGAGCAAAGCGAGGAGCCCGGAATCCATAACCACCGCCATGCGAATTGGTTACCGACATCCGGGAACCTGACCTATCGTGGTTATGGATTCCGGGCCCGCGGACTTCGTCCGCGTCCCGGAATGTCGTCGTAGTGACTATTCCGGCTTGAAGTTCATCGCCACGCCGTTGATGCAATAGCGCAGATGTGTCGGCGGCGGGCCGTCCTCGAAGACATGGCCGAGATGGCTGCCGCAGCGGCTGCAATGCACCTCGGTGCGGGTCATGAACAGGCTGTTGTCGGTCGTGGTCCCGACCGATCCGGGCTCCGGATCGTTAAAGCTCGGCCAGCCGGTGCCGCTTTCGAATTTGGTCTTGGACACGAACAGCTTCTGCCCGCAGCCGGCGCAGTAAAACGCTCCGGCGCGCTTCTCGTAATTGAGCGCACAAGAGCCCGGCCGCTCGGTGCCGTGCTCGCGCATGATGTAGAACTGTTCCGGGGTGAGGATTTTCTTCCACTCCGCATCGGTGTGCGTCACGGGATAATGTTTGGTCTCGGTCTTGGTATCCATGGCGGAGCCGCCTGTGTTGCGGTGATCGGTACCGCCAAACCTAATGACTGCGGCTAAAAGCGCAACGGTATCCATCGTCACTTGATCGCGAGCGCGTGGCGGCGACCGGCAGCTTCAAGCGGCGGCAGTCCGTGTTATGATGTCCGCAAACAAGGCCATATTGGCAAACAAGGCCTAGGAAGGAAAAGCGCCATGCTGGATCTGCCGCACGCGAAAGCGAATGGCTCGAAGCCGCAGCAGGAGATGATCTCCGGCGCCTTCCTGCGCAATGCCTGGTACGCGGCGGCATGGTCCGACGAGCTTGCGGACGGGAAGCTCGTCGCCCGCACGCTCATGAACGAGCCGGTCGTGCTCTATCGCAAGAGTAACGGCGACGTCGCGGCCATCGAAGACCGTTGCGCCCATCGCTTCGCGCCGCTTTCCATGGGCAAGATCGTCGGCGGCGACCGCATCCAGTGCCCCTATCACGGGCTTGAATTCGACGGCAGCGGCGCCTGCGTGCACAATCCGCACGGCGCCAAGAACATTCCCGCGCGCGCCAGGGTGAAGGGTTATCCGGTCATCGAGAAGCACAAAGCGGTGTGGATCTGGATGGGCGCGGCGCCGGCCGATGCCGGCAAGATCCCGGATTTCTCCGTGCTCGACGACGTGCCGGAACCGCACACCACCAAGCGCGACAGCATCGTCATCAAAGCCAACTATCAGCTCATCATCGATAATTTGCTCGATCTGAGCCATACCTCGTATCTGCACGAGGGCATTCTCGGCAACGCCGACACCGTCGAATCCGAGATCACCACCGAGCAGGACGGCGACGATGTCGTGGTTGGCCGTCACGCCACCAATTCAAAACCGCCCGGCATGTTTGCGCCGTTCTGGCCCGACCATCCGCCGCGCGTCGACAAGTTCACCAAGATGCGCTGGATGGCGCCGGCGGCGCTGCGGCTGTTGACCGGCATCTGCGCAATCGGCGCCGCGCCGGAGACTGGCACCGGCTATCACGCGGTGCATCTTCTGGTCCCCGAGACCGACCGCTCGACGCATTATTTCTTCACCGCGGTGCGCTGGGGCGTGAAGACGGCCGAAGACAAGCTCAATCGCGATCTGCAGAAACGGATCGCGGAAATGCGCCGCTTTGCTTTCGAGGAACAGGACGCGCCGGTGATCGAAGCGCAGCAGCGCATCATCGAGAACGCGACCGAGCCGCTCGATCCGGTGATCCTCGCCATCGACGTCGGCTGCGTGCGCTATAAGCGCGTGCTGGGCAAGATGATTGAGGCGGAGCGGGGATAGTTTACCGCGCCGTCATGCCCGCGCTTGTCGCGGGCATCCACGTCTTTGCGGTCGTAACGGAAGAAAGACGTGGATGGCCGGAACAAGTCTAGCCATGACGCAGAGCGTCACTTGATCGCCAGCGGATTGGTCGGCGAGCCGACGGCGCCGGTGATGGGAATGGCCGGCGCGACGAACATGAATTCGTAGACGCCGTCTTTGGCGCAATCCTCGGCCAAGTCCTTCAGATAGAAAATCTCGCCCATGGTCATGCCCATGATCGGGATGGTGATCCAGTGCCAGGGCTGGTTGATGCCGCCTTCGGTGTTGTTGGGCCGCACCTCGCAGCCCCAGGTGTCGCTCGCTAACGCGGCGAGCTCGGTCTTGGCGACGAATTCCAGCGTCTCGAATGCAAAGCCCGGCGCGTCACCGCCGGGATAGCCGTCCCAGCTTCCAGCTTTCAGGCAGCGCTCCATCTGCCCGGTGCGCACGACGATGTAATCGCCGCGCTTGAACTCGATCTTCTGCTTCTTGGCGGTGAGATCGAGATCGTCGCAGGTGATGCCGTAGCCGTCGTCGAGACACTCCTTGCCGAGCGCGCGGGCGACGTCGAGGAACACACCACGGCCGACCATCTTGCTCTTGGTTTTCTCGATGCCGCATTTGGCGGCACCGAACGACGACACTTCGCGGCAGTCGTAGCCGTTCCACATATTGTCTTCATAGAAGACGTGGCCGAGCCCGTCCCATTGCGTGCCGCATTGCAACGGCATCACCACCATGTCGTCGGCGGCGCGAATGCCGCGCTTGTCGAGCACACCGGAATAGGCGTCGGTGCCGGTGCGCAGCATGGTGTGCAACGGATTGATGCGGCCGAGCACCGGATAATTGGTCTTGCCGCCCTGCGGCCCATTATTGTCGAAGTTGAGCGCGAGCGAGATCACCTTGCCCTTTTTCACGAGCCGCGCCGCGGCGACGATGTCTTCGGCGCTGGTATAATTGAGCGTCCCGATCTCATCGTCGGGGCCCCATTTGCTCCAGTTCTTGTACTTCTCCGCCGCCGCGCGGAGATCGTCTCGCGTCACTTTGCGCCCTGCCATTGGTTTCGTCCCTGCCCTGCTATCGGCTGTAATCGAACAATGATAGCATCGCCGAAACGTCTGGGGAGGGCTTTATGTCTGCAGTGAGTTTCGCGTTGCGTTTGCTGGCGTTATGCGTAAGCGTGGTCTGGACCGGGGCGAGTTTTGCCGCGGACTATCCGACCCATCCGGTCAAAATCATCGCGCCCTTCGCGGCCGGCGGCCCGAGCGACTTTGTCGCGCGGCTGTTGGCCGACAAGCTGTCGCAGAGTCTCGGCCAGCAGTTCTATGTCGAGGACCACGCCGGCGCCGGCGGCAATATCGGCATGACCCAGGTCGCGCGCTCCGCACCCGACGGCTATACGATCCTGGTGGCGAGTTCGAGCTACGTGGTCAATCCGAGCCTTTACGCCCACGCTCCCTACGATCCGTTCAAGGATTTCGCGCCGATCACGCTCGCCGGCGCATCGGCCAACATTCTGCTCGCGCATCCCTCGGTTCCGGCCAAGACGGTCAAGGATCTGATCGCGCTGATGCAGGATAATCCCGGCAAATATGCCATCGCCAATGCCGGGCTGGGCACCACGCCGGAGCTCGCCGCCGAATTGTTCAAGCTCGACTTCAAGCTCGACCAGCCGAGCGTGCCCTATAACGGCGGCGCCCCGGCCGTCCAGGCCGTGATCGCCAATCAAACGCCGATCGGTTTTGCCAATCTCACACCGGCGTCGCCGCACGTCCTCGCCGGAACTTTGCACGGCATCGCGGTGACCTCGCTCAAACGGTCCGCGGCGTTGCCCGACGTGCCGACCATGATCGAAGACGGCATCAAGGGCCAGGAATCCGAGACCATGCAGGGCGTCTTCGTGCCCGCCGGCACGCCGCAGCCCATCGTTGATCTGCTCAACCGCGAGATCGTCAAGGCGCTGCATCAGCCGGATGTGCAGGCGAAATGCAAGCAGGTCGGCCTCGACATCGTCGCCGATAGGCCGGCGGAGTTTGCCGTCTACATCAAGAAAGAGGTGGACCGCTGGCACAAGGTCATCGTCGACGCCAAGATCCCGCAGATTCAATAGTGGCGGTAAGGTACCCGTCATTGCGAGCGAAGCGAAGCAATCCAGAGCAGTGAAGAAGGCTGGATTGCTTCGTCGCTACGCTCCTCGCAATGACGTTTGCTGTCCAGGACGAATTTAACCATGCGCATCGTCGACATCCGCGAGACGGCGGTCCCGCTCAATTCCACGCTGGCCAATTCGGGATTCAATTTTTCCGAAATGACCACTTCGGTGGTCGCGGTGATCACCGACGTCGTGCGCGGCGGCAGGCCGGTCACGGGCTTCGCTTTCAATTCCACCGGGCGCTATGCCTGTGGCGCGCAAATGCGGGCGCGGTTCATCCCGCGCATTTTGAAGGCCGATCCGCAAGCGCTGCTCAACGACGCCGGCGATAATTTCGCGCCGGAAAAGATCCTCGCCGTGATGATGGCGAACGAGAAATCCGGCGGCCACAGCGAGCGCTCGATCGGCATCGGCACCATCGAGGTCGCGGTGTGGGACGCGGCGGCCAAGATCGCAGACAAGCCGCTGCATGTGGTGCTGGCCGAGCGTTACAATGGCGGCGAGACCGCGGAGAAGGTGTTCTGCTACGTCGGAGGCGGCTGGTATGCGCCGGGCAAGACCACGCAAGATCTGCTCGACGAGATGCAAAGCCATCTCGATGCCGGCTATACGATGCTCAAGATGAAAGTCGGCGGTTTGCCTTTGGCCGACGATCTCGCGCGCGTCGAGGCGGTGAAGGCGATCCTGCCGCCAAGCGGCAGGCTGGCGGTCGACGCCAACTCGAAGTTTTTCCGCGACGACGCGCTCGCTTATGCGCGCGGCCTGCGGCGGTTCGACTTGCGCTGGTTCGAGGAGCCGTGCGATCCGCTCGATTACGCGCTCCTGGCCGAGATCGCCGCCAATTACGATGCGCCGCTGTCGACCGGCGAGAATCTGTATTCGACCCCGGACGTCGAGAATCTGGTCCGCTTCGGCGGCCTGAAAGCGGCCCGCCGCGACGTCATCCAGGTCGACCCGCCGCAGGCCTACGGCATCGTGCAATATGCCCGCACGGTCGACATGCTGGCACGCCATCAATGGCCGCGCGCGTTGTTGTTCCCGCATGGCGGCAACCAGATGTCGCTCGCGATTGCCGCCGGCTTCGGGCTCGGCGGCGCGGAATCCTATCCGGGCGTATTCGGCGATTTCGGCGGCTTCGCCGACGATGCAAAATTGGAGGACGGCTATCTGAAACTTTCCGACCGGCCCGGCATCGGCTTCGAAGGCCAAGCGCGACTCTACCGCATCATGCGCGAGTTGGCGGCGTGATTAAGCTGCGACGCCATTTGCCGAAGCCCGCGGCGGACAGAAGGCTCGCTATGCCCGCCCCGGCGAACCTGGACGGATCATGACGGCTTGATGCCAGTCCCGCCACACCTCTGGCATCTCACGATTTTATCGCCTTTCTTGAGCGTGCCTTTGCCTTCGCAATTTTTACACGGCCGCTTCTTCTCTCCGGCGCTCTTCTTCATCCTGTCCTCGCGATCCAATTGCCGAATGCAAGGACTGAGCTTAGCCTAAAAGCGGGCCGGAAGCTGCGATCGGCGCCAGCGACGCTTGTCTTACCCAATCATCCGCCTGCTTGCGGCGCTATTAGCCTACCGGGCAAGCGGAGCGACGCCAGCTAGAACAACCAGCTGCCGGTCAGATACGGACCCTGGTCGGTGAAGTTGCTTTGAGAATGCTGCTCCGTTGCCAGGAAGACTCCCACGGGCGGGACCGTCGTCGTGACTTGGGTCAGCGCATATTGACTGACGACATCGAAATAGATTGCCGCCTGATAACCCAACTCGATCTTGAACTGGCCGTAGTCGCTGGACGGGAAAGTGTAAGCCGTGGCCAATCTGGCGTCGATACTGGGAATCACCTGCGTCGCATTGGGCGATGTCAAAGCTTGGTTGTTGACCCCGACCACTGGAGAATTTGTGAGAAAATTGATGCTGTTCCGCGCGGTGCCGATCAAGCCTGCCCCCGCGAACTCGCCGATGAATTGAAAGTCGCCTAATGCATACTGACCTTTCAATCCCAACCGTGGCCCAACGCCGGTAAACAGCGAGTTGTTGGTATATCCGCTGGCATCCGTGCCATCGGCGCTCTGGAATAGCCCGGTCATGGTCTGGCCGATGCGAGCAAACTCCACGCCGCCGAAGGCGCGCAATTGGAACGGACAGTCGGCGCAGAAGGTATGACCGCCGTCCAAATTGACGGCATCATAGGCCGATCGCACCGTGCCATTGGCATTCTGGTACAACGCCGATTCCGGACCGATCAAATAGGGTGGCCCGACCATTTGCGTCGGCGCGGCGGAAAAGGCGCCATTCGCGGTGTTGTTCAAATGCGTCCAGTTCAATTCGATATCGTCGGCCTCGCTGGGCATATAGCGCGCGCCGACCCGGAAGCTGGGACTGAAGCCTGGCTTGAGCGATTGGTTGGCCCAATTGGGTGTCGTTATCGGCAATGGGGTGATCAGCGTCCCATATTCGAGATCGCCGGCGCCCGGCTGCAAATACATCAACGACCCGCTGATCTCGAAGTGATGCCGCGGGTTCGACGGTCCGATGACGACGGCTTGGGCGACGTTTCTCGGGGGCGCCGTATTTGGCTCGGCGGCCAAGGCTTCGGCATTTTGCAGCCGCCGGGCTTCGGCAGCAGGCGCCGCGCCGTGTTGCATCCGCGCCGCCTTGGACGCTTCGAGACGACTGACGCGCGCGCGCAACGCGGCATTCTCTTTTTCCAGCGCGTCAAGCCGCGCCGAGATCTGCTCATCGAGCGTGGCGGCAGATGCCGGGTGTCGGACCGCAGCGGCGGCCACCGCGAGGCAGAGCAGCAACGCAAGCTTTGTGAATCTGGTCATGGTTCGTACCCCCCGGCAAGGATCCAATCGGTGAGCTTCACAAGTGGCTAGTGAGGCATGCCTCGAATACGAGTTCGCGCCGTCCCGCGCCAAATGGCACAAGAATCCGCAACGGCCGCCGCGATCGCCGACTACTGACAACGCGCGGGATACAGACAATGCGCCGCGTGATGAGAGAAGCCTGTAAGCTTCTCATTCGCCGGAATCGTTACGATCCGCGCGCAGACGAATCACCAAGTAGAGAATCTGAGCGTGCTCTCAGAACACGTCTGTTGCAAATTGGACAGGCTCACACCGATGATTACGCGACATGGGGCGCCGAGCGCCATGCTCAACCCATACCAGATCAGCGCTATGCCGGCGTCGCATCGGCCGAAGGCGGCGTCAGGTTCGCCACCGTCACTTCGCCGTCTGTCACGTAGTGATTCACGTGCGCGGGCAATGGCCGGCCGGATTGATAGGTATTCACGTCGTCGATGACGTGCTTGTCGCGCAGCGCGGCAATGATGAAGTCGCGTTCGGCATTGGTATCGGAATCGGTGGCATGGGTGATCTGAAAGGTAAGCCGGGTCAGGGAAAGACCGGTGTCTTTAGTGCCGGCGCCGACCCAGAACACGTGGGCACCATGCGGCGGCCGGTCGGTGTTGGACCAGAAGCTCGCCGTTCCCACCGTGGCCTCGGCATGTTTCGGACTTAACGCCCAGAACCTGACATGGTGACGCCGGCGCGGGCTATCATCGATGCATTTCTGGAAGCCGACGTCTTGCCCGCGCCCATAGAGATAGAGCGTACTGAACGGAGCGGTCGGATAGGGTTTGTTGAGAACAAAAGCGCGGGCCATGCGCCAGGAACTCGCCAGAGCCAACGAATCGGCCTCGGCCCAATCCGCCGCGGCAAAAGCGGCGCGTAACTGCGCCAGCGTTCCGATCAAAACCAGATTGACGGGATCACCGGGCAGGCCGTCGCCGGTGATGGTGAAGCGCGGCACCCTTTTACGCAGCAGGATTTTTAATCCCATGCGAACGGCGTACGGCAGGATGAGATAGGCCGCGACGCCATAGGTGAGCGCCACAGCGAGAATGGTCGGCAACCGTCTGTCGGTCAGCCGGAAGACGAAGACGATCAGCCAGACACACAGCACGCCCAGGCCGAAGATGACCACGCGGCGTAAGAAGCGTTTGATGGATCTCACGATGTGGGTCTCATCAAGCGGACTGTGGTTTCTTGACCGCTCATTCCCGCGTAAGCGGGAATCCAGCGCAAAATAGCATCTGCAATTTTAATTTACTGGGTCCCCGCCTGCGCGGGGACGAGCGGATTAATGAATCCTACCCCGACAAGCGCTCGATCGCCGCGCCGCAGCGGCCGAGTTTTTCTTCCAGCCGCTCGAAGCCGCGGTCGAGGTGATAGACGCGGTTGACGATGGTCTCGCCCTCGGCGGCCAATGCGGCGATGACGAGCGACACCGAGGCGCGCAGATCGGTCGCCATCACCGGCGCGCCTTTGAGCTGCTCGACGCCTTCGATCGTGGCGCGCTCGCCGTCGAGATGGATGCGGGCGCCGAGCCGGGTCAATTCGCCGACATGCATGAAGCGGTTCTCGAAGATCGTCTCGGTGATATGCGAGGTGCCGCGGGCGCGCGTCATCAGCGCCATCAGCTGCGCCTGCAGATCGGTGGGGAAGCCGGGAAATGGCGCGGTCGACACCTCGACCGGCGCCAATCCGGCGCCGTTGCGGGCGACGCGAACCCCCTGATTGTTCGGCGTGATCGTGGCGCCGGTCTGGACCAGAACGTCGAACGCGGCCTGCAGCAATTCGGGCCTCGCGTTCTGCAACAAAACGTCGCCGCCGGCCATGGCAACCGCCATGGCGTAAGTGCCGGTCTCGATGCGGTCGGGCAGCACCGCGTGGCGCGCGCCGTGAAGCTTGGCGACGCCGTCGACGACGATGCGGCTGGTGCCGGCGCCGGAAATGCGCGCACCCATCTTGTTGAGGCAGTCGGCGACGTCGGCGATTTCCGGCTCCCGTGCCGCGTTGTCGATCATCGTGGTGCCGTTGGCAAGCGAGGCCGCCATGATCGCGGTATGGGTGCCGCCGACCGTGACCTTGGGAAACACGATCTCACCGCCCCTTAACCCGCGCGGGGCGCGCGCCACCACGAAACCGCCGTCGACCTCGATATCGGCGCCGAGCTGCGCCATCGCCATGATGAGAAGATCGACCGGACGTGTGCCGATGGCGCAGCCGCCGGGCATCGACACGCGCGCCTCGCCCATGCGGGCGACCAGCGGCGCCAGCACCCAGAAGCTCGCCCGCATTTTGGAGACGAGCTCGTAGGGCGCGGTGGTGTCGACGATGCGGGCCGCGGAAATGTGCAGCGTCTGGCCGTGGTCGGCGGTCTCGCCGGCGCGCTTGCCGCTCGTCATGATGTCGACGCCGTGATTGCCCAGGATGCGCTCGAGGAGCGCCACGTCGGCGAGCCGCGGCACATTATCGAGGATGAGCGTTTCCTCGGTCAGCAGCGACGCGATCATCAAAGGCAGCGTGGCGTTCTTGGCGCCCGAGATCGGAATGGTGCCGTCCAGCCGTCGGCCGCCGACAATTCGAATACGGTCCATATCTACCCCCACGATGCGATCCGATCAGACCGCATCATTCCCAACTCTAAACAGAAAGGCCTTAATCGACTTTGCTTTATGCACCCGGCGCGCGGCGGGGCAAAGCGGATTCCCCGACGGCGCCAAGGCCGGTTCCTACTCCCCGCCCCGATTGCGGCGGAAGTCGGGATTTTGCACCTCCGGCCCGGTCTCCGGCGTCGAGGTTTCCCCATGTTCTACGGGATCGCCGGCCTGCTCACGCCCCTTGGCCTGCTGCTTGCGCCGCTTGAGGTTTTCGCGCAAAGCCGCCGACAGCCGCGCGCTGCGGGCCGCCCATTTCTGCGCTTTGCCGCCTTTGGCCATGACGGCAAATTCCTTGCGCAAAACACCCCCCTATGGCAAGGATCGCCCGGTTTTTTCCGCCCGTATTCGCCGCCGTAAAGGCCGCAGAGTCCGCTGCCGTAGCTCAGTGGTAGAGCACTCCCTTGGTAAGGGAGAGGTCCTCAGTTCAATCCTGAGCGGCAGCACCAGTTTTAGGCGGATCAAAGGGCCGCGCGGAGCGTGGTTCGAAACTTTCTGTCGTGCTTGATGTGCCATTCGCGGCTCATCGCGGCGCTAGGGGTTTTGCAGCATTCGGAATAAAGCAAAACCCAATTCCGCCCGCGCGTGGATTTGGCGCCGCGCCCCGCATTGTGCTGCGCAAGGCGTCTGTCCAGTTCCGTGGTCCAACCGACATAGGTCCGGCAATCGTTGTCGCGCCGGCTTCCCAGCACATAGACGAAACAGCGCGTGTGGCGGCTGGGCGGTGCTTTATTTTGCCGGGCACGGATCCGCGCTTTTGATCCGGTCATCGCGGCCCTATACCGCGACCTTCTTGAGAAAGCCCTCGATCTCGGCGCGCAGACCGCCGACCGAGGCGTCGACCGAATTGGACGCGTCGAGCACGGTTTCGGCGGCGCTGCGAGTGCCGCTTGCCGCCGCGGAGACTTTGCCGAGCACCGCCACCACCGCGCTGGTGCCGCGCGCCGCGTTGACCGCGTTGCGGCTGATTTCTGAAGTTGCGGCGTTCTGCTGCAGGATCGAGGCGGCGGCGCTGGCGGCGCGCGTCGAGATCTCGTGCATCGAGTCCTCGATGCCGTGCACCGCCTCGACGGCACTGCCGGTCGATTCCTGCACCGCCAAGATGTGACGCGCGATCTCCTCGGTCGCCTTAGCGGTCTCGACCGCGAGCGATTTCACCTCGGCGGCGACGACGGCAAAACCGCGTCCCGCCTCGCCGGCGCGCGCCGCCTCGATGGTGGCGTTGAGCGCCAACAGATTGGTCTGGCCGGCGATGTTGCGGATGAGCTTGACGACATCGCCGATCTTCTCGGCGGCTTGCGCCAGTCCGGCATATTCGCCGTTCGAGGCCTTGGCCTTGTCCACCGCGCTCGCCACCAAGGTCGTGGTTTGCGCCAGCTGCGAATTGATCTCCGCGATCGAGGCCGACAGCTCCTCGGCCGAGCCGGCGACGATCGAGACGTTGTCGGACGCGTCGTTGGATTCCCGCAACGCCAGTTCGGCATGTTGCGTTGCCTCCTGCGACGAGGCGATCAGCGCGCCGGCGGTCGATTTCATGGCGTTGGTGCTGTCGCCGACCATGCCGAGCATTTCCTCGATGCGTTCGCGGAACGCGGCGATCGCGGCCTCGGTCAGCACGCGGCGGTTCTCCTGCGCCAACATCGTGTCGCGCTGGTGCTCCAGCCGGTGGCGCTCGGTAATGTCCTCGTGCGTCGCCACCCAGCCGCCGCCCTTCATCGGTTGCCGGGTGACGCGGATCAGAGTGCCGTCGGCAAGCTCGTCGATCCGGCTGGAAATCTTCTCGGCCGAATGCTGCCCCAAAGCGCCGAGCTTTTTGTCCACGGCGACCGCCGACTGGTCGCCCTTGAGCAGGCCGTTCATGACGCGATGGCCGATGATGGCTTCGTGCGTGGTGCCCGCCTTCAGCAGTTCCGGCGGCAAACGATACAGGCTGGCGTAACGCTCGTTGCAAATGACCAGGCGTTTGGCGCCGTCGAACATGCACAAGCCATGCGTCATGTTTTCCAGCGCCGTATTGAAACGCAGATTGGTCTGCTCGAGCGATAATTGCCGGCGGATGCTGGCGATCATGGCGCCGAGCTCGAGCAGCGTGAGCACCACGATGACAGGAAGGTAGATGGCGCGGCGCTGTGCCGGTTGCGCCAGCGCGCCGTGATGATCCGCGAGCAGATAGAACAGGCCGATCCAAAACATGGCGATCATCGCCATGCCCAGAAGCGGCGCCGGCCGCAACAATGCGCGAAGCCAAGACAGCAATCGATGAGTGGTCATTAGGCCCGGTCCCTCAATGGCTTATGCCACGGCGGAAGTTTGGATTCGGTTAAATTTTAAGCAACGTGTTAAGGAGTAGTAAACTCAAGGGTCGGTGGAAACACGAAGGAGACTGCGGTGCTGGCGCCCCACGCATCCATGAAGAACCGCATCGCCATGTATAATGGCAATGCGCTCAAGATCGGCCTGTTCGGGGCCAATTGCTCGTCCGGCCGCTCGGCGACCAAGGTGCCGGAACGCTGGTCGGCGAGCTGGCCCGATTGCCTGGCGGTCGCCAAGCTCGCCGATGAGGCGGGGCTCGATTTCATGCTGCCGATCGCGCGCTGGAAAGGCTACGGCGGCGATACCGATTTTCACGGCCACTCGCTCGAGACCATCACCTGGGCGGTGGGCCTGTTGGCCGCGACCAAACGCATGACCGTCTTCGGCACGGTCCACGCGCCGCTATTTCATCCCTTGATCGCGGCCAAGGAATTTGTCACCGCCGACCACATCGGCGAAGGCCGCGTCGGCGTCAACCTCGTGGTCGGCTGGAACGAAGGCGAATTCGACATGTTCGGCGTCAAGCAACGCGAGCACGACGCGCGCTACGATTACGCGCAGGAATGGATCGACGTCGTCAAGCAGGCGTGGAGCTGCGACGGCACCTTCGAATACGACGGTAAATTTCTGCAGCTCAAGGGCGCGCGGGCCTATCCGAAGCCCTATGGCGATTCACGGCCGCTGGTGATGAACGCCGGCGCCTCCGACGTGGGACAGGCCTTCGCCGTGCGCAACTGCGACGCGTTCTTCGTCGCCACGGTCACGTCGCGCATGTCGCTTGGCGGAACCGCCGACAAGGTTGCCGAGGTCAAGGCCGCCGCACAAAAGCACGGCCGCGAGATCGAGGTGTTCACCGTCGGTCAGGTGATCTGCCGCCCGACGCAGAAAGAAGCCGAGGACTATTATCAGCACGTCAATATCGAGAACGCCGACTGGGGTGCGATCGACTGCATGCTGGCCAACAAACACATGACGCCGCAGACCATGCCACCGGAAGAATATGACGCCAAGCGGCGCTTTTTTGCCGCGCGATCGATCGGCGGTTATCCGTTCGTCGGCACGCCCGATCGCGTCGCCGAGGAGCTTGCCATCGTCAGCCAAGCCGGCATCCGCGGCATCGGCCTCTCCTTCGTCAATTATCTCAAGGAAGTGCCGTATTTCTGCGACGAGGTGCTGCCGCGGCTGGAGCGCGCCGGCGTGCGGGCGAAACGGTAAGGCGGCAAGGACGTGCGATCGGCAACCGGTGGCGCAGAGGAGAAAATTGCGATACCTTACCCGAGGAGAAGATATCGTGACTAAGCTCGTTCAACAGGCTGTAGCGGCCATCAGCCAGTTACCGCCAGAAACTCAAGATGATATTGCTCGGCTGATGCTGGCACTTGCCGACAGCCCGCCCACGCCCCTGACGGAAGACGAGGCGGCGGCAATTGCGGAGGCGGAAGCGGAAATTGCGCGCGGCGACCGTGTGCCAGCGGAAACGATCCAAGCATTCTGGCGCTCGCACGGTCTATGAATGTCGTTTACGCGCCGCGCGCGTTGCGCGATCTCGACGGCATTGCCGCTTATCTCAGCGAACATAATCCCGATGCCATCGCGAGAGTATTAGGCGCGATCAAATCCTCGGTCGACACCTTAAATTTCTTTCCACAGATCGGCCGTGTCGTGGACAATGCTGGTCATCGCCGTGTGCCGGTCCTGCGCTATCCCTACATCATTTTCTACCGTATAGCGGGCAAGGAACTTTTGATACTTCACATCCGGCATACGTCTCGCCGCCCCATCGATCCCGCAACCGAATTATGAGTTTTGCCATGAACACGCAAATTCGTCCGCCACGCATCGGACCGCAGCCCTGGGCGCAGGTGCGCGGTAAGCTCGATCAGTCGCTGCCGTTCGCCAATATGCGCGACACCCCGTATTACCGCGATTGCGTGTGGGAGCAGTTTTCCAAGGCCGAGTACGAGCGCCGCTACAAGGCGTTGCGGGCGAAGATGCGCGAGGACAAGCTCGACGCGATTATCGTGCCGGGCGGGCCGAGCCATTGGAGTTTTGGCGGCGGCATGCTGTGGCTGACCGGGCATTGGGAATGGCACGCGCTGGCGAGCTACGTCCTGGTGCCGCTCGAAGGCGAACCGACCATGATCTATTCGATGGGCGGCACGCACGCCGAAGCAGTGCGCCGCCAGGTCGAAGTGGCGGTGAAAGACGTGCGCCACAGCCGCAGCGGGCGTTATGCGGATGTCATGGTCGAGCGGCTGCGCGAACTCAAGCTCGAACGCGGCCGCATCGGGCTGATGGAGATCGATCCGCGGCACGGCGACTACCTGCCGGTCAATCAATACAACGTGTTGCGCGACAACCTGCCGGGCGCCGAGCTTATTTTCACGGAAGGTTTTCTCCACGAGCTCTTGTCGATCCACAGCGCCGAAGAGCTCGACTGCGTGCGCAAGGCGGGCGTGCTGTGTCAGCGCGCCATGGAAGCCATGGTGGCGCGCGCCGCGCCCGGTGTGAAGGAATACGAGCTGCGGGCTGCTGCCGGCTCCGCGATCCTCGAAGGCGGCGGCGACATCGACTTTCTGATCATCGGCTCGACGCCGATGGCGAATCCGGCGCAGATTTTCGGCAATCCGCGGCCGTCGTCGCGCGTGCTGCAAAAGGGCGACATCATCAATATGGAGCTTGCCGCCGGCTTCCGCGGCTACACCGCGCAGATCGGTTCGCCGATCTGCCTCGGCGAACCGACCGAGATGGTGCGGAAATTCTGGGACGAGATCACGCTGCCCGGCTACAAAAAGATCGTCGCCGAGATTGCGCCCGGCAAGCGGGCGGAGGCGATGCGGCAAGCCAGCAAATTCTTCCGCGACAACGGCTACCAGTCGCGGCCGACGCAATGCCACGGTATCGATCTCGTCACCGACAAGCCGCATGTTGTCGCCGAGCATGTCAGCGCGGAAAAATTCGAGGAAGTGCTCAAACCCGGCATGGTCATCATGGCCGAGCCCAATCCGATCACGATGGACGGGTTGTTCGGGATTTTCCTCGGTCACACTTTTATCGTGACTGACAAAGGGCACGAGGTGGTCGATGAGTTTCCGCTGGAGATCGCGGTGGCTGGATAAAGGCCTACGCTGTCATCGTCCGCGAAGGCGGACGATCCAGTATTCCCGGTGCGCCAGCGATTACTGGATGCCCCGCCTCCGCGGGGCATGACAATTACTTCGGCCGCAAAAACCTGAAATCGCACCCCTCGTCGGCGCCTGTGATCTGCTCGGCGAACAGCTTAGCGTAGCCGCGCTCCGGGATTTTCACGTGCGCGGGCGCCGCGGCGGCGCGCTTTTTCAGTTCGGCGTCGTCGACAAGAAGCGTGATGCGCCGCTCTTTTACCGAAAGCTTGACGCGGTCGCCGTTCTTCACCAAGCCGAGCGGGCCGCCCGAGGCGGCGTCGGGGGTCACGTGCAGCACGATGGTGCCGAAGGCGGTGCCGCTCATGCGCGCGTCGGAAACCCGGACCATATCCTTGACGCCCTTATGCGCGAGCTTCTTCGGGATCGGTAGGTAGCCGGCCTCCGGCATGCAGGCCGGCGCATGCGGTCCGGCATTCTGCAACACCAGAATGTCGTTCGCCTCGACGTCGAGCCTGGGATCGTCGATGCGGGCGGCGAGGTCTTCCAGCGAAGAGAACACCACCGCCCTGCCCTCATGCTCGAACAATCTGGCGTCGGCCGCCGAGCGCTTAAGGATGGCGCCTTGCGGCGCCAGATTGCCGAACAGGGCGATCAGGCCGCCCGTTGGCTCAAGCGGTTTGTTGGTCTCGGCGATAATCGCGCGGTCGACATAATCGCCCTCGTCGCCGGCGAGCCGCTCGCCCAGGGTCTCGCCGGTTACCGTCATGCAGTTGAGATGCAACAGCGGCTTTAATTCGCGCAGCAGCGCGCCCATGCCGCCGGCGGCGCAAAAGTCTTCCATGTAGCCGTTGCCGACCGGCTTGAGATTGACCAGGACCGGCGTGGTGTCCGACAGCGTGTTGAGGTGCTCGAGCGAGACCTTCACGCCGGCCCGGCCGGCAATCGCGGTGAGATGAATTACCGCATTGGTGGAGCCGCCGATCGCCAGCAGCACGCGCAGCGCATTCTCGACCGAGTTTTTGTTGATGAGCTGCGAGGGCGTGAGCGTGGTGCCGATCAGCTTGACCGCCGCGGCGCCGGTCGCCTCGGCGGCGCGCAAGCGGTCGGCGTGCACGGCGGGAATAGCCGCGGTGCCGGGCAGGCACATGCCGAGCGCCTCGGTGAGGCAGGCCATGGTCGAGGCTGTGCCCATCACCGCGCAAGTGCCGGCCGTCACCGCGAGCTGGCCTTCGACCTGCGATATCTCTTCGGCATCGATATCGCCGGCGCGGTAGCGCGCCCAGAAACGCCGGCAATCGGTACAGGCGCCGAGCCGTTCGCCGCGATAGCGTCCGGTCATCATCGGCCCGGCGACCAGCGCGATGGCCGGACGATCGGCGGAGACCGCGCCCATCAGTTGCGCCGGCACCGTCTTGTCGCAGCCGCCCATCATCACCACCGCGTCCATCGGCTGGGCGCGGATCATCTCCTCGGTGTCGATCGCCATCAGGTTCCGGTATTTGAGGCTGGTCGGCGTGAGAAAGACCTCGCCGAGCGAGATGGTCGGAAATTCAAGCGGCAGCGCGCCTGAAGCCAGCACGCCGCGTTTTACCGCCGCCAGCAATTCGGGAAAGTGACGGTGACAATTGTTGAAGTCCGACGCCGTGTAGGCGATGCCGACGACCGGCTTGTCCAGCAGTGCCCGCGAATAGCCCATTGATTGCGCAAACGAGCGCCGCAAATAGCGCGAGAAATCGCGATCGCCGTAATCGGTGAGACCGTGATCCAGTCCGACAACATGCTCTGTCATTGCTCGATCATATCCAGATTATTTCCACCGGCCTGCGCAGCAGCCGCAAACGCACAGATTTTGAGCGGCATTGCCACTAATTCATGCGCCGCAGCGCAGCATTAGGAAAGGTTTTAGTAATCGAATATGCGCAATTTCACGCGTGTTCTCCAGGAATTTTCCGCCGGCAAGCTGAAATTGACCCGAAATGGTCGCCAAATTTAAAAGTCCGTTGCCGGCGTGGATCGTATTGCCACTCCTGTTCGTCGGCGCCGTCGCCGTCCTGACCACGTGGGGAACGGGCAATCTTTGGCTCGGCCTGGCCGTTGCACTCGTCGGCGCGATCGCGGTGGCGTGGTACTGCGAGCGGACTTTGCGCCGCTTCGTGGCTGCAATCGCGCAGATCGCCCGCGGCGATCGCTACACCGCGTTGCCGGCACAAATTCAGGGCGGCGCGCTCGCCGACAGCGCCGTCGCCGCGGAAACCATGCGGCAAGCGCTTATTGATGCCGACGCATTGGCGGTCGACCTGAAAAGCCGCCAGGCGGAGACGCGGCTGCGCCATGCCAATCGTGGTTTCTTCACCCAGCGCTTTCGCACGACCATCGACGAACTCACCGTTACGTTCCAGTCCGCTGGGGAGGAAATCCGCCTCACCACCGGCAATCTCGGCGCCCGCAACAGGGACATGTCGCAACGGGCCGCCAATGCCGTCGAGGCCGCCGCCTGCGCCAGCCGCGACGTCGCCGCGGTGGCGGATGCGGCGCGCGGGTTGCTCGGGCTGATCGCCGACTGCTCGAGCGAAGCGGCGGCAGCCAAAGACGCCACCGACCGCACCATCGCCGATCTCGGCCATACCGATTTCACCGTGCGCAGCCTCGCCGCCGCGGCCGAGCGCATCGGCGCCGTGGTCAGGCTGATCGAGGCGATCGCCTCGCAGACCTCGCTGCTCGCGCTCAACGCCACCATCGAAGCGGCTCGGGCCGGCGCCGCCGGGCGCGGCTTCGCCGTCGTCGCCTCCGAGGTCAAGACGCTGGCGCAACAGACCGCCAAGGCCACCGCCGAAATCGGCGGGCAGATTCACGACATCCAGCATGCGGTCAACAAAACCGTCGAGGCCATATCCGGGGTGTCGTCGAGCGTGGCGACGATGAGCGACGCCAACCGGCAATTGACCGGTATCCTCGATCACCAGGCCGCCGAGATCAATCGCATCGGCAATCGCGCCGAGCAGGTCGCCGGCGCGGTCGCCGGCGTATTGCCGGAAATTTCGACCATCGCTTCGAGCGTCGAGGAAGCCGGCAACAGCGTCGTCGCCACCGCCGCGGATCTGCTCGGCCGCTCGCAATGGCTGGTCGACGCGGTGACGCGCTATTTCGCCGATCTCGAATTCGGCTCGATCAAGATCGGCATCCTGCATTCGCTGTCCGGCACCATGACCGCGAGCGAGCGGCCGCTGCAGGAGCTTTTGGTCATGCTGATCGAGCGGCAGAATGAAAACGGCGGGCTCCTTGGCCGGCCGCTCGAGCCGGTGATCGTCAATCCGCAATCCGATCCGAAGGCCTATGCCGAACTGGCGAAAAAGCTGATCCGCGACGACAAGGTCGCGGCTGTATTCGGCTGCTGGAGCTCGGCATCGCGCAAGGAAGTGCTGCCGATCGTCGAACACGACAATGCGCTGTTGTTCTATCCCAGCCAGTACGAGGGCGAGGAGGCCTCGCGCAACATCTTCTATACCGGCGCGACGCCGCCGCAGCAGGCAATCCCCGCGGTGAACTTCCTGCTCGGCCAGGGCATCAACCGCTTCTTTCTGGTCGGCACCGATTACATCTATCCGCGCACCACCAATGCCGTGCTCAAGGGCTATCTGGCGAGCAAGGGCATTGCCGCTTGCCGCGAGCGCTATACCGCGCTCGGCCAGTCCGACTGGCGCGCGGTGGTCGAGGAAATCCGCCGCTTCGCCCGCGGCGGCCGCACCGCCATCGTGGCGACGGTTTCCGGCGACGCCAATGTGCATTTCTTTCGCGAACTGGCGAACCAGGAAATTTCCGCGGGCGAGATTCCGGTCATGTCGCTGTCGATCAACGAGGCCGAGCTCGCAGCGCTCAAGCATTCGAACGTGTCGGGGCATTTCGTGGCGTGGAATTATCTGCACACCTTCGACACGCCGGAAAACCGCGCCTTCATCGCCGAGTGGCGCCGCTTCACCGGCAAGCAGGATGCGGTGACCAACGATCCCATGGAGGCGACCTGGATCGGATTCCAGCTGTGGGCCGCAGCAGTCGAAGCCGCCGGCTCCGCCGACGTCGACCAGGTGCGCGACGCGCTCGGGGGCCGGCGCATCACCGCCCCGTCGGGCTTCGCGGTGCAGATGGACGCCAAGACCCATCATCTGTTCAAGCCGGTCATGATCGGCCGCATAACCGACGATAGCCGTATCCTGCCGGTCTCGGTCACCGAGGGTCTGGTGCCCCCGGAGCCGTGGAGTCCATGGCTGAAACGCCAGCGTTCGCCCGCGTCGGGTCCGGCGCTACGGATGTCCAAAGCCGTTGGCGAATAAGTCACCCGGCGAATAGCGACTTTTCGTCAAATTGCTGCGGTCAATACCGCGGCATCTAACCACGCTACCTTGGATGACCTCGACAAACACCCTGGAACGCTTCTAGAACTAGGGTATCGAGTTCCAATATCGTGGAATGCCGGCAATCGCCGGGGACGCTTGCCGATGAACTACCCCAACAATCGCCCGACTATCGATTATCGCGGCTATTTCGCCGGTGCGCTCGACCGGCTGCATGGCGAGCGCCGCTATCGCGTTTTTGCCGACCTCGAACGGATCGCCGGGCGGTTCCCGCATGCGGTGTGGCACTCCCCCGAGGGGCCCAAGAACGTCGTGATCTGGTGCTCCAATGACTATCTCGGCATGGGCCAGCACCCCAAGGTGATCGGCGCCATGGTCGAGACCGCGACGCGGATGGGAACCGGCGCCGGCGGCACCCGCAATATCGCCGGCAACAATCATCCGCTGGTCGAGCTCGAGCGCGAGCTTGCCGATCTGCATCGCAAGGAAGCGGCGCTGGTCTTCACTTCCGGCTACGTCTCCAACGAAACCGGCATCTCGACGCTGGCGCGGCTGATGCCGAATTGCCTGATCCTGTCGGATGCGTGGAACCATAATTCGATGATCGAAGGCGTGCGCCAGGCGCATTGCGAGAAACGGATCTTCCGCCACAACGACATGGCGCACCTTGAAGAGCTGTTGGCGGGCGCCGATCCGGAGCGGCCGAAGCTCATCGTGTTCGAGAGCCTCTATTCGATGGATGGCGACGTGGCGCCGGTCAACGCCATCTGCGACCTCGCCGCGCGCTACGGCGCCATGACTTATATCGACGAGGTGCATGCGGTCGGCATGTACGGACCGCGCGGCGGCGGCATCAGCGAGCGCGACGGAGCCGCTGGCCGCCTCGACGTGATCGAAGGCACGCTCGCCAAGGCGTTCGGCTGTCTCGGCGGCTATATCGCCGGCTCGACGGCGTTGATCGACGCGGTGCGCTCCTATGCGCCGGGCTTCATCTTCACCACCGCACTGCCGCCGTCGGTCTGCGCGGCGGCGACCGCGGCGATCCGCCATTTGAAAACCTCGCAATGGGAGCGCGAGCGGCATCAGGACCGCGCCGCACGCACCAAGGCGGTGCTTGCCGCCGCGGCGCTGCCGGTGATGACCAGCCCGACGCACATCGTGCCGGTCACTGTCGGCGATCCGGAAGCCTGCAAGGCGGCGAGCGATCTGTTGCTCGCCGAACACGGCATCTACATCCAGCCGATCAATTATCCGACGGTGCCCAAGGGCACTGAGCGGCTGCGCATCACGCCGAGCCCGTATCATGACGACGGCCTGATCGATGCGCTGGCGGAAGCACTGGTCGACGTCTGGCAACGGCTCGGCCTGCCGTTCAAAGATCGCGCGCTGGCGGCGGAGTAGTTTAAGATATTGAGGCGCTGCGCCAGCTCTCATGACAGCAACACCTCGAACATCTCGCGCGGAGTATTCGGCATGACCAAGAAGACCAAGCAGCGGGCTAAGATTGCTCATCCCGGCATGATGGGCGACGGCACCGAGGAGCAAAACCTTGGTGAGCGCGGCAATCCCAAGGCGCGGATAAAAAAGAAAGAAGTGACCGCCGCCTTCGGCAAGAAACGCAATAAAAAATAGCCCTTGTGCCGATAAGTCGGTTCGCCTTGCTGACGGCGCATTAGGGCCGGCACGCACGAAACCTTATTTCGCGAGCTGCTTGCGGATCGACTGCAATTCGCGGCGGCGCTTTGCGCTGGTCTTGGGGTACGACATTTTTAATCCCTCGAGCGTATCGAGCACGATCCGCGATACAATCAACCTGGCGTTCTCCTTGTCGTCGGCGGGAACGGCATACCAAGGCGCCTCCCGGGTGCTCGTCGCGGCGAGGCATTGCTCATAGGCCTTCATGTATTGCTTCCAGAATTTTCTTTCGGCAATGTCCGCGGCGCTGAATTTCCAGTTCTTTTCCGGCTCATCGATACGCGCCAGGAAGCGCTCGCGCTGTTCTTCCTTGGAGAGGTGAAGGAAGAACTTGATGATGCGGGTGCCGTTTACATGGAGGTGTCTTTCCATATTCGCGATCGAACGATAGCGGTCGTGCCAGACCACCTTCTCGTCGTGCGGCGCGTCGGGCAATCCTTCGTTGCGCAAAATCTCCGGGTGCACGCGGACGATCAAAACCTCCTCGTAATAGGATCGGTTGAAGATGCCGATCCGCCCGCGTTCCGGCAGGTCGCGTGTGGTGCGCCATAGAAAGTCGTGTGCCAATTCGACGGCGCTGGGATGTTTGAAGCTAAACACCTGGCAGCCCTGGGGATTGACGCCGGACATGACGTGGCTGATAGCGCCGTCTTTTCCCGCCGCATCCATCGCTTGAAAGATCAGCAGGACGGCATAGCGATTTGACGCGTAGAGCAGCTGCTGCTGCGCGCTCAGATGCGCGACGTGTTCGTCCAAGAGCTTTTTGTATTGCTCTTTCGACTTGTAGACGGGATCGACCTTGGTCGGCCACTTTTTAAGATCGACCTTCTGCCCTTCCCGTACGCGGAAGTCGTCTGAATTGATTTTCATTTGCATCCTTTCGGCGGCGAACCGCGATTCTGGATTCTTCTTTGCAGCGTGATCTTTTCGGAAAACCGGGATCCACTTTTCCGGATCATGCTCTAGGCAATCGCCAAATATCGAAACGCCGGAACCTTCACCATATCCGCGATGACGGCGAAGCCGGCTGCAGCGGCAAGCGTGCCGGCGACAATCCAGGCCGGTAACGGCGCCATCGCGATTCCCATGATGGACAATACCGACGCGATCAGAATATCGGCTGCCGACGAAACTGCGAGCCACAGACTCGGCCGCGAGCCCCAAAGGTGCCGGCGTTGACGAATGGCGTAGATGGTCGCCTGACTGCCGAACACCAGGGCGAGAAAGGCCAGGGTCCTAAGCGCCCCGATCGCAAGGCCCAGCTCGACTTTACCGAAGGCCAGGACGCCGCTGCAGAAGGCCAGCAGGCAGAGACCCATTATGATGCCCGCTATCGTCAGGTTGCCAATGCGCCCCGCGTTCGGCGTTGGCGACGGTCGCACCGCGTCCGTCGTCAACGACATGGAGAGGAAGTCGCCGGTGATCATGACAATCACCATCAGCAGCGGCGTCAGAATCGCTTGCCCAGTCATGACCAGACCGACGATCAGGAACAGCACCGTCACGATCTTCTTGACGATGGAATTCAGCGTATAGGTCAGGATGCGCTGGAACGTTATTCGCCCTTCCTTGACCGCGGCGACGATGCCGGCGAGTCCGGGCTCGGTCAGCACCATGCCGGCGGCCGACTTGGCGACGTCGGTCGCCGTCGAAACCGCGATGCCCATCTGCGCTTGGCGCAGCGCCGGTGCGTCGTTGGCGCCATCGCCGCACATACCGACGACATGGCCGCCGTTCTGAAACGCCTTGACGAGGTTGTACTTATCCTCCGGCAGGACGCCGGCGAAGACGGCGAATTGCTCGGGATGGATGGCGTCGGGGATCGGCCCGGGCGGACAGACCGCACCGCCAAGTCCCACCGCCTTCGCCACGATGGCTGCGGTCGCCGGCGCGTCACCCGTCACCATCACGGTACGCACACCCAATCCGCGCAATTCGCTGACGAGCGCCGCCGAGTCCGAGCGAGGCGGATCGCTGAGCGCAATGAATCCCGCGAGCTTCATCGCCGGCGGCGACCCGGCCGCGACCGCCAACACTCTAAAACCCTTTGCTTCGAGTTTGTTTGCCGTCGCCGTCGCGGTCGGCGACGGCTCTGCAAGATCGATGACCACGGCGGAAGCGCCCTTCACAATCCATTGCGGGCGGCCCGTCGAATCAGTTGCGGTCGCCTCGGACATTTTCTTCGTCGGATCGAAGGCGGCAAACTTGACCAGACGCGGCGCATCGGCGACGGGTTTGTTCGCTGCCGCCGCGCGAATGGCTCCGTCGACCGGGTCCTGGCCGCCATCGGAACTCGCCAGCGCGGCCAGTGCCAAAACATGCGGTTCGTCAAAGCCGGGCATCGCACGGACGCTCGTCACCGTGAGCGCGTTCTGGGTCAGCGTGCCAGTCTTGTCGGCGCACAAGACATCCGTCGTTCCCGCTTCATCCACCGCCGAGAGGCGGGTCGGAAGAACGCCGATCTTGGCTAACGCGCGCGCGCCGAGCGCCGCGGCAAGAGTGAATGTGGCCGGCAGGGCAACCGGTATCGATGCGAGCACAGCCGTCAGGACGAGAGGAATAATCTCGTCGAGCGGCAAGTTGAGAAACCACGCATAGGCGACCAACAGAATGATGACGACGCCGTTGAAGCCGGCAAGATTGCGCACCGCGCGCAGCACCGCTTTCTGCTGGGAGCTCACGACATGCGCGGTGCGCACCAGCTCGGCGGTGCGGCCGAACTTGGTGCGTGCTCCGGTCGCCGTGACCTCCGCCACCGCCTCGCCACGCCTGACCAGCGCCCCGGCGTAGGTCAGCACGCCGGCGCCGGCTTCGATCGGAACGGATTCGCCGGTGAGCATGGATTGGTCGAGTAAGACTTCGCCGGCGGTGAGCTTCACATCCGCGGCGACCACCGCGCCGAGGGAGAGTTTCACGACGTCGCCTGGGACCAGTTCAGCCGCGAGTATCGTTTCCCACGCACCGTCGCGGCGGACGGACGCGTTCAGCGCCAGCCGCGACTTCAACGCGGCAAGGGTTGCCTGGGCGCGGCTCTCCTGCAACAGTCCGAGTGCGGCATTGAATACCAGAAGCGCACTGATGATCGCGGCCTCGACATATTTGCCGAGCGCCAGCTCGAGCACGACCGCAGCCTCAAGCATCCACGGAACCGGCGCCCAGAATTTCTCGATCGCCATGCGCAACGGATGCAGCGCCGTATCAGGCACCGCGTTCGGCCCGAACTTCTGCAGCCGGCGGCGCGCTTCGTCGCTTGTCAGGCCCGTCGGCAGATCGTCGTTTGTCGCCCCTGGCGATCCGGCGAGCCAAGGCATTGCTTCGGGTAGCGGAACGGTCGTTACCATGATCTATCGTACGCTCGCCGATCTGGCGTTTGCACATCAAAATTGGCGGACCTTCTGGGTAGGCTTCGGCGGCTCGGATAGCGTTCCATAGAAGTCGTTGAGCGCTGCACTCACCGTCTTGACGGCTGGACGCCGCAGGCGAACGGGATACAGCCGATCGCGTGCTGATAAGCCGCGTTCAAGAATGGACGGCCCGCGTTGCTCGGCTCCCGAGCAGACGATCGAACTCCTTCTTGGAAACGCCGTAACACTCGCAGGAGCGGCGCATCAGGGCGCGGCGATCGATGATGGTGACGTTGCCGTATTTGTAGCGGATGAGACCGGCCCGTTGCAGGGTGCCGGCCGCGGCCGTGACGCCGGTCCGCTGCACGCCGAGCATCATGGCCAGGAACTCTTGCGTGAGCAGAAACTCGTCCGAGTGCATGCGGTCGTGCGTCATCAGCAGCCAGCGGCAACATCGCTGATCGATGGAATGAAAGTGATTGCAGGCGGCGGATTGCGCGACCTGATTGAAGAAGGCGTGAGCATAGTGAAACATGACGGTTCGCATCGAAGCGCTTCGCGCCAGCTCCTTCCGGAACAGTGCCGCCTTCATGCGCAGGCCGGCCCCGGGAACCTGAACGTAAACGCTGGTCGGCGCCCTATCGTCGCCGAACACAATCGGCAAGCCCACCAGGCCCTCGTTGCCGATCGTCCCGACTTCGGCGGCCTCGCCATTCGCCATGGTGTTGACCAGGGAGCCGACGCCAGTTTCGATGAAATAGACAAAGTCGATGGTCCTGTTGGCACGATAGAGCGACTGCCGATACTCCAGCGGGATACGATGCAGCTTCGGGCGGAGCTGCGCGTAATCCCGTGGCGACAGCAAGCTAAGCAACCGGTTGGCAGGCGGATCCGCCGCCTTGCGGCTAGCCACCATCCTGCTGCTTCTCGCCGTCATGCTTGGGCCGATTCACGGTTGCCGCGTCGATGCGTGGTCATCCTCCGGGACCACCGCCGCTGCGGCTCATTTCCAACTTGAACTTGGCCTCTTCTTCGGCCAGCAATTTCAAAATCCGCAATCGCTCGGCAGCGTCTGCCGTTTCGGTCGAAAGTCTGCGATATCGTTCAATATTTTCCCGGCTGACGAACCTGTCCATTGGATCCATTGCAGCCTCCAAACGGGCTGGCAAAAAATCACGCTGCGCCTTTTAAACGGGCCCGGCAATCATAATGTCCGGTAGCGAACATTCTACTCGACTCGGCCGGGCAACAAGAGCAAGCTGCTAACTATGGAAGCGCTGCATGGGGGGACGCTGCAATAAAGCATGCGTGCGCATCTCTTCGTTAATTCGCCGGCCATAATCGCGACAAGCGTGGCTTGTGCTCGTTTATGGCGACGGCGGTGAGAAAATATTGGCTAAAGCGCGAGATTCGTCGCCTTTGCGCTTGGTTCGGCGGTTTGCGCTGTGTCCGTTTTATGACGGAAATAACGAAATCTGGCGGCACCGCGCGAAACGAAGGTGCTAAAAATCAAATGTCCGATATCGGACATGCTTGATTTGCATCAATGTGAAGAGGCAGCCGCCGCCACAAATTTACTTCAGTCCGCGTATCCAGGCCAAGCCAGGATGCGAGAAAGGACGCCAAATGACCATTGAATCTTCGTCATCCAGCGCGAATTCGCCGCAGAGCGTTATTTTTGAAAATCCGGAGCGCCGCTCGGCCGACAGCTACGAACACGAGCTGATAAGACGCAGGGCCACGGAAGTCGGACTACGACAAACGCTCGCCCGGGAAGAAGCTCTGCTTTCTCAAAAAGAAGAATTACTTCAACAACAAGCGGTCTTCAGCCAGGAATCCGATCATCGGCTGTTGAACAGCCTGCAAATGATTATTAGCCTGCTTTCGCTGCAAAGCCGGGCGTCTGAAAATGCCGAGGTTGCTTCGCAACTGGGCGCTGCGGCCGATCGCATTGCCACGATCGGGCGCATTCACCGGCGTCTCCACTCCTTCGACGGCGTGGAAACCTTTGCGTTCAAACAGTATCTTGAGGATCTCGCCCGCGATTTGTCGGCGATGTTGTCCTCCGCGCAGC
The DNA here is from genome assembly GCA_049285535.1 of Xanthobacteraceae bacterium. Taxonomy (GTDB): domain Bacteria; phylum Pseudomonadota; class Alphaproteobacteria; order Rhizobiales; family Xanthobacteraceae; genus BOG-931. The sequence continues at coordinate 30,189 of JBAQAB010000558.1, forward strand.
CGCAGCGGCTCATCGTGGTGGAGGGGACAGAAA
>JBAQAB010000559.1:0-1990 GCA_049285535.1 Xanthobacteraceae bacterium
GATCAACGTTGCGCCTGTCGTAGCGAGAAAACGGCGAAAGCTGCGCCGCGACAGGATATCGGTGGTAAAGACCGCTTGCTCGACGGCGAGCAGTGCATCGAGATCGGTCATCCGGCCGCGGCGAAGCTTTGCCGCCGGCGAACGCGACGGTTTCCTCACGGCGCGTGCCCCTGTCCCTGTTCGATCCGCGCGATCATCGTCTCCAGCCGCTCCAAGCGATCGGCTTCAGCGGGTGGCTTGTCCCAGCGTAGCCGGTTGATGCGGGGAAATCGCATCGCGAGACCGGATTTGTGGCGTGTGGAGCGCTGCAGTCCCTCGAAGGCGACTTCGAGCACCAGCCCCTGGTCGGCCTCATGCACGACCTCGCGCACCGGACCGAACCGCTCGGTGGTGTTGCGGCGGACGAAGCGGTCGATCTGCAAGAGCTCCTCGTCGGTGAAACCGAAATAAGCCTTTCCGACCGGGACCAGCTCGTCTCCGGCTTCGCCGGTCTTCCAGACGCCAAACGTATAGTCGGAATAAAACGACGAGCGCTTGCCGTGGCCACGCTGCGCATACATCAAGACCGCGTCAATGATGAACGGATCGCGCTTCCACTTCCACCACGGTCCCTTCGGCCGGCCGGGCAGGTAGAGCGCATCGCGGCGCTTGAGCATGAGGCCTTCGACCGCCGCGGCATCGGCGCCGGCGCCTGCGGCCGATGGGTCTTTCCGCGCCGCCGTAAGTTCGCCCCAGCTGGCGAAGCCAATCGTCGGCGACAGGTCGACCCGCTCGTCGCCAAGCCGCGCGACGAAATCTTCGAGCCGGGCACGGCGTTCGACAAAGGGCACTCCGCGCAAATCCACCTCGCCGTCGGCAAGGAGGTCGTAGGCGCGCAAATGCGCGGGAAATTCGGCGAGGAGCTTTGGCGTGACGGTTTTGCGATTGAGCCGCTGCTGCAGCACGTTGAACGACTGCACGCGGCGATCGCGCATGATCAAGAGTTCGCCATCGATAGCGCCGGGCAGGTGTAGCGCGTCGAGGAGGTCAGGAAAGCTTTTGGAAATGTCCTCGCCGGTCCGCGAATAAAGCCGCGCGATCAGGTGGCCGCCAAGTTTGTCGTCGTGTCTATTGTCCGCATGTCCGGCGACCGCTTGCACGCGAATGCCGTCCCATTTCCATTCCGCTATGAACTCCGAGGCATCGAGGTTTTGCAGATCGGCATCGTCAAGCGCATGCGCCAGCATCGGCGGGCGAAACGGCGCCGGATCGCCGCTTTCGGGCTTCTCGGCGCAGCCTTCGAGCCAGGCAAAAAGCTCGCGATAGGGCGGCACGAGGCCGGGCCAGATCAACTCGATCTCGTGTGCATCTTTGTCGGCCAGCGCGGCGACGGCGGCCTTGGCCAGCCGCGCCGAAACGCCGATGCGCAAGCCGCCGGTGACGAGCTTGATCAGCGCCCAGCGGCCGGTCTCGTCGAGCGCATCGAGCCAACCCGCCAGCTGTTGCGGCAATTGGGCCTTGCCAAGCGTGGTGAGGGTTTCGATGACGGTGGTGAGGGAAAGTTCTCGGTTCCCTCTCCCGCTTGCGGGGGAGGGTAGGGAGGGGGCCTGCGGCGGCGAAGCTTGCGCAAGCGTCAAACACTTGCCCCCTCTGGCGTCGCTTCGCTCGCCGCCTCCCCCGCAAGCGGGGGAGGATGAACTGGGCCACATCAGTGCGACGGTTTCTGACAGGTCGCCGACATAATCATAAGACAATTCGAACAGCATCGGATCGGTGCGTTCGGCGATCAGGCTGCGGATCAGCCCCGCCTTGGCATGCGGGAAGCTCAAGCTCCCAGTGAGCGCAGCGAGCGCCCAACCGCGCTCCGGATCCGGTGTGGCGCGGAAATAGTCCGTCATCAGCCGCAGCTTGTTGTTGCGGCCGGGTTCATAGGCGAGACGGTCGAGCAATTCGGCGAAGCGGTTCATGCGTCTGCGCCGTCATCGCTGCCGCCGCCTTCATCCTCATCGCC
>JBAQAB010000560.1:0-13437 GCA_049285535.1 Xanthobacteraceae bacterium
CATCGGCGCCCGTTCGCGCGGCTTCGCGCCCAAGCGGGTCCTGGTCACCGGCGCCGGCCCGATCGGCCTGCTCGCCGCGCTGATTGGCGCGCAGCGCGGCCTCGACGTGCACGTGCTCGACCATAACGATCGCGGCCGCAAACGCGAGATGGTGCGCGAGTTGGGCGGCACCTTCCATCTCGGAAGTCTTGCCGACCTTGACGCGCTCAAGCCGGATATTTTGATGGAATGCACCGGTGCGCCGAGCGTGGTCGGCGATGCTTTCGGCCGCACCGCGGCCGGCGGCATCGTCTGCCTGCTTGGCGTCTCGGCGCCCGGCCACGATGTCGACCTCGACATCGGCGAGGTCAATCGCACCATGGTGCTCGACAACGATACCGTGTTCGGCAGCGTCAACGCCAATCGCAAGCATTACCAGGACGCCGTCGATGTTCTACAACGCGCCGACAAGCACTGGCTCGCCAAGCTGATCACGCGGCGCGTGCCGGTCGAGCAGTGGACCCAATCGATCCATCAAGAGCCGGACGATATCAAAGTCGTCGTCGATTTTTCCTGATTGCCATTGCGGATGTAATTGCGACAGCATGTCCACCCCGATCGAAGACTATGCCCTGATCGGCGATTGCAAGAGCGCCGCCCTGGTGTCGCGCGGCGGCTCGATCGATTGGCTGTGCTGGCCGCGCTTCGATTCGGAAGCGTGTTTTGCTGCCCTTCTCGGCACGCCCGAGCATGGCCGGTGGCTGGTCGCGCCGTACGGCGAAGCCCGCATCACCCGTCGCTATCGGCCCGACACGCTGATCCTTGAAACGGAGTTCGAGACTCGGGACGGCGCGGCGACGTTGATCGATTTCATGCCGTTTTGCGGCGATCATTCCGAAATCGTGCGCCTTGTCGTCGGCACGCAGGGCAAGGTGCGGATGCATACCGAGCTGGTGCTGCGTTTTGGCTACGGCGCCGTTGTGCCCTGGGTGACGAGACTGGAAGACGGCGCGCTGCGCGCTATCGCCGGGCCGGACATGGCGGTGCTGCGCACGCCGGTGCATCTCAGAGGCAAGGACATGACCACCGTCGGCGACTTTACCATCGGCGCCGGCGAAACCATTCCGCTGGTTCTTACCTATGCACGCTCGCACAGGACGCTCCCGGATACGCCCGATCCGACGGCGTCCTTGGAAAGCACCGAAAAATTCTGGCAAGAATGGTCGGCGAAATGCCGGCCGGCCGGCGAGTGGTCGGCCGCGGTGAAACGCTCGATGATCACGCTCAAGGCGCTTACTTATGCGGCGACCGGCGGCATCGTCGCGGCGCCGACGACGTCATTGCCCGAGCGGCTCGGCGGCCAGCGCAATTGGGACTACCGGTATTGCTGGCTGCGCGACGCCACGCTGACGCTGCTTGGCGCGATGCATGCCGGGTATTACGACGAGGCGCGGGCTTGGCGCGAATGGCTTTTGCGCGCGGTCGCCGGCAGCCCGGACCAGCTGCAAATCATGTACGGCATCGGCGGCGAGCGGCGGCTCGCCGAATGGGAAGCTGAATGGCTGCCCGGCTACGAGAAATCCACGCCGGTGCGCATCGGCAACGCGGCGCACACCCAATTGCAGCTCGACGTGTTCGGCGAGATCATGGATACCTATCATCAGGCGCGGCGCGGCGGGCTCACCTCCGACGAATCCGGATGGGGGATCCAGATCGAGTTTCTCAAGCATCTCAAAAATATCTGGCGCCAGCCCGACCAGGGCATCTGGGAGATGCGCGGACCCGCGCAGCATTTCGTTTATTCCAAGGTCATGGCTTGGGTGGCCTTCGATCGCGCGATCAAGAGCGCGGAAACCTTCGGGCTCGAAGGTCCGGTCGACGACTGGCGGCAGCTGCGTGAGGAAATTTACGACGAGGTCTGCGAACGCGGCTTCGATAAGAAGCGCGGCACCTTCGTGCAGGCCTACGAATCCGATCAGCTCGACGCCAATCTCTTGATGTTGCCCTGCGTCGGCTTTCTGCCGGTGACCGATCCGCGCATCGAGAACACTATCGCGGCGATCGAAGCCCGGCTGCTGCGCAACGGCTTCGTGTTGCGCTATTCGACCGAGGAGGTCGAGGACGCGCTGCCGCCGGGCGAGGGTGCCTTCCTCGCTTGCAGCTTCTGGCTGGTCGATGCCTACATCCTGCAGGAACGATTCGATGATGCCGAGCGGCTGTTTCGGTGCTTGGTGGCGCTACGCAACGATGTCGGTCTGTTGAGCGAAGAATACGATCCGGTGCAAAAACGCCTGGTCGGCAATTTTCCGCAGGCCTTCTCGCATCTGGCGCTGGTGAATAGCGCCTTTAATCTGACGCGGACGCGCAAGCCGATACATCAGCGCGCCCAGGACGAACGCGCGCCGCCGGAGCCGGCGGAGGCGCCGGCTGAGTGAGGCAGCCATCATGAGATTGCATTGAAACTCGTATATACTTAAAGTTGAGGCCGGGGAGGGTGACGCCATCGCGCATCTTTTTCGGGCCTACCGCGCTTTGGATGTGCGGTTCTCGGCTTATTTCATCGAGGGTACGGCGCCGGACAACGTTGAAGACCGGATTACGCCGCCGCCTGTGCCGCCCCAACTTGTGCCGATCGATGCCGACACGGCGATCGATGACATTGCAGCGGAGTTGAGCGGTTCGGACACGCCCAATCTCGTCATTATGGTGCACGGTTTCAACAATCCGCCGTGCGCCGTTTTTAAATTCTACGCTTCGGCTGCGGCCGCCATCGACAAGGATCGGTGCATTTCCGACCGCAAAGGCCTTGTTTGTGTCGGCTATCGCTGGCCTTCGGAGAAAATGGGCAAGCCATTGCCGAGCTGGCGAAGCGAGCTGCCGACTATGGCGACATGGCTCGGGCGGATCGGTCTCTCTCTGTTGGCGCTCGGCCTTGTCCTTACGCTTCTGGTAGCAACCTGGCATTTCTTCAAATGGGTCGACCCGATACCGCCGATGATAACAATTGGCGCGCCAGTCTGGGTCAAGGATGCACTTTCTATTCTCGGTCATCTTTTTTATCGTCGTCGGCATCCTTGTAGCCGGCCTCATCGGTTGTGCCATCCTGCTGCGCACTATCGTCTATTTTCGCGATGGCTATCGTGCCACCAATTACGGCGCGCCCGATCTGGTCGAGATCGTCCGCCAGATCGACCGCCGCATCGTCGAGGAAGACACCAAGCACCACCGCACCAACCGCGACGCCAAGCGGGTGCAGCTCTCGTTCATCGGCCACAGCATGGGCGGCTATGTCGTTACCAATGCCATCCGCGTCCTGTCCGATGTATTCGATATTTCCGCCATGCAGCCCCGGCTCAACGCGGGACTGATCAACGAGCAAAACGCTGCGCGGTTCGCCAGCGAGGGAAGCGCGTCGGACCTTTCTCCGGATATCGGCCACGCCTTCAGCCTGATGCGTTTTGTGCTCGCGTCACTGGACATTCCAGCCGAGGCCCTGATATCGAACCGCGCCAATATCCTGGCCTCATCGCTGCGGCGATTCCGCGAGGCCAATCTGTTCAGCAGCGAAGGTGACGAGGTGCTGCGACAGATTTCGACCGTGGCCAATTATTTCTCGTTCCCGACCAAGAGCTGGAAATTGGGTTTCCGCCTAGGCAATGTCGAAATTCTGTCGAGCGGGTATGGCATTATTCCTATCGCACGGCCGGCGATAATGGCGACGCTGCGGATCGGTTACTACACCTTGCAGGAAATTTATGACCGGCTGCGCATCGCGCGCGGCCAAGGCGCGGATTTCGACACGTTGCAAGACAAGTTGCCAGAGTGCTTTACCTATTTCGATTGCACCGATTATGTCGACACCGACAATAATGGCATCCGGCGAGCGCTTCTGACCTTCGCGCTTCGTCTTAAGCGGGATGACCCGCAGGCGCGCATGAACTGGCGGCAGCATTTGTGTTTGCTGAAATCTTACGTGTGGGATGGAGAGCCGGATGTGCATGCCGGTTACTTCCAGGGCCTGCTGTCGCAGCAGCTCATCTACCGGCTGACATGCCTTGGCTATCACGGCACCGTTGCAGCCTTTGGCGGCCAGCCGCAACTTTCGCAAGCGTGCCGCGAAAAGCAAATTCGCGTGCTGCTGTCGCCTGGCCTGTAAGCCAGGCGCGCTTGCGTCAGCTCAAAAGCGCCACCTGACCGGAGCTGAGCTTGTAAACACCACCGACGACGCGGATCTTCTTGTCGTCTACCGCGGCCTTGAGGATCGGCCCCGCGGAACTGAGCGCCTGAACATTGAGCGCGACGTTGCGCTGGATCGCGTTGACCAGCATGTCACCCGGCTGTCCCTGCACGGCATCCACCGCCGGCTTGATGGCGGCCACCAGCGACGGCAAATGTCCGGGCAGGGTGGTGCCGTCCTTGACCGATTTGATGGTGGCGTCGACGGCGCCGCAGGCCTCATGGCCGAGCACCAGGATTAGCGGCGTGTTCAGCACGGCCACCGCATATTCGAGGCTGGCCGTCATCTCGTCGCTGGCGAAATTGCCGGCGATGCGGCAGACGAACAGATCGCCGCGCGCGGTGTCGAAACAATATTCCGGCGCAATGCGGGAATCGGCGCAGCTGAGAACCGCGGCGAAGGGGTTTTGTCCCTTGCTGAGCGCCTCGCGCTCGTGGCGGAAATCGTGCCGCCTGGCTTCGCCTTTGACGTAGCGTGTGTTGCCTTCCATCAGCCGGTGCAGCGCGGCATCGGGCGAGATGACGTTTTCCGGCTTCGGCGGCGCCTTGGGCGGGGCGGCAAAGGCCGCCGGCGCCATAGCAAGACCTGCGGCGGCACCGGCGGCGAGTTTAAAGATGCTTCGCCGCGGGACGTGCAAATGCCGGGCGGCGGTGTTGGCACAACGTTCACACATTTTCACCTCCTAAGATTGAGCATGTTGCCGAGAGGCGTGAACCAAGCTTTGCTTCAATGCGTCAAATGGATTGTCCCAGGTTAGGAATTATCGCATGCGTTGTAAATCGGCGCTGGCGGCCATGGTGACCGCAACCTTACTCGCCGCGACCGCAGCCAAAGCGGACAGCTGGCTGACCTATCAGAATGACCGCTACGGCACGACGATCGACTATCCGGACGTTTTCAAAATGCAGCCACCCCCGGGCAGCGACGACGGCCGCGAATTCAAATCCTCGGACGGCGCGGATTTCACGGTGTCCGCTTCCTACTTTGCGCTCGATCTGACGGTCGCGAAATACCACGATTTCATCGTCAAGAATCTCGATCGCGGTTCTGCCATCACTTATGAATCGCGCGGCAAGGATTGGTTCGTCATTTCCGGAACGGTGGGCGACAAGATTTTTTACGAGAAACATCGATTGTCGCACGGCATGAACGAGGACTTTGTCATGTCCTATCCGCCGTCGACAAAGCAAACCTACGATCCGATCGTGGCGCGCATGGCGAAATCGTTCCGGCCGGGAAAGGGTTTTCAGTCGCCGTAGAGTATGTTCCTGAAAAGTGGGCCACGGTTTTCGGAAAAGATCATGCTCGAACAAAAATAAAATCGGCCGACCGCTCAGCCGCGCCAGTAACGGTCTTCCCAGCTCCGCGACAATCGCATCGCAGAGAGGATGAGGCCGGCCATCGAATAGGTCTGCGGGAAATTGCCCCACAGCGCGCCGGTCTGCGGATCGACGTCTTCGGAGAGCAGGCCATAGCGGTTGCGATGCTGCAGCGCGTCGGTGAACAGATCGCGCGCCGCCTCGCGGCGGCCGAGCGACCACAGCGCGTCGATCAGCCAGAACCGGCAAATCAGAAACGCCGTCACCGGCATGCCGAAATCGTCCTCGCTGGCATAGCGCATCACGTGCTTCTCGCGCACCAATTCGCGCTCCATGGCGGCGACGGTGGAGACGAAGCGCGGATCGTCGACCTCGACGACGCCGAGATCGGGCAGCAGCAGAACGCTGGCGTCGAGATCGTCCGAGCCGAACGCGGCGGTAAACGCGCCGCGCTTCTGATTCCAGGCGCCCTCGAGCAACGCGGCATGGATCGGCTCGGCGAGTCCGTTCCAGTATTTGGCGCGGCCGTCGAGGCCGATCCGGGTGGCGATGGCGGCGAGCCGCTGGCAGCCGGCCCAGCACATCGCCGCCGAATGGGTATGGATGCGCTGCCGGCCGCGATATTCCCAGATGCCCGCGTCCGGCTCGAGCGCCTTTGCCGCGGCGCGATGGCCGAGCGATTCCAGCAAATGAAACAGGCCCTCGTCGCCCGGCCGCGGCAGGCGGCGATCGAAAAACATCGGCATGGCGGCGAGGATGACGCTACCATAGGTGTCGTTCTGCACCTGCTCGGCTGCGGCGTTGCCGATCCGCACCGGGCCATCGCCGCGATAGCCTTCCAGCTCGGGCGCGATGCGCTCGTCGATGATTGTCGTCGGCACCACGCTGTAGAGCGGGCGAAGCTCCTGGTCGGGCTTCGCCGCGATCGACAGCGTGAACGAGATGAACTCTTCCATTGTGCGCGTGGCGCCGATGCGGTTGAGGGCCTGGACGACGAAATAAGCGTCGCGCAGCCAGCAATAGCGGTAGTCCCAGGTGCGGCCGCTATGCGGCGACTCTGGAATCGACGTGGTGTGCGCGGCGATGATGCCGCCGGTCTCGTCGAAATTGGAGAGTTTCAGCGTAATAGCCGCGCGGATGATCGCCTCCTGCCAATCGTAGGAGATCGACAGCCGACGGACCCATTCCATCCAGTAGTCATGGGTGCGCTCGAGGAAATCGCGGCAGGTTTTCTGCAAGTCGCCGGTAAACGGCTCGTCGGGACCGAACACCAGATGCAGCGGCCGCGTCACCACGAACGGCGCTTCGCCGTCGATCATTGACAGCGGCGCGTCGGTGGTCAGGCGAACGGCGGTGCTGTCGCCGGCGTAGCGGATATGGTTGCTGCCCAGCGAACGATGCGGAATCGGCTTGCCGTAGTCGTAAGTCGGCCGCATCCGCACGGTGATTCGCGGCAAGCCGGCTAGTGGCTCGACGACGCGAAACAGTTGCGGCGGCCGGAACACGCGGCCGAACTGGCGAAAGCGCGGCGCGAAATCGGTGATCTTGACCTTGCCGCCGTGCCGGTCGGTGAGCACGGTGCAAATGATCGCGCTGTTGCGGACATATTCGGACTGATAATCCACCATGTCTTCCAGTACGATGTCGGAGAAGCCCTTCTCCTGTCGTCCCGCCACCAGCCGGCAGAAAATCGGATCGCCATCGAAGCGCGGATAGCACCACCACACGATCCGTGAGCACGGATCGATCAAGGCGGCAAGCCGGCCGTTGCCGATGATGCCGAGATCGAGGCCGTGATCGATCGAGCCGCGCGGCTCCGGCATCGCGCCGCGTTGGGCGGCGCCGACGCGGCCGTCGCCGACCGCGATATCGACCCGATGTTCGTTCATTGCGCCGTGCTCTGGGCCTTATTTGCAATGCGCGCAAGCCATGCGCGAACCGATTCGGGCTTATCGAAGTGACCGTTAACGTTCGGCACCACCCGGCCGACGGAGAAGCCCAAGCCGCCAAATTGCGAGATGATGCCGAACACCGGCTCGTCGGTGGTGTCGTCGCCGATGAAGATCGGATTGCGGTCCAGGAACGGCGCGTAATTCATCAGTTCGCAGACCGCGCTCGCCTTGTTGATGCCGGTCGGCTTGATCTCGACGACGAGCTTGCCGGGCAGGATTTCGACCGTATTCGGCGGCTGCATGGCGCAAATCCTGTCGACAGCGGCGCGCACGCCGTCGCCCATCTCGGGCGCCAGCCGATAATGCAGCGCCAGTGAATAGCCTTTGTCCTCGGCGAGGATGCCGGGTCCGAGTTCGGCAATGCCGGCGAGTTGCCGCTTCAGCACGGCGTTCAGCGCCTTTGCCCGCAGCATCGGTTCGGCGTTCGGCAGGGGGCGCAATTCCGCGCCATGGCCGCCGATCGCGGCAAGCTCCAGCGGCGAAAAAATCAAGTCGATGTCATGAAGCGGCCGGCCGGAGACCAGTGCCAAAGCGCCGCCCGTCAAAGCATCGAGCCGCGCCAGTGTTTGCCGCAGTCCGGTCGGCACCCACACCTGTTGCGGGGTGGACGCCAGATCGAGAATCGTGCCGTCGATGTCGAGCAAAATAGCACATTTGCGCAAATCCGGAACCAGCGTCGTATCCGCGCGCTCCATGTCGAGATCGGAGATTTCCATCTGCCCAAAGCCCATCTGCGCAAAGCCCATCTCTGTCAAACCCGATATCTGATTCTCAATCGACGAATGCAAGCGGCTTGGCCACCGTTTCCAGCGGCTTGCGCTCGGCGGCCACGCCCCACAACGCCTCGGCCGCCGCGGCGCCGATCATCAGAACCGAGCCGACGAGATAGCCGGCGGCGACGCTGCCCCGCGAGCCGGTGTTGATCAACACGCCGAACAGGATCGGCCCGGCAATGCCGCCGGCCGCGGTGCCGATGGCGTAGAAGAATGCGATCGCCAGCGCGCGAATCTCCAGCGGGAAAATCTCGCTCACCGTCAGATAGGCGGAGCTCGCCGCCGCCGAAGCAAAGAAGAACACGGTCATCCAGGCGATCGTCAGGGTCTGCGCGGTGAGCACATTGCGGCTGAACAGTTCGGCGGTGACGGCGAGCAGCAATCCGGAGATCGCATAGGTCGAGGCAATCATCGTCTTGCGTCCGACCGTGTCGAACAGCCGGCCGAGCAGTATGGGGCCGAGCACATTACCCGCCGCGAACGGCAAGATGTACCAGCCGATCCGATCCGCCGGCGTATGGTAGAAGTCGGTCAGGATGAGCGCGTAAGTAAAGAAGATCGCGTTGTAAAAGAACGCCTGCGCCGCCATCAGGCTTAAAGCCACCAGCGTGCGTTGCCGGTATGTCTTAAACAGCGCGCGCGCGACCTCGCGCAGTGGCGTGTGGTCGCGCATGCGCAGCCGGATCTTTTGCTGCGGCGTCGCGGCTCCGTTGCGGCCGAATTGCGCTTCGATGCCGCGCACGACTTCGTCGGCCGCTTGCGGCATGCCGTGCGTCACCAGCCAGCGCGGGCTTTCCGGAATCCAAAGTCGCATCACGAGAATCACGAGTCCGATTGTAGCCCCGATCAGGAAAGCGAGCCGCCAGCCGATCGCCGGATTGATGAGCGCGGGGTTAAGCAATACCAGGGAACCGCCCGCGCCGATGGCCGCGCCGACCCAGAAACTGCCGTTGATCAAAAGATCGGTCCAACCGCGGAACCGCGCCGACATAAGCTCCTGGATTGTCGAATTGATGGCGGTGTACTCGCCGCCGATGCCGGCGCCCGTGAGAATACGGAACAAAATGAAGCTCCAAGCACCCCAGGACAAACCCGTAGCCGCGGTCGCCAGCAGATAAACAGCAAGCGTTATCGTGAACAGTTTTTTGCGCCCGAGCCGGTCGGTCAGCCAGCCGAAAAAGAAGGCACCGCCGACCGCGCCACACAGGTAACAGCTGCCGGCAAGCCCGATCTGCGCATTGCTCAAGCCTAGGGCGGCCGGTTCCTTAAGCTCCGCCGCGAGCGCGCCGGCCAGCGTCACTTCGAGGCCGTCGAGAATCCAGGTGATGCCGAGGGCCACGATGACGAGGATGTGAAATCGTCCGAACCGTAAGGCGTCCAGGCGCGCCGGAATGTCGGTTTCGACGATCGCGCCCGATCGGGCGGGAGCGGGGCCGGCGCCGCGCGCCTGGTAGGGTTGCGGCGGGCGAGCCGGAGCAATCTGAAGATTGAAAAGACGCGATGGAAATACGTCGCCTGCGTATGAAATCATATCGCAATGCCGCCAGCCCGGGCTCTTCGGAACCAACGCATCGATCGGTCGGGTGTTCCGGCCCGGTTCCAGCCGGAACTTCGTTTCTAGCGGGCTGGCGCAGTTTTGCCGGCATAAGAGATTCTCCAGACTGTGCCGCTCGCATCCTCGGAGACCAGCAGCGCGCCGTCCTTGGCTACCGTCACGCCGACCGGCCGGCCCCAGACTTCCGAATCGTTAATTACGAAGCCGGTGGCGAAATCGTCGTATTCGCCGGTCGGCACGCCATTGCGCACGATGACACGGATGATCTTGTATCCGGTGCGCTTTGACCTGTTCCAGGACCCGTGTTCGGCGGCGAAAGCGTCGCCGCGGTAGTCCGCCGGAAATTGCGTGCCGTCATAAAATGTCATGCCGAGCGACGCCGAGTGCGGCTGGAGCAGGACGTCAGGGATGGTGATCTCGTCTTTAAGGTCCGGACGTTCGCCCTGGTGCCGCGGGTCCTCATTGGCGCCGATATAGTACCAAGGCCAGCCGTAAAACGCTCCCTGGCGCACGCGCGTGATGTAGTCGGGCGGCACGTTGTCGCCGAGCCCGTCGCGCTCGTTGGTCGAGCACCACACCGTATTTGTCCCCGGCGCGATCGCCATGCCGACGCAATTGCGGATGCCGGTCGCCAAAATGCGCTCGTTCTTGCCGTCGGGGTCGAAGATGAGAACGTCGGCGCGGCCGGCCTCGCGGCCCCAGGTGGCGCCGAGCGGATGACTGGCGACGAAATTGTGCAATTCGTCGCCGTTGAGTTTGTCCATGTCCTCGGCGACATTGGAGCCGGAGCCGACCGACACATACATCGTTTTCCCATCCGGCGAGAATACGACGTCGCGGGTGTGATGTCCGCCGACCGGCAAATGCGGCACGACGGTCTCGGCGGCGCCGCGCGCCGTTGTGTCGCCGTTGCGGTAGGGAAAGCGGACGACAGCGTCGGTGTCGCCGACATAGACCCATTGCGGATCGGGTCCGGGCGGATAAAACGCGATGCCGAAAGGATAAGTCAGCCCGGACGCGAATACCGAGGCTTGCGGGGCAGCGCCGCCATTGGCCCGCAACACGCGGATGCGCCCCGCCTCGCTTTCGGCGACGAATATATCGCCGTTCGGCGCGGTGCGGATAATGCGCTGTCCCGATAATCCCGAAGCAAATAGGTTGACTTCAAAGCCGTTTGGGACGATTGGCTTTTCGTCGGTCCGTTGCACTGTTCTGACGACATTGCGCGCGGATTTGGCGAGGTCAGGCGCCGGTAAATCTTGCGGTCTGATCAACCGCCGCGTCCCCGGGTGGTCGGCGTGCCAATCGCCAAACGCGGCCGCACCTTCGAGCAGGCCGGCGTCCGTTTGCGCAAGCAACGGGACGGCGGCGAGTGAAGCTATTGCTGCGACGGATATTGCGATGATTGTAGAGAACGGGCGGCGCATGGGGTGCTCCTGGCAAAGCCCGCAGAGTGAACAAGCCGCGGCTGCTGCAGTTCCAGAAGCAATTGATCTGGCGACGGCCCTGCGCGAAGGCAAGGATCGCAGGCGCGGCGCCGGTTCGTCGGCTGACGCCGCGGCGGGACACAATGTCTCGGCCGGCTCCGGCCTGAAAATTAACCCTGCAGTTCGACTGCTCTCATCCGGCATTCCGATCATTCTAAATTCCACCCATTCGGCCGGTGAGCATCTTGATCGCTAGAATCGCGACCCAACTCGAAATCCCGCGACGGCTGCGCGCCGTCGTTCGGGCGCGGGAATCGAGTCTGGTCGCGCTGGCCGCTTTGGTCGGCGTGATTGCCGGCATTGTCGTGGCCGGCATGGGCATGTCCGTCGAATTGCTGCACCAGGTATTTTTCAACCTCAACTACGGCGAACGGCTTTCGGCGCGGCTCACGCTCAATCCCTACATTGCCGTTTCGGTGCCGCTCGTCGGCGGCATGATCATGGGTGCGGCCAGCGAGATCATCACTCGCTGGCGGCCGGAGCGGGAAATCGATCCGATCGAAGCCAATGCGCTGCACGGCGGCCGGATGTCGCTGCTCGGCAGCATCATCGTTGCGGCGCAGACGGTGTGGTCGAGCGGGGTCGGCGCATCGGTCGGCCTCGAGGCCGGCTACACGCAGTTTGCCAGCGGCATCGCCTCGCGCATCGGCAATGCGTTTCGGTTGCGCCGCGGCGACCTGCGCATCCTGGTCGGCTGCGGCGCCGCCGCCGGCATTGCCGGTGCATTCGGCGCGCCGCTCGCCGGCGCCTTTTACGGCTTCGAGCTGATCATCGGCAGCTATTCGCCAAACGGTCTGGCGCCGGTCGGCATCGCGTCGCTGATGGGCTATCTCGTCGCGCGGCAGCTCGAGCCGGCCGAGCTCGGCGTGGTCGGTCCCGAGAAGATGACCATCGCCGGTCACGATATCGTGCTTGCCGCCACGCTCGGCCTGCTCGCGGCGGTGCTGGGCATTATTCTGATGCGGGGCGTGGCGATCAGCGAGAACATGTTCGCGCGGCTCAAGCTGCGCCCTTTCGTGCGCACCATGTTCGGCGGTCTCGTCGTCGGCCTGATGGCGATAATATCGCCGCAGATCATGTCGTCGGGCCATGGCGCGTTGCGCGTCGCCGGTATGCTCGATCTATCGCTGCGCACCGTCGCGGCGGTGTTCGTACTCAAGATCCTGGCGTCGATCGCCTCGCTCGGCTCCGGGTTTCGCGGCGGTTTGTTCTTCTCTTCGCTTTTGATTGGCGCGCTCGGCGGGCATCTGCTCGCGGTCGGCCTGACCATGATCTGGCCGACGGTCTATTTCGATCCCAACGCCTACGCCGTGATCGGCATGAGCGCGCTGTCGGCTTCGGTCATCGGCGGCCCGCTGACGATGACATTCATCGCGCTGGAGACCACCGGCGATCTCTGGCTGACCACCGCGGTGCTCATCGCGGTGATCATTGCCGCGCAAGTGACCCGCGAAGTATTCGGCTATTCGTTCGCCACCTGGCGCTTCCATCTGCGCGGCGAGACCATCCGCAGCGCCGCCGATATCGGCTGGATGCGTGAGCTCACCGTCGAAAAGATGATGCGCCAGGATGTGCAGACGGTGAACGCGGCGTCGACCGTCGCCGCGTTCCGTGAGACTTTCCCGCTGAGTTCGACCGCCTACGTGATCGCCGTCGATGACGCCGATCGCTATGTCGGGCTGGTTCTGGTGGCGGACGCCCATGCCGCCGAATCCGCCGACAAGTCGATCAAAGAGCTGTTGCAGCACCCCGACGATATGCTGCTGCCCGGCATGGCGGTAAAAGAGGCCGTGCTCGCCTTCGACCGCGCCGAATCCGAGGCGCTGGCGGTGGTCGATTCTTACCTCGATCGCCGCGTCGCCGGCATTCTCACCGAAGCCTACGTGCTGCGCCGCTATTCGGCCGCGCTCGAAGGCCGCCGCCGCGACCTGGTCGGCGAGGAATAGGGCCCCCATACCAGGCCCCCCACCTGTGCAATTGCACGGAATGCGATAAATTAGAACCAGTCGGGGTCCCGGCGCGACCAAGGACGGCATAGGGGAGGCGTGAATGGGTAGGATCGCTGGAGTGTCTGTCTTGCTGGCTCTGTCGCTATTGCTCGGCGGCATCGTCACCGCGTCGGCGCAGACATTGAG
>JBAQAB010000561.1:0-3223 GCA_049285535.1 Xanthobacteraceae bacterium
CGATTACATCGCGCTGTGCCCGTTCGAGCTGCCGGAAGCCGGCCCCTTGTTCGTCGGCGCCAAGGGCGGTCCGCTGTCGCCGCGCCTCATTCAGCTGGCGATGGCGCGGCTGCGCGGCGCGCTCGGCCTGCCGGAGACGGCGACGCCGCTCGCGCTGCGCCATTCCTTCGCCACGCATCTGCTGGCTGGCGGCGGCGACCTGCGCTCGATCCAGGAATTGCTCGGCCACGCCTCGCTGTCGACGACGCAGATCTATACCGCGGTCGACGCCGAGCGATTGATCGAGGCCTACCGCTCCGCCCATCCGCGCGCGTAAGCGAATTTCATGCTAATCGGTCATTCCGGATTGCCGCGCAGCGGCAAGTCCGGAATCCATAATCACGAATCGTGGATATGGACTCCGGGCTCCTCGCTTCGCTCGGCCCCGGAATGACCAGTAGGGGGTGAACACATGTCGGAAATCCACGAAGCAATCGAAAAGGCCGAAGAGGGCGAGCACGGCGCGGGCTTCAATCGCAGGATCGCGCTGGTGATCGCGATCCTGGCGCTGTTCCTGTCGTTCTCAGAAACGCTCGGCAAAGGCGCGCAAACCGAGGTCGTGACCAAGAACATCGAGGCCTCGGACCTGTGGGCCTTCTTCCAGGCCAAGGATATCCGCCGCACCGTTGTGAGCGTCGCAGCCGATCAAACGAATTTGCTTGCGGCGGGCGTGGCCGATCCGGCAGCCAAAGCCGCTCTCGACAAGCAGGTCGAGACGTGGCGCCAAACCGCCGAGCGCTACGAATCGGATCCGAAAGCGGGAAATGGCCGCAAGGAGCTGGAGGAGAAGGCCAAGGGCGCGGAGGAAGAGCGCGATTTGTCGACCGCGAAATATCACCACTACGAATTGGCGTCCGCCGCGTTCCAGATCGGCATCGTGCTCGCCTCGGCGGCGGTTATCACCGGCATGGTATTATTGGCGTGGCTGGCCGGCGGGCTCGGCGTCATCGGGCTTGCGCTATTGGCGCTCGGCCTGTTCGCGCCCCACGCAGTGCCGTTTATCGCGTCGTTGTAAACCGTCATTCCGGGGCCGAGCGCAGCGAGGCGCCCGGAATCCATACTCCCAGCGCAGGGGTTATGGATTCCGGACTTGCCGCTGCGCGGCAATCCGGAATGACGGTCACACATTGATCGCACGCTTATCGACCGCGAGCGCGGCTTCCTTGACGGCTTCAGTCAGCGTCGGGTGCGCGTGGCAGGTGCGGGCAATGTCTTCGGACGAGGCGCCGAATTCCATGGCGATCGCCGCTTCGGCGATCATGGTTTCGGCATCGGGCCCGAGAATGTGCACGCCGAGGACGCGATCAGTCTTGGCGTCGGCGAGGATTTTGACAAAGCCTTCGGTGGCGAGATTGGCGCGGGCGCGGGCATTGGCGCTGAACGGAAATTTGCCGACGTTATAGGCGACGCCTGCTTGTTTCAGCTCTTCCTCCGTTTTGCCAACCGAGGCGATTTCCGGGCTGGTGTAGACGACATTCGGGATGACGTCATAGTTCACATGGCCGGCCTGGCCGGCAATGGTCTCGGCGGCCGCGACGCCCTCCTCCTCGGCCTTGTGCGCCAGCATCGGACCGGCCACCGCATCGCCGATCGCATAAATGCCGGCAACATTGGTGCGCAAATGCGCGTCGACAATGACCCGGCCGCGATTGTCCTTCTTGACGCCGACGGCTTCGAGCCCGAGGCCGTCGGTAAAGGGCACACGCCCGATCGCCACCAAGACAACGTCGGCTTCGATTGTTTCGGCGGCGCCGCCAGCGGCCGGCTCGACCTTCACCTTGAGGGTTTTGCCGGACGTGTCGACGCCAGTGACCTTGGACGACAGCTTGAGGGTCAGTCCCTGTTTTTGCAGCATGCGATGGAATTGTTTGCTCACTTCGCCATCGATGCCCGGCAGGATGTGATCCAAAAATTCGACGACGGTGACCTCGGCGCCGAGCCGCCGCCACACCGAGCCGAGCTCAAGCCCGATGATGCCGGCGCCGACGATCAATAATTTCTGCGGCACCTTGGCAAGCTCCAGCGCACCGGTCGACGATACGACGCGCTTCTCGTCGATATCGATGCCATTCAAGCGCGCCACGTCGGAGCCGGTGGCGATGACGATGGCCTTAGTCTCCAAGACCTGCGTCTTGCCGTCCGCGCCTTTCACCTCGACCTGGCCGGGCGTCACGATGCGACCGGCGCCGTGGAACGCCTCGATCTTGTTCTTCTTGAACAAGAAGGCGACGCCATTGACGTTGCTTTCCACGTTCTGCGCTTTGTAAGCAAGCAGCGTGGCGAGATCGACGCTGGGCTTGCCGACCTTGATGCCCATCTTGGCAAAGCTGCCACCTGCTTCTTCGTAGAGCTCCGAAGCGTGCAGCAGCGCCTTTGACGGAATGCAGCCGACATTGAGACAGGTGCCGCCGAAGGTCGCGTTCTTCTCCACGACCGCGGTTTTCAATCCGAGCTGCGCCGCCCGGATGGCGCAGACATAGCCGCCGGGACCGGTGCCGATGACGATGAGATCATACGCCATGACTTACAGATCCAGCACCAGCCGGGACGGCTCTTCCAGCAGTTCCTTGACCCGCACCAAAAACGTCACCGCTTCGCGGCCGTCGACGATACGGTGGTCGTAAGACAGCGCGAGATACATCATCGGCCGCACCTCGACCTTGCCGCCCACTGCCATCGGCCGGTCCTGGATCTTGTGCATGCCGAGGATGCCGGATTGCGGCGCGTTGAGGATCGGCGTCGACATCAGCGAGCCATAGATGCCGCCATTGGTGATCGAGAACGTGCCGCCCTGCAGCTCGTCGATCTTGAGCGCGCCGTCGCGGGCGCGGCGGCCGAAGTCGGCGATGGTTTTCTCGATCTCGGCAAGCGACTTCTGATCGCAATCGCGCACCACCGGTACCACGAGGCCGCGCTCGGTGCCGACGGCGATGCCGATGTGGTAGTAGTTCTTGTAGATGATATCGGTGCCGTCGATTTCGGCGTTGACCGCGGGAATATCCTTGAGCGCCTGCACGCAGGCCTTCACGAAGAAGCCCATGAAGCCGAGCTTGACGCCGTGCTTCTTCTCGAACAGATCGCGGTATTGCGTGCGCAGCGCCATGACATGACCCATGTCGACCTCGTTGAAGGTCGTCAGCATGGCGGCCGTGTTCTGCGCCTCCTTGAGCCGTCGCGCGATGGT
>JBAQAB010000562.1:0-3380 GCA_049285535.1 Xanthobacteraceae bacterium
TACTGGCAGTACTGGCGCAACACCGAGGATGCCGACGTTGCGCGCTTCCTGAAACTGTTCACGGTGCTGCCGCTGCCCGAGATCGAGCGCCTGGCGGCGCTCAAGGACGCCGAGATCAACGAGGCCAAGAAAATTCTCGCGACCGAAGCGACCGCACTCGTGCACGGTCGCCCCGCTGCCGAGGAAGCTGCCACGACGGCGCGCACCACTTTCGAGGAAGGCGGGCTAGCGCAGACGTTGCCAACGGTTACTGTTCCCGCCGGCACGCTACATAAGGTTCGCGCGATCGACGCAGCTGTACTTGCGGGATTCGCTTCTTCAAACGGCGAAGCGCGACGGCTTATTGTTGGCGGCGGCTTCAAGATCAACGACAAAACCGAAAACGATCCGATTCATCTACTTCATGGAGAGGACGTGAAAGACGGCGTGATCAAACTTTCGCTTGGCCGCAAGCGTCACGTGCTGCTCAAGCCGGTGTGACGCAACTCGTTCAGTGATTGTCGCTGTTGTCGTTGACCGTGCCGGTCGCGTCGGCGGCGGGTGGCGCCGGCGGCCAGGCGCCGCCCGTCGCGGGAAATTCGAACACCTTGCGCAGCAGTCCCGGCGCCAGCGCCGAGAGCGGATTGACGTGGAGCACCGGATTGCCCGGCTTGCCCACCACCTCATAGGTCACGCCGACCAGCCCTTCTTTTTCGCCGCCGAGGAAAAGCCCGACGACGGGAAGCTGGCCGAGCAGATTATTGGCGCCATAGAGCGGGATCAGGGTGCCGCGCAGATGCACGTTATCGTTGGCATAATCGATAAAGCCGTCGATGGTGCCGCCCAGCACCGGCCCGCGCACCACGCCGTCGTGCAGCGCGACCCGCCCCTGCGAGCGGGTAAAATCAACCTTCAACCCGGAGAAGAACATATTGTTGCGCGGCAGCGGGCTGCCGTTGGACACCGCTTGCTCGAGCTGGGACTCGTCGTGAACGGTGAAGTTGTGGACGCTCAGCGTTCCAAGCTGAGCCGGATTGCTCGCGGACGGCGCGTCCATTACCGTCGTCATATCGCCGCCATCCATCCGCGAATAGACGTCGGTAAAGCGCAACAACGCGCCGGCGTCGCTGCTGGTGAGGTCGATCGCTCGCCGCCCGGCCGCCGCACTGCGCAGATCGCCATTCAGCGATCCATCGTGGCCGATCTTGGCGGACAGGCCGAGACTGCGGACCTCGCCGCCACGCCGCGACAATTTCAGCTCGAGATCGCGTAGCGCCTCGCCGTTGAAGCCCAGCACCGCGCCGAGCTTCATGTCGAGATCGATATCGGGCGACTTATTTTCCGCTTGCGGCGCCGTTGGTCCGCCGCTGAGCGCCTTGATGAAACCGCGGCCGTCGTAAGCGTCGCCGCGCATCACGGCATGCAGCACGCCGTCCGGTGTGCGGGTGACCTTGAGGCTGGCGTGATCGCCGTCGGAAAAGCCATAGGACGGAAAGTCGGCCGATTGCAGCGCGCCGGAGCCGTCGAGCTCAATGGTGCCTTTCACGCCGCCGCCGGCGCCCTCGATCAAGAGATCGCCGATGTGGACGGATTGCGGGGTGCTGGTCACGGTGAAAGTGGCCCGTGACGGCTTGCCCGACTGCTTGACCCAACCCGGCAGGAAACCGTCGATCTGCGCCGACGTCAGGTCGGCGACGACGGAGAACCGGCCGTCGCGGTCCGGCAATACGCCGACGCGACCGGTGACATCGATCGGAATGGCGCCGCCGATCGAATTCGCCGGGTCGAGCCCAAGGTCGTTGCGCATCGCCTCGTCGAGCATGCCTTGAATATGGACGTCGGCTTCGCTGTCACCGTGCAATTGCCGGTAATCGAGATTGGCCGGCGAGCCGCCGATCTTGACGTTGCCTCTGAGCGCAAAGCCTTGATTGTTGGCGCTGACTTTCAGGTCGGGGGCCTCGACCTTCTGCCCCATGATCATGTGATCGGCGGAAAAGTTCGTGGCGTCGACGGTGACGGCGTAATTGGTCGATCCCGGCGGCAGATCGGGCTTGAGCGGCATCGCCAGAGCGACCAGCGCGCTCATCTGGCCGTGTGTGGTCGCCGGATCGAACGGCACCTGCGCGGCCTCGCGCAGGCGGTCCATGCCTAGAAGCTCGACGGCGGCCGCAACTGGCCCGTCGAGTTTGAAATGTACATTCGCCGGCGGCGAATGCGGCGCGGTATCGGGCACTTCGAACAGGCCGGCCGAAAGAAACAGCTTGCGGCCGGACGGCAGGTCGGCCGCCGCCTTGCTGAGCGCGATCTGCGCATCGCGTCCGACGATGTGAACGGTGAGATCGGCGTCGTGCAACGCCGGCAGGCCGGCCACCGGCCGGATCACGCAATTCGTCGCCACGGCATCGAGGGTCAAACCGTCGTCCGGGACCGGCGGGCCGCTCGCTTTGAGGTTTTCCAGCGGCGAATTCACGCCGATCACCACCCGCTCGACGTCACCACTGATCAAATGGTCGTCGAACCAGTCGCGAACTTTGGGAACGACGAAGACCGGCCACAGGCGCTTCAGAGCATCGGCGGACATGCGCGTCGCGGCAAGCCCCGCGGCCAGACGAAGCTCGCCGCTGGAATAATCGGCGTTGCCGGACATGGCGACGCCGACATCGCCATTGCCGATTTCGCTCTGGTAGACCACGAAGCGCTTTTTCACCGGATCGAACTGGCCGCTCACGGCAATATTGTTGAGGACCAGCGCGTCGCCCTGGCCGGTCGACGAATTCAGCACCACGGTGCCGCCGCCGATACGGAACTGCCACGGCCCCGGCGTCTGCGCCGGCGCTTCGACCTGGCCAAGCAGCGTGATCCGATTGCCGCCGGAAAGAATTTGGAAGGGTACCGTGAGAACGCGGCTGCCGGCGTCCCAATTGATCTTGAACTCGGCATGGTCGAGGTCGATACGGCCGTCGGCACTCTCGCCGTCGTTGAAATAGCCGGCATCGGCGGCGACACGTCCGGTAAGCGTTTGCGGTACCCCGTTCGGGCCGATCACGCCGCGCAAGCTCGCCGACATCGGCACATTGAACTGCAAAGTGCCGTCGCCGAGTCGAGACGCCAGCAACAGGTCGTCGGCGGAAACCTGCCGGGCCTCGAGCGCGATGCTGCGGTACCCGTTATCCATCGGCTTGATCGACGCGGTGATCCCCCACGGACGGGCCGGATTTGCCGAACCGACGGTGACAACGATGCCGCCGCTGTGCGGTCGCTGGATGCTCAGGCTGATATCTTCAAAAGTCCACCGCTTGCCGGTGCGCTCGTCGTCGACGGTCAGCGTGCCGTCTTTTAATCCAAGCTCGCGCAAATCGTGGCCGTCGAGCCCGGACTGGCCGATGCCGTCGAGCCACGAC
>JBAQAB010000563.1:0-13065 GCA_049285535.1 Xanthobacteraceae bacterium
GGGAGTATATTTGCGTCGTCTCCACCGGCGAGAGATCGGCATCGGGGACGACGAGCTGCTGCGCCGGGTTCGGCTGCGCGCCGCCGCCATTGTTCTGGCCCGCGAAAGACTGATCGCGCAGCGAGAATTGCAGGCCGTTATCCGCAGTTTTCAAACCGGCTTGTTCGAGCGCGCGTTCGAGCTGCGGCTGCTGGCTTTGCAAGAGCGTCAGAGTCTCGGGACGGTCGACGGTGACGTGCGACGTCACCTGGCCGCTAGAGTCGACGTCGAGGCGTACATCGATGCGGCCGAGCTCAGGTGGATCGAGCCTGATGTCGAATTGGTTGGACCCCGCCTGCGCGCGCGCTGCAATAGTCATCGGCAGGCCGGCGATCGAAATCCCCGCTGCCGGCGTCGTCGTCGATGCCGCCGTCGCGGCCTGCGCCGTCGCCGTATTTGTCGCCATGATGCCGAAAGACGGCAAATTCTCGGTCGCGGCCTTGACGGTATTGGTCGCGGTCTGCGCGCTCAGCGAAGCCGCATTCGGCCCACTCGTTGCGGTCGCATCGAGATGCGCCGTGATGAGGTTCGCGGCCGGTGAAGCGGCGGTGTCGCCCGACGGTGTTGCCGTGGCCGTCGCCGTTTGTTGTGTCGATGCATTGCCGGACGATGGCGCGTTGGCGGCGGCGTTGGGCGAAGAAGCCGGCTGTGCCGCCTGAGCATTCACGCCTGCGATCTTGGCATTCGGGTCAGGTTGAGCGCTTGGCTGACCGGCCTGGGCAGGCTGAGACGACTGACCGGACTGCGAAGCATCGGAAGTCTGGCCGTTCGTCCGCGATGGGCCTGTCCGCGCCTGTATGTGTGCGCCAACCGCTGCGGTCGTCGTCGATCCATCGGATGCAGCCGGCGTGGAGGCAAAGTCAGCGCTCGCGACGACGGCGGCCGCGATAGGCACCCCTGAATTGGCGGTCGCCGCAGGCGCGATTGGCGCGGCATTTCCGCCGGCGGCCGCAGCGTCAGACTTGCTCTGATTGTCGGGGGCACTCTTCTTGTTTGCCGGAACGGCTGAATCGGATGTGGTCGGCGCGGAGTTTTGCGCATTGGCGGCCGCGATCGCCGCGGCTGTCGCCGCTGCTGTTACCGCAGCATCCGCCGCTGGCGCCGATCCGGTTGCCTCCGGCGATCCGTTCGGTGCGGGGGTTGCCGGCGCGGAATTTGTGCCGTTGTTGCCCGAGGCGTCCGGCTGATTGGCCGCCGCCGTCGTGCTTGCGGTGGCGGTTGCGTTCGCGGCCGCAGCTGCCTTCGCGGCAGCAACGGCCTGTTTGCTGCCGCGTGCGGCGACGGCGTTCGCAATCGCGGTGTCGCTGGCGTTTCCACCAGCTGCGTTGTTCGTGGTGGGGCTACTATTGCGGGCTGTGCTTGAGCTTTCTTGATTTTGCGCGCCAGAGGTTTGACCGGACCCGGTATCGGAAGTGCCGGAATCTCCGGTCGCGCCGCTCGTCGGCGCCGACGGTTGCTGCGCCGGTTGTGGGGCAGGAGAGGTGGGTTGAGTAAGCACCGCCGCGGGCGGGCTTGCCGGCGCAGGCGGCGGGCTCGGCGGCGCGGCAGCGGCATCGAGCAAGGCCGCGAACGGCTGCGCGTCGGTATCCTGGCTGGATGAAGATGCCTGCATTCGCGACTGCGAGGTGAGGGAAACCGCAGCAGGTAAATCTGGCGCAATACTCGACATACTCGACACTCGCGAACCCCTAGAAGCGACTTGGCCCGGCTTGTCGCCTGCAACCCGCGGGCCAGCGGGCCGTAATCGCGAAATCACATGAATTCAAAGGCTTACACGGTGTTGCGGTAACTACCGGCGGCAGGCTTTATCGCGTAGTCGGCAATTCTTGCCGGATGCAGGGCTCAGGCCTGCACTTGCGGGCGTGGCGGAGGGCGGCCCCGGCCCATATAATAATGCTTGCACGAGGCGACGGCGCGTCGGGCGCTGGCCGGGAACACCCGCATGGCTTTGAACCTGCTCGATATCGAGGGACGGCCGTCGGCGACGCGCGTGGTCGTCGCCATGTCGGGCGGCGTCGATTCCTCGGTTACCGCAGCGATCCTCGCGGAAGCCGGCTACGACGTCGTCGGCATCACGCTGCAGCTTTACGATCACGGCGCGGCGACCCACCGCAAGGGCGCCTGCTGCGCCGGCCGCGACATCCATGACGCACGTGCCGTTGCCGAGCGGATCGGCATTCCGCATTACGTCCTCGATTACGAGGCGCGGTTCAAGGAAGCGGTGATCGACCGCTTTGCCGAGAGCTATGTCGCCGGCGAGACGCCGGTGCCTTGCGTGGAATGCAATCAGTCGATCAAATTCCACGATCTATTGCACACCGCGCGCGACCTCGGCGCGGCGGTGTTGGCGACCGGCCATTACGTCGCTTCGCGCGCGCTGCCTGACGGCGGCCGGGCGCTCTATCGCGCCCGCGAGGCGGAACGCGATCAGAGCTATTTCCTGTTCGCCACCACGCCAGCGCAACTCGATCTGCTGCGATTCCCGCTCGGCGAACGCAGCAAGGCGGAAACGCGCGAACTGGCGCGCCGCTTCAAGCTGTCCGTTGCCGATAAACAGGACAGTCAGGACATCTGCTTCGTGCCGACCGGTCATTACGCTGACATCATCGAACGGCTGCGGCCGGGCGCCGCGGGCCCTGGAGAAATCGTCGATCTCGGCGGCCGGGTGCTCGGCCATCATGACGGCATCATTCATTTCACTGTCGGCCAGCGGCGTGGTCTCGGCATCGCCACCGGCTCGCCGCTGTATGTGGTGCGGCTCGACGCCGCCACCCGGCGCGTCGTAGTCGGTCCGCGCGAGGCGTTGCGCACGAGCCGTATTAGGCTGCGCGACGTCAACTGGCTCGGCGGCGGCACGATCGACGATGCCGTGGCGCATCGTCCCGAAGTTTTCGTGAAAGTCCGCTCGACGCGGCCGCCGCGGCCGGCTTGGTTGCGCAGCGGTCCCGCCGGCATCGAAGTCGAGCTGATTGCCGGCGAGGACGGCGTGTCGCCCGGGCAGGCCTGCGTGTTCTACGACGCGGCCGAGGGGCAAGCGCGCGTGCTCGGCGGCGGCATCATCGCCGGCACCATGGCGGCGGTGCCGGTCAAAGACGCGCTCGGTGCTGACCTCGCGGCCGCGCGTTGACGCGCGGAGATGACCGACGAGCTCGATAAAGCCGGTATCGCCAAGGCCTATGCGCGCTGGGCGCCGATCTACGATCTGGTATTTGGCGCGGTGTTCGAGCGCGGCCGCAAAGCGTCGGTCGCCGCAGCCGAGCGCATCGGCGGCCGCATCCTCGAAGTCGGCGTCGGCACCGGCCTGTCGCTGCCCGATTACGCGGCGTCGAACCGGCTGATCGGCGTCGATCTATCGGCGCCGATGCTGCGCAAGGCCAAGGCGCGCGTCGCCGAGCGCCGGCTCGCCAATGTCGACGGCCTTGCGGTGATGGATGCGCAGCATCTCGGCTTTAAGGATGCGGCGTTCGACGTCGTCGTCGCGCAATATGTCATCACCGCGGTGCCGGATCCGGAGCGCACGCTGGATGAATTCGCGCGCGTCATAAAGGCGGGCGGCGAGATCATTCTGGTGAATCATCTCGGCGCGGAGACGGGATTGCGCGCGGTCTGCGAACGATGGTTCGCGCCGCTGGCGCGGCGGCTCGGCTGGCGTCCGGAATTCGGCTGGGAGCGGCTGGCGCACTGGGCGGCACGGCACGGCGGAGTGCGCGTCGTGGAACGGCGGCCGATGCCGCCGCTCGGGCATTTTTCATTGATCAGGTTTGCCAAGGCCTAGAGCATGATCCCGAAAATGCCTGTCCCCGGACTTGATCCGGGGATGGATGCCGGTTTGCGGAAAAGATCATGCTCGATCAAAAAAGCCAGCTCAGCCGCGGCGTTCAGCTTCCCAATGGCCGGAGCACGCCGACGTCGCGGAATTTCCGCTCCACAAGCCGCGACCGGAATCGCCCGACAGCTCGCCGGTGCCGCTCGCGCGCTCGCCGCCGGCGCTGACGTTGACGTCGACGCGGCCGCGCGGATCGACATGGCCGGACACGCTGAATGAGGGGTCGTCGTAGGTGATCCGGCCGTTGCTGATATTGAGTGCATAACGATAGGCACGATCGCAGGTGCCGGCGTCGGTCACGATCAATACGCTCCAGCGGCCGTCGAATGAGGCGCGGGCGATGGCGGCCGGCGCAGTCCATAGCGACGATGCAGCCAATGTCAGTGCGATCAACACCGCCGGCTTCATGTTGCGCTTTCGCATGACCTGGTTCCTCGAGCACCGCCGTGACGCGTCTCAGCTATGTATGGTGCTTTCTCGCTTTGCATAGTGGCGGCGGCGCTGCCGGTTTGCCCCGTAAACCGCAACGGCCGCCGAATTGCACGAGGCGCCGGCGCGCCCCGTGGGGTGGTCAGTCCGTCGCAGGCGTCATTGCCATCTTTAGTAGAATTTCTCCTAATAATTCAACCTTCCGCTGGTCCATCGGGAAGGCGAATTCCGGGTGTCTCGATGCCGTGTCATTGCCCTGGCTGTGTTCACGACAAGATACCGGAGATGCAACCGTGACGGAGCGAGGACTGGTCTTCGAGGACTTCGCCGACAAGGTCGACGAGGTCTTTGTCATCGGCCAAGACGGCGTGCCGGCGATTCCGCTGACGCTGAAGCAAGCTGAGCGCCTCATGAAAGTTAACGGCCGCGACGCTCATTACCCAGAGGCTATCAATAGCATAAAAGCAACTTCCGGTCGCCAAGCAAGTCGCGCCGCGGCAGTAAATTGGCGGCGAAATCCCGCTTGGAAACCCGGCCGCAGTAGCATAAATGTGCCGTCTCAGCGCAGACACCGACGCTTCCTCCCGCGCAATACAGCCGCGGGCCGGGTCGTCTAAGTGCCTGAGGCGGTTGGCGGAGTAGCTCAGTTGGTTAGAGCAGCGGAATCATAATCCGCGTGTCGGCGGTTCAAATCCGTCCTCCGCTACCATTATTCAAGCCCTGGCCGTCCTGTCGTGGGGCAACGCCGTCGTAATCAATGCGGAGGTTTCCGAATGAAGTGGGCTTTTGTAGCGGCCTTACTGGCCGGGCTACCTCTTGGCTCCGCATACGCCACGGATCTAAGCTGCGTGAGCACCACGTTTAATGTCCTGTCTCCCAACGACAAGGTGTGCGTCAGCGTCTTTGATGATCCGCAAGTGCCTGGCGTCGTCTGCCACATTTCGCAGGCGAGAAAAGGCGGCTGGGGCCAGCCGCTTGGGCTGAACGAAGATCCGTCCAATTTTTCTGTTTCGTGCCGGCAAATCGGCCCGATCGACGTCGACCTCTCCAAGCTGCGTCAAAACGAAGAAGTATTCGCCCAGAAGACCAGCATTTTCTTCAAGACGACGCGCATCTATCGCATGGTGGATGAGCCGCACCACACCATCATCTACCTCGCCATCAGCACCAAGATCGTCAATGGCTCGCCGGCCAATGCGATCAGCACCGTTCCGATCATGCCATGGCCGCATTAATCGGCCGCATTAATGGCCGCACTAACGTGAAGCGGCGCTGACCGCGCAATCGCGCAAAATCTCCGGCCTGAAGGCGAGCCCATGCCCCGGCCGTTCCGGCGCGGTGATCATGCCGTTCTTCACCGGCACCGGGTTGACGAACAAGTCCTCCGCCAGCCCCATATCTTCGATCCATAGTCCATTCGGGATCGAGGCGAGCAGCTGCACGTTCAATTCCGGAAACAGGTGCGGCGCCATCGTCATATTCCAGGTGTCGGCGACGGTCGCGATCTTGCGCAGTTCGGTCAGACCGCCGCGCATGGGGTCGGGCTGCAGGATCGGCAGCTTCGGATTTTCGAAAAAAGGTTTGAGATCGAAACGCGTGAAATGCGTCTCGCCGCCGACGATGCGCAGATCGAGCGCCTCGGCAATGCGCAAGTAGCCGGCATAATCGTCCGGCACCACAGGCTCTTCCAGCCAGTACACGTCATAGTCCTGAAACTTGCGGCCCATCTGTATGGCGACGTCGGCGGTCCAGCCCATGTTGACATCGATCATAATCGCGATGTCCGGACCGAGCGCTTCGCGCATGCGCCGCACATTGTCGAGATCGGTGGCGAGACTGGCGGTGTGCGCGACCTGCATCTTGATCGCCTTGTAGCCGCGCTCCTTGTAATGAAGCGCCTTGGCGATCATGCCGTCGCCGCCGGAGCCGCGGAAGCAGCCGGAGCCGAAGGCCGGCAGCTCGGCGCGATAATGTCCCCAAAGCCGGTGCAGCGGCAGCTTCGCCGCTTTGCCGAGCACGTCCCACAGCGCGATGTCGAGTGCCGATTGCGCCATGGTGGCGATGCCGCCGCGGCCGAAAGTGACGGTGGTCTTCCATAGATCCTGCCAGATTTGCTCCACCGCGCTGGCGTCCTTGCCGATGACGCGCGGGATGATGACTTCCTCCAAGCAGGCGATGATCGACTTGATGCCCGGGCGGAACAGGAACAGATAACCCATGCCGGCAATGCCGCCCTTCGTCTCGACGTCGAGCAGCAGGAAATTGCGGGTGTCGCCGAAAGCATGGCCCTTGAGCCACGGCGTCTGCGGCCACGGCACGCGCAGCTCGGTGATGCGGACGGCGGTGATGGTCAGGTCGGAAACATCAGTCATGAAAGCACTACGCTCCGCCGGCGGCAGTGCCGGCCGAGCGTAGAGTATCAATAACGATCAGATCGTCGAGGGCGCCGAAGGGCCTGTTTGCGGCGGCAAATCGGAGCCTTGCGGCCGTCGAGTTGGTCTTTAGCCGTACGTCTTTCGTCGAATTGCGTCAAAATTTCGCAGGTTGGGCCGCCTAATTCGCCGCTGGTCCGCAGCGCGAAACGCAGCAAACTTGTAATCTGCATCGATGACGGTGAGGGCGACACCGAAGGCGGTCACGGCCTGTGGCCGCATAATTACGCAATAAATTAAAATTCAACGGGAGGAAGACGTGGTCAAAGACAATAAGTCATCTGTAACGGCGCTGTCGCGGCGGCGCCTGCTTCGCACTGCGGTCGCAAGCGGCGCGGGGTTGGGCGGCCTTTCGGTCGGCGGTTTCACACTCGTACCGGCGTTCGGCGACGATCAGCCGCCGATGGGAACTTGGCCGGATGGCTCGTCCGGCAGCACAGTCAATATCGGCGCCACTGTGCCGCTTACCGGCACCTATGCCGTTCAGGGCAGTGACGAGCTCAAAGGCATGCAGCTCGCCGTCGAGCACATCAACGAGGGTCATCCGTTGATCAAGAAGATTGCACCCAAGGTTACCAAGGGCCTGCTCGGCAAACAGGTGAACCTGCTCAGCGCCGATTCCGGCGCCAAGCCCAACGATGCGGTGCAGGAGCAGCAGACCTTCATCAACAACAACAAAATCGTGGCGATGACCGGCTCGACGTCGTCGGCGGTCGCGGTGGCGCTCAACAAGTTCGCCGAGCGTGAGAAGATTCTCTATCTGGTGGCGATCTCCGGCTCTAACGACACCACCGGCAAGGACTGCGCACGCTACTCGTTCCGCCAGTGCTTCTACGGCGAGACCGCGGCCAACGCGATCGGCCCGGTGCTGCTAAAAGCCTACGGCAAGAACAAGAAGGCCGCGTTCATGACGCCGGACTACACCTACGGCCACACCGTGACCAAGTCGGTGAACGACTATCTGACCGCCAACGGCGGCTGGACCATGGTCACGAATCAGGTCTCGCCGCTCGGCACACAGGACTTCAGCCAATATCTGACCAACATCGCCAATTCCGGCGCCGAGTTCATCGTCAACGTCAACTGGGGCCGCGATGCGGTGCTGTCGATTCAGCAAGCCAAGCAGTTCGGCTTGACCCCGAAGATGAAGATGGTGGTGCCCTATCAGATCCCGTTCCTCGCCAAGGAAGTGGGGCCGGAGCTCACCGAAGGCGTCTATGCCGCCACCGACTTCTGGTGGACGCTGCAAGACAAATATCCGCTCGCCAAGACGTTCGTCGAAGCCTTCGACAAGAAATACGGCTACAAGCCGGAATGGGGCGCCAACAACGGCTACATGCAATTCGCCATCTGGGCGCGCATGGTCTCTGAGGCCGGCACGTTCTATCCACCCGACGTCATTAAGGCCTATGAAAAAGGCGAAACCTTCGACTCAACCGTCGGTCAGGTGCATTTCCGCCCCGAGGACCATCAACTGGTGCGCCCCGTCATCATCGTCCGTGGCAAAGCGCCGAAAGAGATGAAGAACAGCGAGGACTACTGGGAGGTCTTGGAGGTCGTGCCGGGCGCGCCGCTGATGCAGAAGCCCGACGCGTTCGGCTGCAGCCTCGGCGACTACACCTAAGCGTCCCTCACGCGTCCTGTCCGCACTGGGCCGCGGACAAGGCCTTGTCTCCGCATGGCCGGGTCAAAGGGCGAAGCGCGTCTTCGCCTCTTTAAGCCCGGCCATTTTGCCGGTTGCAAGACCGTGTCGAGGCCCGGCATAACATCGGATCGGGGGACGGCCGGACCGGCGAGCAGTCTGCCTCTAAAATCGCGGATGGCGGCGTGATCAACTGGCCCACTTTTATCTCACAATGCTTCAATGGGCTCGTCCTCGGCGCGCTTTTGGCGCTGATCTCATCCGGCCTGACGATCATCTATGGCACGCTCGGCGTGCTCAACCTCGCGCATGGCGCGATGTTCATGCTCGGCGGCTATGCAGGCTGGGTCGCTTACAGCTATACGGATTCCTTCATCGTCGCCATTGTCGCCGGTTCGCTGTTCGTCATGCTGGTCGGCGTGGTGATGGAGCGCGTCGTCATAAGCCATTTCTACACGCGGCCGCACGAAGATCAGCTGCTCGTCACCTTCGGTCTGGGCATCGTCTTTGTCGAAGCCGTACGTTTTTTCTTTGGCAGTCTTTCGAAGGCGGTGCCGCCTCCGCCCCTGCTGGTGGGGATTACGCCGATCGGCTTCATGTCCTATCCGACCTATCGCCTCGCGCTCCTTGGCATTGTCGCCGTTGCGTTGCTCGCGCTCTACTTCGTGCTCTACCGCACGCGGCTCGGCATGATCGTGCGCGCTGGCATCGAGGACTCGGTGATGGTCGATTCGCTTGGCATCGACGTCTACAAGGTATTCATGCTGGTTTTTGGCATCGGCGCCATGGCGGCAGGCTTTGCCGGCATCGTCAACGCGCCGGTAGTCTCGATCGCGCCGGATGTCGGCGAATCGATCCTGGTGCAGACATTCGTCGTCGTCGTCATCGGCGGCGTCGGCTCATTCCCCGGCGCGGTGCTCGGCGGCCTGATCGCCGGCGAGATCATCAGCATCACGTCGATGTTCAACCCCGGCTATGCCTATGTGATGCTGTTCGTGGCGATGACGCTGGTGCTGGTGGTTCGCCCTTACGGGCTCCTTGGCACTGCCGGCCGCGAGTGAGCGCGGTCATCGCATGCTCAAGCAACGCCCCTTGCTCATCGAAGTGCTGACCGCAGCCGGACTGATCGCGGCGCCCTTCGTGTTGCCCTATCTCGGCTTCACGCCGACCACCGTGAACCGCATCCTGGTCTGGGGCCTGTTCGGCATCGGCTTCGATATCCTGTTCGGCTTTACCGGCCTGTTGTCGTTCGGCCAATCGGCGTTCTACGGCACCGGAGGCATGGCAGCCGCCTATCTGCTCACCGTATCGAATTTTCCGTTTATCATGACGGCGGTGTTCATTGGCGCGGCCGCCGCGGCCGCCGTTGGTTATCTGGTCGGGCTCATCGCGCTGCGCCGCACCGGCATCTATTTCGCCATGATCACGGTGGCGATCGCGGAGGTGTTTCATTTCGTCGAATTCAATCCGCTCTCGGACTACACCGGGGGCGAGAACGGACTGCCGGGCGTTCCCACCCCGATATTCCATCTCGGCTTCACCACGGTCAATTTCGATACCGACTCCAAGCTCTATGTTTTCCTGGCATTCTGGTATTTCGTCGGCTTGGTGATCGCGCTGCGCATCGTGCGCTCGCCGGTTGGCGCGGTGCTGCGCGCGATCCGCGATAATCCGCTGCGCGCGGCTGCCGTCGGCCACAACATTCAGAGCTACAAGCTGAATGCCTTTGTCATTGCGGCGGCTTATGCGGGCTTTGCCGGCGGCTTGCTCGGCATCATGCAGGGTTTCATGCCGCCCGACGCCTTCTTGTTCGACACCTCGGGGCAACTGGTGATGCAGACGGCGATCGGCGGCGCCGGCACACTGTTCGGCCCGCTGGTCGGAGCCGCGGTCTGGCTCTATCTGAGCGATTTCCTGCAGACCACGCTTCATCTCGGCGCCGCCTGGAAGCTCGTGCTCGGCGTGGTCTTCGTGTTCCTGATCTGCTTCCTGCGCCATGGTTTGATCGGCGGCATTGAGGATCTGTATGCGTTGGCGACGCGGGGGCGCGCCAGGACAATCGAGCCAAAACCGGCAACTTCGGCTCCTGGCATGGAGGCGGGGGACGAGCAAAAGGCCGAAAAAATTGCTTTGGCCAACAAGCTCGCGCCCACGCCGGCGGCGCATCGTGAAACCGATCGAACGTCCGGGCCGATCCTGCAGGCGACCGGTCTGACCAAGCGTTATGGCGGTCTGCTTGCCAACAGCGATATCGAGTTCGCCGTCGATTATGGCGAGCGTCGCGGTGTGATCGGGCCGAACGGCGCAGGCAAGAGCACGTTCTTCAAGATGCTGACCTGCGAAATCCCGCCCAGCGCCGGAACGATCGTGTTCCAGGGCCGCGATATCACCGGGTTGAGCGTCACCGACGTCTGCCAGCTCGGGCTGACCAAGAGCTATCAGGTCAATCAGCTCTTCACCCGGCTGACGGTGCGCGAAAACCTGACCATTTCGGCGCTCGCCGCGCTGCGCGGCAAATTCCGGCTCGATATGTTTCGCAGCCTGCCGAACATTCCGGGACTGGCGGAACAGGTCGAGCGCACCCTTGAACTCGTCCATTTGACCGCGCGGCCGGATACGCCGGTCGCGGCGCTGGCCTATGGCGAAAAGCGGCGCCTGGAGGTCGGCCTCGCGCTGGCGAGTTCGCCGAGTCTGTTGCTGCTCGACGAACCGCTCGCGGGCATGAGCCCGCTGGAGCGGGTCGAGATGGTGCAGCTTCTCAAATCGATCGGCCAAGGCCGCACCATGATCATCATCGATCATGACATGGATTCGCTGTTCGAATTGGTGGAGCGCGTCACCGTGCTGCAGGAGGGCCGCGTGCTGGTCGAAGGCACGCCGCTCGAGATCAAAAGCAGCAAGGCCGTTCAAGAAGCCTATCTCGGCGGAGTGCACGCGGCATGAGCCTGCTCGAAGTCAACGGATTGAACAGCTATTATGGGGATTCACATATCCTCTTCGACGTCTCATTGCGCGTCGATCGCAACGAGGTGGTGGCGCTGCTCGGTCGCAATGGCGCCGGCAAGTCCACGACATTGAAGAGCCTGATGGGCGTGGTCACGCCGCGCGCCGGCTCGATCGTGTTCGACGGTGCTGAAATCGCCGGTAAGAAGAGTCACGCCATCGCCCAGGCCGGCATGCAGCTCGTCCATGAGGACCGCCGCATCTTCGGCAGCCTCGACGTCGAGGAAAATCTCATCCTGGCCGGGCTGACGGCGCAAAACCGGTGGCCGCTCGATCGCGTCTACGCCATGTTCCCGCGACTCAAGGAGCGGCGCGGTAGCCGCGGCACCGATCTTTCCGGCGGCGAGCAACAGATGCTGGCGATCGCCCGCGCGCTCATCCGCGAGCCGAAAATCCTGCTGCTCGATGAGCCGTTCGAGGGCTTGGCGCCGATCATCGTGCGCGATCTGCTGGCCACCTGCCGCGCGCTCGCCGAGGCCGGGCAAACGATCTTGATCGT
Source organism: Xanthobacteraceae bacterium (assembly GCA_049285535.1). GTDB lineage: Bacteria > Pseudomonadota > Alphaproteobacteria > Rhizobiales > Xanthobacteraceae > BOG-931. The sequence goes on from JBAQAB010000563.1 coordinate 11,871, forward strand.
GGAACAGAATATCATGGCGGCGATGACGCTCGCCGACCGCTTCTACATCATCAATAACGGTCACATCGTCGACGCACTGTCGGCACAGGCGGTGCGGAATCAGCCGGACTTGTTGCATCGGCATCTAGGCGTCTAGAGCATTGTTCGGATTCCAAGCATCATAGACTCGGCGTAGTCTGTGGCCGCGCCGGTGCGCCGGAGGATGCCGTGGCTTCGACGATCAATGTTGCCGCCTATAGCGACGCGCTGGTTGTGCTCGGCACGGCGGGCATCGTGGTGCCAATCGTCAGCCGGCTCGGCTTCTCCCCGGTGCTCGGCTATCTCGGCGCCGGCGCGCTCCTTGGACCGCTCGGGCTTGGCTCGCTGATTGGCTCGTTTCCAGTCCTGTACTGGTTCACCGTCGGCGACGCCAAGGACGTCGCCGGCATCGCCGAGCTCGGCGTCGTCTTCCTGTTGTTCCTGATCGGACTTGAACTGTCGTTGCAGCGGCTTCTCACCATGCGGCGACTGGTGTTCGGCCTGGGTGGGCTGCAGGTGCTTGTCACTACCGCGCTCCTTGCCGGCATCGCCGCCTATGCCGGCAGCACGCCCTCCGAGGCGATCATCCTTGGCTCAAGCCTATCGTTGTCCTCGACCGCGATCGTGCTTGAGCTGTTGTCGAACCAGGGCCGCCTCAAGACCGGCGTTGGCCGCTCGAGCTTTGCCGTGCTGCTGCTGCAAGACCTCGCGGTCATCCCGATCCTGATGTTCGTTTCGCTGCTCGCGGCGGGCTCGGGCAGTTCGGTGCTCGCCAGCCTGGGCAGGGCGCTATTGCAGGCCGCGCTGGCGCTTGCCGTGATCGTCGTCTTCGGCCGCGTGCTGCTGCAGCCCGTGTTTCACATAGTGGCGGCAACGCGTTCCCGCGATCTCTTTATCGCCACCGCCTTGTTCGTGATCATCGCCGCCGGCGTCGTTGCCAATCAGGCCGGTCTGTCGATGGCGCTCGGCGCCTTCGTCGCCGGGCTGCTGCTGGCCGAAACCGAATACCGCAAGGCGATCGAAGCCACCATCGCGCCGTTCAAGGGACTGCTGCTCGGCATTTTCTTCTTTACCGTCGGCATGGATATCGACGTGCGCGAATTGCTGCGCGACCCGCTCCTGCTCGCCGCCGGCGTCGTCGGGCTTATCGCTATAAAATCAGTGGTGATCGTCGGGC
>JBAQAB010000564.1:0-9386 GCA_049285535.1 Xanthobacteraceae bacterium
CCGGGCCAGGTTTCGTGGGCAAACCGTCCAAGGGGCGGGGGTCACTCCGCCGACGGATCTCCCCACTTCCAGCGACGCACCTCGCATGCCGGTCGTAATGCCGGCAGACATGATGCCCGGACCGCCCGGGAGCGAGGCTGATGAGGCCTCGCCCGCGGGCACCGCCCTCGCCCCTGCCGCTCGGCATCACCCGGACGGCGTCCCTGAGGGCGAGATGATTCGCCAGTGTGTATCTATACCAGTGACAATTGTCAATATTCAGTTGCAGAAAAAGAGACACTCGTCGGCCACACCCTCGGGCCCCCTTGTATTGCAGCCTGACCGCATGATATCACACTGATATCAAGGAGGCCGTCATGGTCAATATCCTGGTCCGCAACGTCACCGATACCACCAAGGCAGGATTGAAAAAGAAAGCCAAGGCTGCGGGTAAGTCGGTCAACGACCTCGCCCGCCAGGCGCTGGATGCGGCGGCAAAGCCAGGCAAGGAGGAAATTTGGGCTGCGGCCGACCGGATTCGCGAAAGGATTCGCGCCAGAGTGGGACACGATCTTCCCGACTCGACTGCGGACATACGCGAAGATCGCGACCATCGCTGAAATAGCGACTAATGAGCCTCGTCGTCGACGCCAGCGTAGCCGTCAAATGGGTGTTGCCGGAAGCGGATTCCGAACGCGCCGTCGCGGTCCGTATAATGGACGACGACCTTATTGCTCCTTCGCTTGTCTGCGCGGAAATCGGCAGCGCGATCTGGCGCGCCGCGCTTCGCCTCGACGTGTCAGCCGGGGAAGCGCGTGAAAATCTCAACATCGCCATGGCACATTATCGGCGCATCATTCCGCTCGAAGAGCTGGCAGACTTGGCCATCGCATTGGCAATCCGCTTTCGACACCCGGTCTATAACTGCTTTTACGTCGCCCTGGCCGAGCGCGAGCGCTGTGCGTTGATCACGGCGGACGCGAGGCTTGTCGCCGCGGTGAAAGGCATCAAGAGCATCGAATTGCGCACACTATAGAGCCGAGCGCGCTACTCGTTACCGGCAACGAAACCATGATCGCGGTGGCGCGCAAGGCGAAGATCAAGGTACGGCGGATTTGAGTGCTCGCCTTTCTTCTCAAGGAGGACGATTTGGATCTCGGGCTTAAAGATAGAGTTGCCATCATTACCGGCAGCAGCCGCGGCATTGGCAAGGCGTGCGCCAAGGAGCTGCTTACCGAAGGCGCCCGTGTTGTGCTCGTCAGCAAGGATGCCGCGGTGAACGCCGCCGCCGTCCGCGACCTCGGCAAACCTCACCCCGACCGCGTCCTCGGCGTTGCGGCTGACGTCACCGATGATGCCGCGATCGCGGCGATGACGGCGCAGGCGGTGGAGAAATTCGGCCGCATCGACATTCTGGTGAATTCGGCCGCGACCGTCATCCCGCAGGATTTCTTCAAGATGGCCGACGGCGAGCTGACGTCGCTGCTCGAGCAGAAATTCAATCCCGCCGCGCGCTGCATCCGTCACGCCGTGCCGCACATGCGCAAGCGCAAATGGGGCCGCATCATCAATATCTCCGGGCTCGCCGGGCGGCAGCCGCATTACCCCGTGGTGCCCGCCGCGCTGAATAATTCCGCCATGCTCAATCTGACCAAGGCGCTCGCCGCCGAGCTAGCCAAGGATAACATCCTGGTCAATGCCGTGGTGCCTTACATCATCGACACCGAGCGGCAGGACGACACCATGCGCGAATGGGCGCGAACGACCGGCCAGACCGAGGCGGAGGTGCGCGAGGCGCGCGTCTCAAAGCTCCCGGTCGGCCGCTTGGGCCGCCCCGACGAAGTCTCCGCGGTCGTCGCCTTCATGGCCTCGGAGCGCGCGAGCTATGTCGTCGGCGCCGCCTGGTATGTCGACGGCGGCGGCTCGATGACGCTTTGAGCATGGCCCACTCGATTTCATCCGTCATTGCGAGCGGAGCGGAGCAATCCAGTACCGCGGCGCCGCTCTGGATTGCTTCGTCGCTTCGCTCCTCGCAATGACAGCGCTGGTCTTAAGCGCCCCCGAAACGGGGCCGCTACACACAATCTCAGAAACACGTTAGCGTGCGCCAACAATAACACCGACGGAAACGCCATGATCCTCCCTCGCCGCCGCTTTCTCCATCTCGCCGCCGGCGCGGCCGCGCTGCCCGCGGCGGCGCGCATTGCGCGGGCCGACACCTATCCGTCGCGGCCGGTGCATCTTGCCGTCGGCTTCGGACCCGGCTCGGCGTCCGACATCGATGCGCGGCTGGTCGGGCAATGGCTGGCGCAACGGCTTGATCAGAACTTTATCGTCGAGAACCGCGCCGGCGCCGGCGGCAATATCGCCTCGGATTACGTCATTCACGCCGCGCCGGACGGCTACACGCTGCTCTATGCCTCGACCGCGGTCGCCATCAACGCGACGCTCGACGCCGGCAAGGTCGATTACGATTTCCAGCGCGACACCGTGCCGGTTGCAGGCGTGGTGCGCACGCCGTTCGTGATGGAGGTCAACAACGACCTGCCAGTCAAAACCGTCCCCGAATTCATCGCCTACGCCAAGGCCAATCCCGGCAAGATCAACTTCGCGACTGTGGGGCCCGGCAGCGCCCAGCATCTCTATGGCGAATATTTCAACATGCTGACCGGCACCACGCTGGTGCCGGTGCATTATCACGGCGCAGCGCCGGCGCTCACCGATCTGATCGCCGGCCGCGTCCAGGTGATGTTCGACGTTGTCGTGTCGTCGCTGTCCTACATCAAATCCGGCCAGGTCCGCGCGCTGGCGGTCACCACGGCGGTGCCGGTGGACGTGCTGCCGGGCTTGCCGACGGTCGGCCAATTCGTGCCGGACTATGAAGCGAGCGGCTGGCAGGGCGTCTGCGCGCCCAGGGGCACGCCAGCCGACATCGTCGACAAGCTCAACCATGAAATCAATGCGGGCCTCACCGACGCCGAGTTCAAGGCCAAGCTCGCCAAGCTCGGCGGCATGCCGTTCCCCGGCACGCCGGCCGCTTGGGGCAAGTTCATCGCGGCCGAGACCGACAAGTGGGGCAAGGTGGTGCGGGAGGCGGGTGTCAAGGCGGAGTGAGGGCGGGAGGCGACTCGCGACTAGGCTAGCATGTCATCGTCCGCGCAGGCGGACGATCCAGTATTCGCCATCGCCGCAGTGAATACTGGATGCTACGGGAAAAACGCCAAAGCTTGGCCTTGCAACCGAGGAAATTGCACCATCATCCCGAGACATTCGCCGTTGGCAAAATCGAAGGCCATAACTTCATCCCGGGCGACGCAATAGAGATTGCCATCGGCACCGAAGCGAAGCCCGCGCGGCCTGCGAAATCCGGCCGAGTCTTTGGGACGAAAAACGCGCACAAGATGTCCGTCCGCGGCGTCGTACTCACGGACCGTCGTCACGGCATCGGCCGCTCCAAATGGATACTCGCTAGATACGACGATGTTGTCATTGGGCGCGATCGCCAAGTCGAGAGGACTGAGTTCCGGGTCACTCACAAGCCGCGAAGGCATGTCGTTATTGGGAGCGAAGGCGACAATAGTGTTGTCGCCCGCGCCCGTCGGGCCGATCCCAGAGCCCAGAAACAGTCTGCCGTTGCGACCGAAAGCAAATCCGCGCGGAAACGGCACGATTCCCGGCGCAAGAAAATGCGCGCCGGGCGCGTCAAGGGTGCGCGGAAATGCCGTGATTGTGCGCGCGCTGCGTAAGCCGACGTAATATCGGCCATCCAGACCGAAATTCCCCCCACCGGGGTTCAGGCCTTCGATCGGGCCGGTATCACGGACAACGGTGCCTGCTGCGTCGAGAGCCAAGACCCGATCTTGGCCGCTGTTTAGGTACAGCAGTCCCTCATGTTGATGGACGACCAAGCCTCGCGGATCGGCGATGCGCTCATCATTACAGAACACGCCCAGCGGTGCACCGTGGCGATCGAAGGCCAGCAGCGCACCATACCCATCGCCATTGACACCGGATGCGCTTGTAACAAGAAGAGGCATCGAGATCTCTCTCGCTGTTCGATGCTCAGGTATTGAACCATAATGTCCCAAGAGCAAGCCGGGCCATGACGGTATAGGGTTGGCTGAGCGCAAGCGAAGCTCACGCGGATTACGGCCTCTGCGTGCCGAGTTCGACAGCGTGGGCACGGCGCTTCGCGCCTTTGCCCACCCTGCGCTTGCTATTTGAAAGCGATCATATCGGTGCGGCTTAGCGTCGAGGCTCCAGCCTTCAAAGGTTCGTTCGCGGCATTCGAACTGTGCTGATGCAGGATTTGATACTGCCCTATGGCAATTTCGTAATCCGTCTGGTCCAAACTCGCATCGATGGGCACAACGACCGTGTAACCCCGTAGCGTTGCTCCGACCGACGTATAGGTCACCGAGCCGCTGACCTTCCAGCCGGCGAGAATAAGCGTCGCGATGCCTTTGGCTTTCAGTGCGCCGTCGAGATCGGTTTTGTAGAACCTGTCCTGAGCCTGGCTTTCAATCTTGATGTCACCGGGCGCGGGAAGAACTTCCGGCAGCCACTTCGACATGGTTGGCGCGCGAGTCCCATAGGCAACGGTAACGCCGGCCTTCCTGGCCCGCACCAGCAGTGAAGCGATGGCCGGCACCATTTTCCCCGTGCAGTTTGGTTGACGCGCGCAAATCGGATCGACGATGTCGAGGATAAGCAATGCGGCGGTCGCGGGGTTGATCGCCACCGGAACCGGCTCCGGTAGTGGCGGCATTTGCAGCGTCAGCGCAGAATTGCTCATATTGGACTTCCCCGTTGCGACAGAGCCGCCCGGCTGCGCTTAGCGGCCGGCACAAGGCTACCTGTCATAGCTCACTTCTCGATCTTGATATTTCCCGCTTTGGCGACGGCGCGCCATTTGTCGAGGTCCTTGACGATGAAGTCGCGGTAGTCGTCGCCGATCAACGGCCGCACTTCGAAGCCGAGCGCATAGAGATGATCGGTGAAAGCCTGATCGCGCATCATGTCGCTCAGTGTCCCTCTCAAGCGGGCAACGATCTGCGGATCGGTCTTTGCCGGCGCCAAGAGGCCGTAGCAGATCACCGCCGTTCCGTTGACGCCGACCTCGCGCAGCGTCGGCACCTCGGGCAGGACGCGCGAGCGCTTCTCGCCGGTGGTGGCGAGCGCGCGGATGCTGCCGGCGGCGATGAGCTGTTTGGCCTGAGGCGGAATGACTAGGCCGACGTCGACCGTGCCCGCCACCAGCGCGTTGGTCGAGGGGGCCAATCCGGCAAAGGGCACGTGCACCATCGCGATGCCGGCTTCGGCGGCAATCATCGCGATGGTCAAATGCGGCGCGCTGCCCGGCCCGGCGCTGCCGTAATTCAAGCCGTCCGGATGGCTCTTGGCGTAAGCGACGAGCTCGGCAAACGTCTTGAAATCCCGCCGGGTGGAAACCGCGAGCGTGTAAGGCTGCTGCGCGATGCTGCCGATGAAGGCAAAGTCGTCAGGCACCTTGTACGGCAGCGATTTGACCGCCGGCAGGACCGACAGGCCGTCCGACACGGTCCATAACAGCGTGTAGCCGTCCGGGTCCGATTTGGCGACGAAATCGGTGCCAAGCTGTGCCGCCGCGCCCGGCTTGTTCTCGACGACGAACTGCTGATGCAGACGCTTGCCGAGCTCATCGGCAACGAGCCGGCCCGTCAGATCGGTCCCGGCGCCGGCCGGGAACGGAATGATCATCTTCACCGGACGGGTCGGATAGTCGTCGGCGCGGGCGCCGTGCGCCCACAGACCCATGAGAACGGACAACCCGATAACGAAAGCGCGCATTTAATCCCCCCGAATTGGAGTCAACTCTCACAATCGGTTCGCTAAATTCGTCATTGCGAGCATAGCGAAGCAATCCAGCTCTCAGCCGCCGCTCTGGATTGCTTCGTCGCTTCGCTCCTCGCAATGACGATTGCGAATCTTGACCCCGGTAACACACATGCTGCTCGATTTAGACCTACCGCCAATGCGCGAAACAGAGGCCGACGCCGGTCAGCGCATGCGATCTGTAGCCCGGAACATAGGTGATCCAATCGAGGTTCAGATGCTGCACGGCCCCTGCCGTCGCGATCCAGTTTCTGATCTCGGATGAACCGCTGACAAGCTTGTTGAGCGGCAGTGCTTTGAGCACCGCGTAGTCTTTGGTCTGCAACGCGCTGACGACGGCGCGGTCGAGCGCCTCATTGACAAGGAAGTGACTGAGCCCACCCGACGCGAGAATGCCGACGCGGATGTTCTCAGGATAAGCTTCGACCAGCTCCCGAATGGCAACGCCAAGGTCCAGACATCGCCGCGGGCTTGGCTGATTGGGCGGATAATAGGTGTTGAGGATCACCGGCACGATCGGGACCGGCCCCTTGGGCATGAAGCGGCGATGGATGAACGAATAGGCGTGGCCTTCGAACTGCTCGCCGGAGAGCGACTGCATGGCCGTGATATCGAAGTCGCGCGCCACCAGGCCTCTGATGAGCGCGGTCGCCAGCGCCGGATGGCATGGATAGTGCCGGTCCGCGCCCTCCTCCATCCGCTTGCGCTGGTCTTGCAGATACCAGTCTGCGGCCGGCTCCGCCGGCGCGGCGGCGTTGCGAATGGTCTCGCCGTAATAAACGGCGATCGCCGGGCGCAACGCATCCTTGAACATTTCGCGCTGATCGTCGCCGATGATCACCAGGACGTCGATGCCGGATGCGGCGATATCGCGCTCGAGCCGGTCCATCGCGGCCATGGTCGCCCGGTGCCGCTCGGCCATCACATCCTTGGCGATCTTTGCCGCAGCGTCCGCCGGCAGCGCGGTGAGCAATTCGTCGAACGTCCGCGGCGCGCCGTCGAAGTCGTTGATCGGCGCCCGGCGGTCGACGCGATCGAACATCTCCTGCCAGTGCTCGACCGAAGACACCAGCATCGTCGAATGCGACGAGCCGAACGCGGCTACCACTTGCGCCATTGGACTTTTCACTCCCCGTTTTCGGCGATGGTATGGGTCTGCTGCCGACAACGTCAACAGCCACAGGCACGGTAGTGACGATTAGTCATCGTCATTGCGAGCGGTAGCGAAGCAATCCAGACTTGTCATCGTCCGCGCAGGCGGACGATCCAGTAAATGCCGTCGCCCCGGCGAATACTGGATGCTCCGCCGGAGCTTGTCATCGGGCCGGCCACTTCGGGCCGGACCCGTTGGCGGAGCATGACAGTCACAGCAAGTCCGTCATGCCCGCACTCGTTGCGGGCATCCACGACTTGTTGCTCACGGTGGCTGCAAAGACGTGGATGGCCGGGACAAGCCCGGCCATGACGGCGACGTAGGTGGGCTGAGCGCAAGCGAAGCCCACGCGATTTACGGTCTCTGCGTATTGAGTTTGAAACCGTGGGCACGGCGCTTCGCGCCTTTGCCCGCCCTACGCTCGCTATAACGCAGCATTACCCGATGTAGTTAAAGCTGTTATTCGCCCGTCCTAGATGCCTTTGACCCTGCCGTACCAGTCTTTGCAAAAGGCCTCGACGTCTACGCGAAATGATCTTTTTCATATCATCGTTCAAGAATCCAAGAAACATTGCCATCTCACCTAAGATATAAAAGAGCAATTGACCCAATCGATTACGACGATCTCAAACGGCGCATCTCTGAAGCGATTGGCAAGACCTTTCACGAACTCGCCGCCAAGAAAGAGATGAGCTTTGACGAATTCCGAGAATATTTCTTCGCAAAGCTTCGACGTGAGTCTCGCTTAAAAGCCAAGCGCAAGGCTGGCCCTCGCAAGGTCAAGCGGAAGCGTAAGGTGGGTTGAGCTTTCTTCCTTCGGACTTGATCCGGTGGTCCCTACGCGAAGACTGCATGGATTGCCGGATCAAGTCCGGCGATGACACCACAGCCTCATCCTGAGGTGCCCGCGCGCAGCGCGGGCCTCGAAGGGTGCCAACGGCAATGCCTCGGCCGCATCCTTCGAGGCGCGCTTTCAGCGCGCACCTCAGGATGAGGGGAAAGCGCTACAGCCGCCTCAAGCCCCGAGCTGCTGGTCGATCCAGCCGCGCAGCGCGCCCGCCGCCATGACGCCGCTGTGGCGGGCGACTTCGCGACCGCCGCGGAACAGGATCATCGTTGGAATCGCGCTGATGTGATAGCGGGCCGAAAGGCTTTGTTCGGCGTCGGTATCGACCTTGGCGAAGCGCAGCCGCGGCTCCAGCGCCTTGGCCGTGGCCTCGAACACCGGAGCCATGGCGCGGCAGGGTCCGCACCACGCGGCCCAGAAGTCGACCAGCAGCGGCAGATCGGCGGCGGCATGGCGCTCGAAATGCGCGGCGTCGAGATTAATCGGCGCGCCGGCAAACAGCGGCTGATGGCAGCGGCCGCATTTGCCGCCGTCGCCCTGCCGCTCGGCCGGAACGCGATTGAGCGTATGGCAATGCGGACAGGGAATGGTGACGGGGGCTGACATCGTCGTTCGTCTTCTGGCTGGGCAAAATTGCAACGCCGCGCCGCAGTCGCGGACGTTGACCTCGCTCAACAGGATTTGGGAACAACCAAAACCGAAATCAACCCGTTATGGCCGAGACAAGCGGTAGCATTTCCGCCTTCGTCACCACCGGGCTTGACCCGGTGGTCCATGCTGCCGTGCCCATCGATTGCCGGGTCGCCCGGCATTGACTGCATTCGCTTGAACCCATTTGCCGGTCCGCGCGACGACACACCATGCCGCTTTACCCTTATATCTACATCAACGCCGACGGAACGGCCCGCGAGCTTCATGCCGGCGAGCGCGCCTGGCTCGAAACCGAATACCAGGGCGGCGACGGCGCCATGCCCTCCATCAAGAACAGCTACGAGGAGCGCAACGGCTGGGGTGAGATCAGCGGCTATCTCAAGCGCGCGGCGCTGCCGGCCGGTATGCCGGTCGGCGATGCTCCCGCCGAAGACCCGCGCCGGCCGATGAGCCATGAGGAGCTGGCCGCGTAGCTGCGCAGCAAGGACGTGCGCGTGACCGAGGGCGGCGGCTGACAGTGCTTGGGCGGAAGCACGAATAGCGATTTAGCCTCGTCACCACCGGGCTTGACCCGGTGGTCCATGCTGACTTGCCGGCTCCATGGATTGCCGGATCAAGTCCGGCAATGACGCCGCCGCACCGTCATGCCCGCACTTGTTGCGGGCACGTCTTGTTTGGGCGGCAACATCAAATAAGTAAGACGTGGATGGCCGGGACATAGGCGCGCGAAGCGACGCCGTTCTTCGAACGGCTATGCCTGGCCATGACGACTTGCGTCATTGCGAGCGCCAGCGAAGCAATCCAGCGCTCGACGACGGCCGCCCTGGATTGCTTCGTCGCTATCGCTCCTCGCAATGACGGCTTATCTCATCCCCTCATAGC
>JBAQAB010000565.1:0-2101 GCA_049285535.1 Xanthobacteraceae bacterium
CTCCTGGCCGGCTCCATCAGCATGACGACGGTCCTCCGTGAAAGCTCGGGGTGAGCAATTGGCTCTCAAGTTAAATATAGCAGTTCGGCCAACGTAAAGAGCCTTATTGCAGCCGTGTAACTGTGCCCCGTTTGTCGATTGGTTGGCTGGATCGGGAGACGACGGAAGATCAACACCAAAGGAGTCGTTCCATATCTGAATAACTGCATTTCGTCGCACAGGATATTTTGCAGCAGAATTCCTAAAGGAGCTAGTCATGAGTCGCTTTGACGCTTATCGCGACAGCTTTCCCAACGCTCGCCTGACCCGCTCAAAAACCGGTGTGCTGGAAGTGGCGCTTCACACAAATGGCGGCACGCTGGCCTTCAACGGATATACCCACGAGCAGTTCGTCGACCTCTTTCACGCCGTCGGCTCCGACCGCGATAATCGCGTTGTCATCCTGATGGGCAGCGGCAACGCCTTTATGGAGACAATCAGTCCTGAAGGTTTCGACTTTGTCAGCCCGCAAGGCTACGACAAAATTTATCGCGAGGGCAGAAAAGTCCTCATGAACATTCTCGATATCGAAGTCCCGCTGATCGCCGCAGTGAACGGCCCTGTGCGGCTGCACTCCGAGTACATCCTGCTTGCCGACATTGTGCTGGCGACGCCTTCAACCGTTTTTCAGGACAAACCACACTTCGAATTAGGCGTCGCGTCCGGTGATGGCGTCCATTTGTTGTGGCAGGAAGCCATCGGCAACATACGGGGCCGCTACTTTATCATGACCCGCCAGGAGCTCGATGCCCAGACGGCGAAGGACTGGGGCGCGGTCAACGAAATTGTTCCGGCGGACAAGCTGCTGGCCCGCGCCCGCGAGATCGCGGAAGGGCTTGCCAAGCTGCCATCGCTCGCCACGAAGTATACGCGCATCGCGATGACTCAGAAGCTGCGCCGCATCATCGATGAAGGCGTCACACTCGGCCTCGCGTTTGAGGGGATCAGCGCAGCCGATGTCGCGCGAGCAAAGTGAGCGGGGCCGAAACAGGGATTCGGTGACTCGGAGAATGATAAAGCGACCGGCAGCACCGCTATCTGTCAGCCGCGTATCGAGCAAGTGTCTGTAAACCTCACTATCAACGGTCGGACCCGCACCATCGATCGAACCCCCTCTGGCACTGCTGCACGCGTTGCGCGAAGAATTGGGTCATTTTTGACCGATCCAGCCAGCTTTGCCCAGCGGTCTATGTCGGCTTCGCCCTGAAAGCCAACATAGGGCTGGGCCAAGCGCGCTCGAATGAAGCCGATCAACAACTCGCGCAAAGATTTTCGAATGCATTGGACGAAGGCAAAAGGCGCCCTGTTTGATAATCGTCCTTCTCGACTCCCAGGTTACTAAACCTGCCGGCTATGTCTTGCGTCGCAGTCCCGTCATCACATACGCCACGGCCAACACGCCGACCGCGCAGGCCCATAGCGCGGTGTAGCCGCCGGTGAGGTCGTGCACGAGGCCAAGGAGCGGCGGCGCGCCGATGATGCCGAGCTGATTGATCGCCATGGCGGCGCCGAGCGTCAATCCGACTTTGTCCGGGGGCGAGGTGTCGGCCAAATAGGCGACCCACGGTCCGTACCAGCCGAGCCCGAAGAAGCCGAGCCAGGCGGCAAGGAGTGCGAGCGCCGGCTCCGGCGTTTGCGGCGGCACCAGCAGCAAGACGACAAAGCCGCCGGCCACCGCGATCATGCACAGCGACAACAGGCGAAAGCGCCGCGCCGGTGCGCGATCGTTCCAGGCCGCAAGACCGACGCGGCCAGCGACGCCGCCGGCTTGCGCCAGCGCCAGAAACCAGGCGCCGCGCGTCAGCGCGATATGGGCATGGTCGCGCAGATAGAGCATCAGCCAGGTCAGGATGGCGTATTGCGCGCTGACCAGAGCGAGCCCGGCGATCATGGCGTTGCGCATCCACGACTGGCGCAGCAATCCGGCGACCGCGACGAAGCTCAAGGCCGCACGCTTGGACGCGGCACAGGCGTCCTCGGCGGGCGGCCGGTAGACCAGCGCGAAAACGAACGCGCCGCCGAGCGTCGCCACCGCGCCGGCCGCGAACGCCGTGCGCCAGTT
>JBAQAB010000566.1:0-10899 GCA_049285535.1 Xanthobacteraceae bacterium
GGTTTGGCACCGCGCCCTGCCCGGCCGCATTTTGCGGCACGCCGTCGGCGGCTGCATCCGCATCGGCCGGCGGATTGAGCACGTCGACAACGTAACCCGACTCGTCGCGGAACGTGCGCGTATCGGCATTCGCGGCAACGATGAAACGTACCAGCGAGGAACCCTGGTCAAGCTCGCTGGAGATTTCCTGGACCGTTTTCGGCAACGCCGCCTGGACGTCGCCCAGGTCGAAGGTGAGCGGCGAATCGAATTTCAGCACCAGCCGGTCCTTGGCGCGATCGGCGGACACTCCGGTTTCGCTCGGCACGGCGAACACGTAGCGGGTGAAAGTCGGCTGGCTCGCCACATGAACGCGGATCGGCGGGGACGTTTTCTCCTGCACTGCCGTGCGCTGGCGCGCCAGCAATCGCTCGGCCTCGCGCGCCCGCCGCGCCAACTCGTCGACCACGTCTTGCGGCAGTCCCGGCGGCATGCCGCTCCAGCTGGTCGGCAACAGATCGACAAAAAACTTTTCGCCGGCGGACATCGCGTGGATGGTGACGTTCTGCGCCAGCGCCATGCGCACGGCGGTGCCGTCCGGATCTCGCCGCGCCGCGCCGATATAGTCGGGCGCCTGTTCCGCCGCGCGATTGACCGCAACGTCGAGTGGCTGCTTGAAGCTGATGATCAGCACGTTGCCGGCCTGGCGCGCTGTGCCGTCAATATATTCGCCCGCGGTGAATACCAGCCGCGCATAGCCGTCGTTGGTCGTCACAGTCAGCGTCGTCTTGACCGGTGCGGGAGCGGCCGGCGCGGCAGCCGATGGCGCGGCCAATACCGTGATCAAGCAAGCAAAAGCGGCTACGACTTTGCTGCAATGCGCAAGACGGCGGCGCAGGCCAGGAAGTTGGGTGGTGCCACCGCACGCCATAAGGGACTCAAAACCGACTCAACTGAACTCGACCGACAACCAGGCGGACGCGCCTTCGCGGCCAGTGCCTCGTCCCCGAGGCCGACCGCTGTTCCACACCCTACGTGGTTGTGCTTAATGTTGGCTTAATTCAACGATTACAGTGGCTTAAGGAAAAGCCCCTAGTGCGGCGCGGAACGCCGTCGACCAGATCGCCAAATCCCGAGCCTGGACCGAAGCACCGGCGTCTATTGCGTCGTCGGCTGGCCCTGAATCTTCGGCAAATCGGCGGCGCTGCCGTCGCCGTCCTTGTTCTGCTGCTGCGCCTGGTCGGCCAGCTCGACCGTCAAGTGCTGGGCGACGGCCGGCGACATTTGCGCCACGATGTCCGCCATGGTCCGCGGATTGATTTCCGCGGCCACTTCCAGCAGCACATTGGAGTCGAGCCCATCGAAGATTTTCGCCGCATCGCGCGGCTTCATGTTCTCGTACATGGTGACGAGACCCTTGAGCTGCGCTTTCTCGGCATCATCCTTCTGCTGCGTCGTTTGCTTGATCTGCGCCTCGACCTGCTTGATCTCCGCGAGCTTGGCATCCATGCGCTTTTCCGCGCTTTGGATCAGGCTTTCGCGAATGTCGAGCTCATGGGCACGGTTGTCGAGTTCCTCTCGGCGCTGCTGCAATCGCTCGAGGATGGCGCGTTCGGCGCCGGTCGGCAGCGCCACGCCGTCGGTCGGGATGACAATGCCATTCGGCGGCGGCGCCGCCGGCTTGGCGTCCTTACCAGGTGGCGACTGCCCGTTAGCAGCCGGCTCGGTCTTCACCGAACCGGTGATGTCGGGATAGTCGACTGCGGCGAGTTGCGGCGTAACGGGTGTAACGATCGTCGACGGCGCCGCAGCCGCGCCGTTGCCGTCGGGAAAGTTGAACATCTGCTGCGCCCATGACGAGTCCGATCCGGACGATGTGGCTCCGTCCGGCATTGGATGGATGACCGAGACATCACCGTCGGCCTGCGACACATTATTGCGCGCAAAAAGATCGGAACCGTGCAGAGCGATATCGGCGACCTTGAGCGTCAACAGGCAGGCGCTCGCGATCAGCGCGATCGGAATGAGCCGCAGATCGCGGATGTAACGGATCATGCTGCGAGACCGTGCACCTTGGTGCGCACGCGCTCGGCGAAGGCTTCCGCCGCAGCCGCCACGGCTTTGGCGCCGGTGCGGCCTTTGGCCTTGGCATCCGATCCGCCATTAGCGCCGATGCCAGCATCCGGCTCGGCAGCGGGTTTGCTGTCGCCTCGCTGAGTCTCGCCGCGCGGCGCCGCCACATTGTCATTGCCGCGCCCGGCGGTCACGATCTGCGACAGCCGCCCCAGCAATTCCTTGCCGGCGACCACGCTGCGTTCGATCTCGATGGTGACGCGTTCGGCCTTGCGCAGCCGCTCGCCCAAGCTGGTGTCGCATTCGTGTACGGTGAGCTTCAATCCGCCGATGGCGCGCTCGGCGATTTCGGTCGCGGTGACCAGCTCGGAGATGGTCGCCCGCAGCGACTGCTCGTCGGCCTTCAACAGCTTCAGCCGTCGGTTGAGCATCATGCAATAACCGATCGTGAGCACCAGCAGGATCGCCACCAGGCCGTCGATAATGATTCCGATACCGTTTGTCATGGTGCCTCCATCGGATTGCCGGAGCCCGCCGCCGATTCGAACATCGCGAAAGTCATGGTCGGCTTGCGCAACGACTTGCCGACGCGCACCGCGACGCGGTCGCCAACGCGTCCCATGCGCCCTTCCGTCAGCGTGACGTCGCCGCAGCGCACGATCACCGTCGCGTCCGATTTGAGCTCCAACATCAGCGTGTCGCCAACATCGAGTTTCATAATCTGCTTTAACGGTAGCCGCGCCTCGTAAAGCACGGCGTCGACTGCAATTTCCGCCTGACCAAGCTCGGTCGCCAGATGTCCCTCCCAGTTCGGATCGCGGCCGAATTTCTCGCCCATGAACATCTGCAACAACACGTCGCGGATCGGTTCGATGGTGGCGTAAGGCAGCAGCAATTCGATATTGCCGCCGCGATCTTCCATATCGATCCGCAGCCGCACCAAGATCGCGGCATTCGCCGGCCGCGAAATAGCGGCGAAGCGCGGATTGGTCTCCAGGCGGTCGATATTGAACTTCACCGGCGACAGCGGCTTGAACGCGAGCTCGGCATCCGCCAGCACGACCTCGATCATGCGCTTTACAAGATTGGTCTCGATCGTGGTGTAGGGTCGGCCCTCGATACGGATCGCGGTCTGGCCGCGCCGGCCGCCGAGCAGCACGTCGATGATCGAATAGATCAGGCTTGAATTGACCGTGACGAGGCCGAAGTTATCCCACTCCTCGGCTTTGAAAACCCCGAGGATCGCCGGTAGCGGAATCGAATTCAGGTAATCGCCGAAGCGCACCGAGGTGATGCGGTCGAGCGACACTTCGACGTTGTCGGAGGTGAAATTGCGCAGACTGGTCGTCATCAGCCGGACCAGCCGGTCGAAGATGATCTCCAGCATCGGCAACCGCTCGTAGGAGACCATCGCCGAATCGATGATCGCGCGGATGCCGGAATTGTCGTTGAGCGAGATATCGGTAAGGCTGAAACCAAGAAGCGAATCGATTTCGTCCTGGGTCAGGACGCGCTCGGCCCCACCCTTGGTGGTCTGGATGAAATGGCCGTCGTCGACCATTGTCGCCCACTGCGAGGCCATGGCCTCACTGGCGCTCTGTCCTTCCGCCGCCGGCGTCTCTGCCACGGCAGTCACGGCCGCGTTCTGCTCGGCCTCGAGCGCCACGCCCCATTCGGCGGCGAGCGCGTCGTTATCGATCTGATCTTTCGCCGGCATGTCCGCTAAATCTCAGGCTGCGCCCGTCATTGGATGACGATTTCTTTGAACAGCACTGCGTCGATATGATTCGGTGCGATCGCGGCGTTGACGCGCCGCGTCAGTTCTTCCTTCAAGCGATAGAGTCCGGCGGAGCCGTCGAGATCGGTCGGCCGCAATTCGCGCAGGTAGGTCTGAAAGGTATCCATGATGCGCGGCATTACCGGCTGAATTTGTGCCGAAAGCTCCTGGTCCGGCAGTTCGAGCACCACTTTGACTTTCAGATATTGCGTGCGCTCATTGCCGCCGCCGCTCGATTGATTGACCAGAACATCGGGCAGATCGAGAAAGACCGGTGGCTTGACCTGGTTGGCGGCGGCGGATGCGGCCTCGCTCTTATGCGCAAAGAGAAAGAAATAGGCGCCGCCGCCGATGACGCCGATCGCCACCAATCCGCCCACTGCCATCAAGATGAGCTTGAGCGATAGTTTGCGCTTGGCGGGAGCTGCTTTGCCTTCCTCGCCTTCGGCTTGAGCTTTGTCGTCTTCGGTCTGAGCTTCTTTTGTCGTTGCCATCACCGCTCCCGCTTGCGTGGGGGCGCACGCAGCCGGCTGGATAGAACGCAAAACAAATGTGCGAGCGCTTCGCAGCGCCGATTTAGCGCCGTTCGTTTTGAAGCTAGGGACGAATGGTTAACGGATACTTGCCGCGGTCGCGGCACCGGGAATTTTTTGCCGGGCTCGCCGCCGCGTGGGGCCTTTTCTGCCCGCTCCGGGGTCCACCGCCTGACGCTACCATATTGTTTTACCGTCATTTTCAGCAGTGGCACGGCATCTGCAAACCAACCTTGCGCAATCGGCGCTGTCGGCGGCTTGGGAGAGCGGCTTAAGCGCGCAGCCGAAGCGCCCGCAGACCGGCGCTTCGTGGACCAGGGGAGAGTACCGATGGAGAACACCCTTCTCGTCGGCCTGTCGCGGCAAATGGCGCTCACACATGAACTCGACGTCATCGCCAACAACATCGCGAACATCAACACCACGGGCTACAAGGCCGATAACGCGATGTTCGAGGAATACCTCATGCCGCGGGCCAGCGATCAGAGTTTCAGCGGGCAGGATCGGCGCATCAGATACGTCGAAGACCGCGCGAGCTGGATCGACATGAGCCAAGGCGCGATCCAGCAGACCGGCAACCCGCTCGACGTCGCCATCAACGGCAGCGGCTATTTTGTCGTGCAAACGCCGAACGGACAGCAGCGCTACACGCGCAACGGCGCGTTCTCGATCAACGGGGCCGGCCAGCTTGTCACCAGCGATGGCAATCAGGTGATCGGCGATTCCGGGCCGATCACCTTCCAATCCACCGATCACGACGTGACCATCAGTCGGAGCGGCATTATCACCGTGCGCGAGGGTAACAGCACGGCCGATTCCCAGCGCGGCAATCTTCAGGTCGTCAACTTTGCCCAGACGCAGCTTCTACAGAAGGACGGCGGCTCGACTTTTGAGGCGCCCGCCGGCGTCACGGCCGATCCGGCGCCGGCAAGCACCTATGTGGTGCAGGGCGCGATCGAAAAATCGAACGTGAACGGTGTCAGCGCCATGGCGCGGCTGATCGAGATCACGCGCAGTTACACCGACATCGCCAACATACTGCAGCAGCAGAGTGACCAGCGCCGCAGTGCGCTGTCGCAGCTGTCGCAGACACCGAATTCGTAAGTTGTAGAGTCGGGGAGACTACGGGATGCGTGCGCTTGATACTGCAGCGACCGGCATGGCGGCCATGGACCTTCAGGTCCAGGTCATCGCCGGAAATATCGCCAACATGTCGACCACCGGCTTCAAAAGCCAGCGCGCCGAGTTTCAGGACCTGCTCTACGAGCACGTCCAGCGCATCGGCGCGCAGGCCTCCGATCAGGGCAACATCCTGCCCGTCGGCATCGAGCTCGGCTCCGGAGTGAAGACCGTCGGCACGCCGCGTCTGATGACGCAAGGCTCGCTGCAGCAGACCGGCAACACGCTCGACGTCGCCATCCAGGGTGACGGCTGGTTCAAGATCCAGATGCCGGACGGCAGTTTCAGCTATACGCGCGACGGCTCGTTCCAGCAGGATGCGCAGGGTCGGATCGTTAACGCCGAGGGCGACGTTGTCCAGCCCAGCATCACCATCCCGCCGAATGCCAGCGGACTTACCATCAATCAGCAAGGCCAAGTTTCCGTCCAGCTGCCCAACAGCACCACGTCCGCCATTCTCGGCCAATTGACCATTACGCGCTTCTCCAACAATGCCGGCCTGCAGGGCAACGGCGACAATCTGTTCACCGCGACGCCGGCCTCAGGAACGCCGCAGGACACCCTCGCCGGCACTGACGGCGCCGGAACGCTGCAACAAGGCTATCTCGAACAGTCCAACGTCGAAGCGGTCGTCGAAATTTCAAATCTGATCGCGGCGCAGCGTGCCTACGAGATGAATTCCAAGGTCATCACCGCAGCCGACGAAATGCTGCAGACAACCTCGCAACTGATGAAATGAGAAAGGTCTCGCCATGATCCGTCTCATGATCGCAAGCGTGGTTTTGCTTCTCGCTTTGGACGGCGCGGTCGCCGCGCAGACCCCATCATCCGCGGCGATACCGGCGCTCAAGGCCAACGTCACCGTCACCGGCGACATCGTGACGATCGGCGATCTGGTCGAGAATGCCGGGCCAGTCGCCAACGTACCGATTTTCCGCGCCCCCGATCTCGGCACCACCGGCGCGGTAGCAACCGATCGCATTCTCGACGCCATCCGGCCGCACCAGCTCATCGGCATCGACACCCACGGTCTTGCCGAAGTCGTCGTGACCCGCGCCAGCCGCGCCATCACCACGCGTGAAATCTCCGCCCGGATCGCGCAGGCGCTGGGCGGACAATACGGCTTCGGCAATGCACGCGACATCCAGATCAATTTCGACGGTGACGTGCGCACGCTGCAAGTCGAGCCCAATGCGTCCGGTGAGCTGCGGATATTGGCGCTGTCCTATGATCCGCGCACAACGCGCTTCGATGTGACGCTCGATATGCCCGATAGCATGGCGCTGCAGCGGCAGCCGGCGCGTTATTCCGGCACCGCAATCGACACCGTCAACGCCATTGCGGTCGATCGTCCGATCGAGCGTGGCGAAGTGTTGCAGGCATCCGATCTCACGACGGTGCGGCAGCCCAAGGCAGAAAGCAGCGCCGTGCTCACCGACGGCAACGCCGCGATCGGTCTCTCGGCGCGGCATGCGCTGCGACCGGGCCAAGCGCTTGCCGCGGCCGATCTGATGAAACCAGAAATCATCGCCCGCAACGACAACGTGACCATCGTCTATCAAGTGCCCGGCATAACGCTTACGCTGCGCGGTCAGGCCAAAGATGCCGGCGCGCTCGGCGATACGATCAGCATCGTCAATACCGAATCCAAGCGTGTAGTTCAGGCCGTCGTCTCGGGTCCCGACCGTGTAACGGTTGGACCCATCACGACGCAACTCGTCGACAATTCGCAGACGGAGATGTCGGAGTAAGTTGCGCGCGTGTCGCGTGTGAGAGGTTGTTCAATGTCGAAGCGCGTTCTACTGCTGCGTTGTGCGTTGTTGTCCTCCGTCGCCATCGGTGTTGCTGGCTGCGCATCGCTCGATCGGTTGAAAGATATCGGCAATCCGCCGCCGCTTTCGCCGGTGTCCAATCCAACAACGGCGCCCGGTTACAAGCCCGTGCAAATGCCGATGCCCACGCCGCAGCCTGCCACGTTCAATCCCAATTCACTCTGGCGCAACGGCTCGCGCGCCTTCTTCAGGGACCAGCGCGCCCATCAGGTCGGCGACATATTGACGGTGAAGGTCAATATCAACGACACCGCGCAATTCCAGGATCAGACCCAGGTGCAGCGCACCTCGACCGAGGATTCCGGCATCACCAACTTCATCGGCGCCAACACTATCAAGACACCGGCCACAGCCATCCTGCCGGGCAGCATCATCACCGCGAATACCGACACGCAGAGCAATGCCAACGGCACGATCAACCGGCAGGACCAGTTACTGACCAGTGTCGCGGCGGTAGTGACGCAGGTGCTGCCGAACGGAAACATGGTGATCGAAGGCAAGCAGGAAGTGCGGCTGAATTCTGAAATGCGCGTGCTCGTGGTCGCTGGCGTGGTGCGGCCGGAGGACATTGAGAGCGACAACCAGATCGACTTGGCCAAGATCGCCGAGGCGCGCGTCGCCTATGGCGGCAAGGGTACGCTATCCGACATCCAGCAGCCGCCGTGGGGGCAGCAGGCGCTGAGCGTGCTGTTGCCGTTCTAGATTGATTGCCGATTCCCCTCCCCGGGATCGTGTGTGTAAACGTCGATCCCGACACGCCGCGGCCTCCGGCAGCTCCCCGCCGGAGGCCGCAACCATTTTGATCATGCAACGAATCGATAATCAGCTGTGCTGATCGGCGTGCTTCTTCGAAGCGTGCTCGTGGTGCTCGGTGGCATGCAGAGAATGGCCGTGGGCTACTTTGGAGTGATGAGCGGCCTTCTCGTGATCGCCCGACTTGGCGTGCTTGGCAGCTTCGCGATGGTGCTTGGCCGCATGCTCATGATGGTCCGCGGCGAGCTCGTGATGTTCGTGAATGTCATGGTTATTCATCGTCGTTTTCCTGTGGTGATGGCTCGTTATGGCTTCGAGCATCGCCACGGTCGATGACCAATTTGCGACCCCTGCGTGGCGCTTACGCAAAAGACATCAAGCGGACATTTTGCGGCGCGGCGGAGCCCAATCCGCTCGGGTTAGATCGTCTCGCAACGATGCGACGATGCTCTGCCAGTCGCCGAATTTCGGCTGCCGATAAAGCCGCGCGCTCGGATACCAGGGACTGTCGTGGCGTTCGCGCAGCCAGCGAAAATCGGCGGCAAACGGCAACAGCAGCATCAGCGGCTTGCCGAGGGCGCCGGCCACGTGCGCGACCGCGGTGTCCACCGATATGACCGCGTCGACGAGCGAGATCGCTGCCGCCGTATCGGAAAAATCGCAAAACCTCGATTCGAGCCGATGCAAGTTCGGTAATTTGTGCAGAACCGGCAAATCGCGCTCACGTACATCGTGCTGCAGACTGACAAATGCGACGTCCGGCAGGTCGAGCAAGGGTGCCAGCGTTTCCAGTCCGATGGAGCGGTTGAGATCGTTGTCGTGGACCGGGGCGCCGGACCATGCCAGGCCGATGAGCGGCCGCCGCCGTGGCAGCCGATCACGCCAGACCGCGATCCTTGCCTGCGACGGCGCGAGATACGGTATCTGAGCCGGGATCGTGCCGAGCTCGGTCGCGAAGGCGAGCGGCAAACTGAGCAACGGACAATGCAGATCGAACGCCGGCAGCGGTTCACCGCGCGCAACGACCGCCGCGGCAATTCCGGCGAACAACGGCACGAGCTCGCGCTGGACTTCAATAACGATTTTGGCGGCGCCGCGCTCAGCCACCAGCGCGGCATAACGCACAAACTGGATGGTGTCGCCGAACCCCTGTTCGGCATGCAGCAGAATGGTCTTGCCATCGAGCGGCTCTTCGCCCGACCAGAGCGGCGCGGTGAAGCCGCGGCGCTGGGAGGCCAAGAGCCCGACCGACCAGCGCGCTTCATAGCCGCGCCAGCCGGCGGCAAAATCGCCCAGCGTCAAGCGCGCGACGCTCTCGACGAAGCGGGCTTGGGCAAAATTGGGATTGCTGACAAGCGCTCGGCTCGCGCTCATCAAGGCTTCGCGCGGCCGGTCGAGCCGGCGTAGCGCGACGGCGCGATTGGTCAGGAGACCGGCATTTTCCGGGACCACAGCCAGCGCCCGATCATAGGCTGCAACCGCTTCTGCGGGGCGATTGAGCTTGATCAGCGCATTGCCGTAATTGCCGAGCGTATCGAGGTGATCGGGATTGGCGGCGAGCACGAGTTCGAAACTTTCCAGCGCGTCAAGCGGCCGGCTCAATTCAAGCAGCGCCACACCGCGGCGGTTGAGCACCTCCAAATTGCCCGGATCGAGCGCAAGTCCCTCGTCGTAGCTGACGAGCGCTTCCTTGAAGTGACCCAGCAAATGGAAAACCAGCCCGAGACTCGCGAATCCTTCGGCACGGTTGGAGTCGCTCTTAAGCGCCGTCTGAAGCAGCACCAGCGCTGTGTCGAGGCACCCGCGCTGGCAATGCAGCTGGCCGAGGGCGTGCAAGGCATCGAAATTTTCCGGATGATATTGCAGCACGGCGTTGTAGAGCCGCTCCGCCTTGGCAAATTCGCCGTTCTGATGCGTGCGCAAGGCGCGCCGGAGAAGACGCGATGGATTTTCTTTCGACTGTCGCTGTGCCGGCCCGCTCGACATCGAAGCCCGTGCCCGATTTTTAACGATCGGTAAACTGGCATGGTAAACAAAAGCTTAGCACCGGCGGTACGCCGCTATGGCTCGCTGCGAGAGGTGTGCGTAACTGGGAGGCGAGCGGGGCTAAAGGTCCGCTCAATCGTCGCGGTAAACGCGCTCGCGCCGCTCGTGGCGCTCCTGGGCTTCGATCGACAAAGTCGCAATCGGACGGGCCTCAAGCCGCTTCAGCGTGATCGGCTCGCCGGTTTCCTCACAATAGCCATAAGTGCCGTCTTCTATACGCTGCAGCGCAGCATCGATCTTGGCAATCAGCTTGCGCTGGCGGTCACGGGCCCGCAGTTCGATTGCCCGATCGGTCTCCGATGACGCCCGGTCGGCAAGATCGGGATGATTTTGGCTCTCGTCCTGAAGATGCTGCAGCGTCTCCTTGGCTTCTTTGAGGATATCCTCGCGCCAGTCGAGCAATTTCAGCCGGAAATACTCCCGCTGACGCTCGTTCATGAACGGCTCTTTGTCGGTCGGCCGATACAGCCTTTCTTCCAGTCGAATGTTTCCCTCGCTCTTACCGTTCATATGGGGCTTGTCGGCGGCTCGACCGTTCCTGCCCTTTAACAACTGCATTTTGCGCCTACTCCCGCACCCTACATCGCGAGGCCACTCGCGCGGCGGCTTATATCCAAGCTCCATGACAGTGACAACAAAGATCATGGCCGGACCAGCATGGGCATCTCGTCCGCCGACCGATTTGAACAACGGAGTCTCGCGAAAATCGCAGACTTTCCCGGCTCAG
>JBAQAB010000567.1:0-1787 GCA_049285535.1 Xanthobacteraceae bacterium
CCCACGGCGCGCCCACCGATGTCAGCGGCAAATTCCGAATTACGCTGAGCGGGAATTAAGGCTACGGTGACGCCATGCTCCGCGTCACCGGCCATATCGAGATCGACGAGCGCGAGATCGACGAACAGTACGTGCGCGCCTCGGGCCCGGGCGGCCAGAACGTCAATAAGCTTTCAACCGCCGTACAGCTTCGTTTTGACGTGCGGCATTCACCGTCGCTGCCGGGCGACGTGCGTGCGCGGCTGGAGCGGCTCGCCGGTTCGCGGCTCACCCGCGATGGCGTTCTGGTCATCATTGCGCAACGTCACCGCACGCAACTGCGTAACCGACAGGACGCGCTCGATCGCCTTCTCGACCTGATCCGCCGCGCCGCGGTCGCGCCGATCCGGCGCCGGCCGACGAGGCCGACCAAGGCCTCGCGCGAGCGCCGCATCGAAGGCAAGAAGCGCCGCGGCGGCATCAAGCACCTGCGCCGAGTTCGCCCGTCGTTCGATTGATAGGATGGCTGCTCTTCACTACGGCATGGCGCGATGAATATCATCTTTGTCACCGGCAGCGACGCCGCGTTTTTCAACTCCGCGCTGGTCGGCCTGCGATCCTTCACCGAGCGCATGCCCGATCAGCGCCTCCTGGTATGCGACTTCGGCTTTGACGGCGCACAGGCGGGGTTTCTGCGCGGCCTCGGCATGCTGTTGGAGCGTCCGCCGATGCTGGAATCAGAGGGCGCCTTTCACTGCAAGGCCGCGCTGCTCGCGTACCTTCGGCATAATGGCCAACAGATCGGCCCGGACGATGTCGTCGTCTGGCTGGATGCAGATCTCACTTTGATGGACGTGGGCGTCGCCGATTTTGCGGCGGTGCTTGCTGCGATGGTCTCGGCAGGCGTCGCTATCGCCGTTTGTCCCGAGCCGCTCGGTCGTTCGTTTGGCCAAATGCTTTCCGGGCCTAATGCGTCCACCATGGCGCCATCGGCCCGCATCGCGGCGCAAGCCGGGATGGATTTTACGCTGCCTTACCTGTCGAGCGGCCTGTTTTTCTGCCGGCCCGCGGCGTTCCTGACGCGCTGGCGGGAACTGATGCAAGGCAAAGCCTATCACCCGCTGTTCGAGCAAAACATGTTCAATGTGGCCTTGCATGAAAAACGCAGCGCCTTTGTCGCCTTGGACTGTGAAGAGTGGCAGGCGCAAGGACTATCGCTCGACCGGATCAAGCTCATTCCAGCCGCAAATGGCGGCCGGCTCGCCGCCTTCATCGGCGATAAAAACATCAAGACGCTACATACAACGTCCGGTGCACCCGGGCATTTGCTGATCGGCAACTGCCGCATGACCGTGCGCGATATCGATCTTGCCGGGCCGTTCAAGCTGTTCCTGGCCGAAGCGCTGCGCCTGCATCAGTTGCAGCTTTTGGCGCGCTTCCTCGCCGATCACGGCGAGGCCCTGCTGCGGTTCGGCATTTGCAGCCGCGCCGCGCGGCCGGCCGATGGCTTTGAATTCGTCACCCTATAATCAGTGGAACAGCGAGTAGACGCCGCCGGTGACGGTAAACAGCCCGAGTGTGACCATCGCCAGCGCATAGAGCACGAGCTGCCGCGAGGCGGTGTTCTGGATCGGATCGAGCACCGCCTCGGCGGGGTTTTTCGGATCGTAAAAGACCCGCACATTGCTACCGGCCGGATAGGTTTCAACCACGGACGCCATGTGCTTTTCGCGGCCCTCATTGCCACCCCAGAATATGCGGCTCGCTTGGTAGTTCTTGCCGCCGACGCGATAGCTGTATTGCAGCAC
>JBAQAB010000568.1:0-7075 GCA_049285535.1 Xanthobacteraceae bacterium
GCACATCATTCCACCACTTTTGGCACGACGAAGAAGTGATTATCGTGCGCCGGCGCGTTGGCGATGATGTTATCGGCAATACCGCCGTCGTTCACCACATCTTCCCGCATCTTCATCGCCATCGGCGTGACCGAGGTCATCGGCTCGACGCCCTCGACGTTGACCTCGCCGAGTTGCTCGACGAAGGCCAAGATGGCGTTAAGCTCGCCGCGAAGATTCTCCACCTCGTCCTCGGCGACCGAGATCCGCGCCAGATGCGCAACACGGCGGACGGTATCGGCATCGACGGACATCTGCAGCTTGCCTCGCTTAGCCCGATATAGGCGCGAATTAGCGCCCGCCTATAGCAGAGCGGACTATTCGAGCCAACAGCGCTCATCCGGCCTAATAGCGGCGCCGATCGAAGGCGGCCGCCGCGAGCGCTGCATTTTCCGCCGGAATGCGGATGGCTAGCACTCCGGCATTGAGTATCGAGAATACCAGCGCATAGATCGGCAGGCCGAGCGCCAGCGGCACCAGCGCAATCTCGGCCGTGACGACGGCATAGTTCGGATGGCGAAGAAACCGATAGGGCCCGCGCGCGACCAACCGCTCGCCCGGGACGACGATTATGCGGATGGTCCAGCGCCGCCCGAGCGTGAGCAAAACCCAGAACCGCGCCACTTGCGCGACGATGAAAAGCGCGAAAAACACGGGCTGAATCGGGCGGTCATAGGCCAGCCCCCACAATCCCGCCATCCACGCCGCGTGCAGCAAGACGATCAGCAGGAGATGGCTCCGGCCGAATTCGACACCGCCAGCCTGGAATAGCCGGCGCTCATTCTGAGTGGCCCACCTCAGCTCGACCACCCGCTGCACCGTCAGATAGGCCAGCAGCAGCGCGCCCCAGTCGAAGTCGATCATAGGTCGGCTACAGCGAAATATGCGGAAAAGCCCGGGCCAAAAGCGGTGAGTAAATGCGGGCCGCGCGCCCCCGCCTGTATCGCCTGCTCAAGCACGAACAGCACGGTCGCCGAAGACATGTTGCCATAACGGCGCAAGACGTCCCAGGAATGCGCAAGTTGTTGTCGCGTCAGGCCGAGCGTTTGCTCGACCGTTTCCAGGAGCTTGCGGCCACCCGGATGAAACAGAAAACCGTTGAAGTCCGCGAGACGAAGTCCGTGCCTATCGAGAAAACCATGCAGTGCCGGCGCCAACTCCCGCTCCAGCAGCGCGGATAGGTCGGAGCTGAGCACGATGCCGAAGCCGTCGTCCTTGATGTCCCATCCCATGATGTGTCCGGTGCCGCGCCAGCACCATTCGCCGCTGGCGAGAATGCGCGGACCAGCGCGCGCGCCGTTTCTGGTATTGTGCAACAGTATTCCGGCCGCGCCGTCGCCGAACAGTGCGGTGGACACGAACATCGCCGCACTTGGATCGCCGACCCGCAGGCATAAGCTGCAAAGGTCGACTGTCAGGAAAAGCACATAAGCGCCGTCGGACGCGTGGGCGAGGCGCGCGGCGCGGGAAAGCCCGGCGACGCCTGCGCCGCAGCCTAGGCCGAACATCGGAAGGCGCTCGACGGTCGGCGCAAGCCTCAACCGGTTGAGCAGCATGGCATCGAGGCTCGGGATGGCAAGCCCGGTCACGGTGTTGGTTACAATCATATCGATTGCGCCAAGCCGGACGCCGGCCGCCTCGGTCGTCTTGACGGTCACCTGCTCGAGCAAATCAAGCGCATGCCTGTGAAACGAGGCAGTGCGTTCTTCCCAGCTATGCGGCTTGAGATACCATTCGATCGGCTCGCAATTGTAGCGCCGATCGATGCCAGTATTGTCATAGAGCGGCCATAACCTCTTGAGATGCGGAAAGAGTTTTTTGGCGCGCGCCGCGGCTTCAGCCTGCGTCAATTGGAAAGGCGGATTGGCCGTGGCCAGCGAGAGAATTTCAACGTCGAACCCGGTCCGTGCAGCATTTTGGCGTGCAGCAGACCTGACCACATCAAGCATGCAAGAGTACCTCCTGCTCGTCCGGGTACTAACACCGCCCAGCTATGACTCGTCCCGGCGAGTTGTCCCTTCGGCGCGGGAAGCCTAGTTTGGGCGTCATGGTGCACTCTTTGCGACCGGTTCATGTTGTAGGCGGCGGCCTTTCGGGTTCCGAGGCCGCCTGGCAGCTTGCGCGGCGCGGCGTGCCCGCGGTGCTGCACGAAATGCGGCCTCTTCGGGGGACCGCCGTACACAAGACCGGACAGTTCGCCGAGCTGGTCTGCTCCAATTCGTTCCGCTCTGACGATGCCGAGGGCAGCGCCATCGGCCTTCTGCATGCCGAAATGCGCCGTCTCGATTCGCTGGTGTTACACGCAGCCGATCGCCACAAGCTGCCGGCCGGCGGCGCGCTCGCCGTCGATCGCGACGGTTTCGCCGACACGATTACGGCGACGTTGGAAGCCGAGCCGCTGATTGCGATCGATCGCAGCGAAATCGTCGCCCTGCCGGCTGACTGGGACAGCGTCATCGTCGCCACCGGCCCACTGACCTCGCCGCAGCTTGCCGAAACGATCCGCAGTGGCACCGGAGAAGACGCGCTGTCGTTCTTCGATGCCATTGCCCCGATCGTGCATCGCGACTCGATCGATTTCGACGTCGTATGGTTTCAGTCGCGCTACGACAAGGCCGGACCTGCCGGCTCCGGCGCCGACTACATCAATTGCCCGCTGACCCGCGAACAATATGACGGCTTTGTCGATGCGCTGCTGACCGGCGACAAAGTAGCGTTTCACGAATTCGAAAAAACGACGCCATACTTCGACGGCTGCCTGCCGATCGAAGTGATGGCCGAGCGCGGCCGCGAGACGTTGCGCCACGGCCCGATGAAGCCGTTCGGCTTGACAAATTCGCACCAGCCCGGGGTCAAACCCTACGCGGTCGTGCAACTGCGCCAGGACAACAAGCTCGGCAGCTTGTTCAACATGGTCGGCTTCCAGACCAAGCTGAAACATGCCGAACAAGTACGAATCTTCCGGACGATCCCTGGCCTCGATAAGGCCCAGTTCGCCCGGCTCGGCGGCCTTCACCGCAACACGTTCCTCAATTCGCCGAAACTGCTCGACGCGACGCTGCGGCTCAACGCCATGCCGCGGCTGCGCTTTGCCGGACAGATCACGGGCTGCGAGGGCTATGTCGAGTCGGCGGCGATCGGTCTCCTTGCCGGGCGCTTCGCCGCTGCGGAACGGCTCGGCGAACCCATTTTGCTGCCGCCGCCGACGTCCGCCCACGGCGCCCTACTCGGCCACATTACTGGCGGCCATATCGAGACCATCGATGAAGGACCGAGCTCGTTTCAGCCGATGAACGTCAATTTCGGGCTGTTCCCGCCGCTGTTGCGGATGCCGGTCAAGGACGTCGAGGGCAACCGCTTGCGCGGACCTGCGAAAGCGGTCGCCAAAAAGCGCGCGCTGTGCGCCCGTGCGCTGAGCGACCTGGAGACTTGGCTCGATGGCGCCCTGCCCGCCGCGGCGGAATAATTGTCGCCGTGTTAGAAGCTCGCATGAACGACAGTCCCGACGAACTTCGCGGCCGCTGGCATTCCGGCGTGGTGCTCAAGCGCGATGTGTTTTCCACCATCGAGCGCGGGCGCTTTCGCACCGAGGGCGGCGAGGTCGAGGCGGTGCTGCGACGGCTTGACGGTGTGCCTTGGTGGAGCCGGATTCTTGCCCACGCGCTATTCCGCCGCGAACGCCGCGCGCTCGCCATTGCCGGTCCGCTCGGCGTCGCGCCGCCGCTGCTGTTTGCCGGTCAGGACGTCCTGGTTCGCGGCTGGCTGGATGGGGTGCCGCTGCACATCGCCAAGCCCCACGGCGACGCGGATTATTTTCGCTCCGCCAAGGAGGCCTTGCGGAAACTGCATCGCGCCGGCATCGCCCACAACGATCTCGCCAAGGAACAGAATTGGCTTTACGCCCAGGGTGACGGACATGGCCGCGCATTCCTGATGGACTTCCAGCTCGCCGCCTGCTTCCGCCGCGGCAATGCTCTGTTCCGGCTCGCCCGCTATGAAGACCTCAGGCATCTCCTCAAGCACAAGCGCCGCTACGCCCCCGAGGCGCTCACGGCAGCCGAACGGAAAGTGCTGGCGCGAAAAAGCTTCATCACCCGTGCGTGGATGGCAACGGGAAAGAAGGTTTACTACGCGATCACGCGCGGCTTGAATTTCACCGACCGCGAGGGCCGCGGCGTGCGCTTCGTGCAGGAGGCGCCCATCATCGCGGCGCGTTTGCGCACGCAGCCGCAAGTGCGCGACGTCGCCATTGTCCCCTACCCCGACCGCCGCGCCGGCACCGGGCTGTATGCCTTTGTCGAGGGCAGCGTGAGCGAGCGCGAGCTCAACGATTTTCTCGGCGATGCAAGGCCGGAGCACCTCCAAGTCGTCGAAACGCTGCCGCGCAACGCGCAAGGCGACGTGCGCAGCGAGATTCTCGAATTGGTGGCGATGAACCAGCTCGACCTCATCGATCCGCTGCTTAAGTCCGATGCCGAGCGGGCGATCGTCGGTCAAATCGTGGCGGAGCGGCGCAATCTGCGTGACCGCTTTGCGTTTTGAGCAGCCCTTAGGCCGTTCTCCATCCCGTTGCGGCGATTTAAGATAAAGCGAAGCGCGCAAAGCAGCGCGGCACGCTAGGGAGGACGATATGCGCATCTGGCTCATTGGGCTGTTCGTATTGCTGTGGTCGCCGGCGTTCGCGCAGCAGCAGACGCCACCCGTCATCGCCTTCGAGTCCGTGCCCGATCCGCTAAAGCTGCCGCCTAACCTTTATCTGGGCGAGGTCAGCGGTATCGCGGTCAACTCCAAGGGCCACATCTTCGTCCTCACGCGCGGCAATAGCACCGGGCCGGCCTACGCCGCCGCTGCGGCACAGCTTCTCGAGTTCGATGCCGACGGCAAATACCTGCGAGAGATTGGTCATAACCTGTATGCCTGGTCGTTCGCCCACATGGTGAAAATCGATTGTCACGACAACATCTGGGTCACCGACAAGGGCTCAGACATGGTGGTAAAGTTTACGCCCGAGGGGCGCGTCGCGATGGTTTTCGGGCGGAAACAGGAAGCCTCCGACGAAAGCACCGGGCCGCTGAAGCATCCCAATCCGCCGCTTGCCGCCGAGCCGGGCCGCTTCCGGCAGGTCACCGACGTCGCCTTCGATTCCGCCGACAACGCCTATATCAGCGACGGGTATATCAATTCGCGCGTCGCCAAAGTGGACAAGGACGGCAACTGGCTCAAGTCGTGGGGCGAGCGCGGCAATGGGCCCGGCCAGTTCAATACGCCGCATTCGATTGCGGTGGACGCGAAGAACAATATTTACGTCGCAGACCGCGGCAATCACCGCATCCAGGTGTTCGACAGCGACGGCAATTTCGAGCGCCAAATCGTGATCGATGTGCCGGTGCCGCCGGGCGCCCGGCCGGCGATCGGCGCCGTCCCGAACGAGGCAATGATTGCAGGCGGCACTTTTGCGCCGGGTTCGCCATGGACCATCTGCATCACGCCGGGTCCGAACCAGGTCCTCTACAGCGCCGACGCCTGGCCCGGCCGCATCTACAAACTATCGCTCGATGGCAAAGTGCTGGGCATGCTTGGCGAAAGTGGCAAGCAGCTCAAGCAATTCGGGTGGATCCATCAGCTCGCTTGTCCGTCCGAGAACGTATTGTGGGCCGGCGAACTGCTGAACTGGCGGGCGCAGAAGCTTTTGCTTCATCCCTAGTCCACTTGCGGGTCGGCAAGTAGACAAGATTACCCCGCGATCCGCGCCGGATTGCGCGCCGCGCGCCAGATCAGCCATTGCCGGCGCCACGGCGAAAGCTCCGCCGGCGCGAAGGCATCGCTGCGGTCCAAGCGGTCAAGCGACGGACGCACCAAGGCAACGGGCAGAAAAGCCGGATCCACGGCTCGCGGCAGCGCATTCAGAGGTTTGGCTGTCGCGCCGAGGTGAAAGCGGGCGAGGTGACGTAGCTCCGCAAGCGCCGCATTCAGGCCGACCGACGTTTGGCCGGAAAATATCTCATCGGGTCGAACCCCGTGGCGTTCGAGAAGCTCCGCCGGTACGTAAAGCTGGTGCCGTGCGGCGTGAAACGGAAGTGCGCGAATGAGACCGGCAATGGCATAGGCGATACCGGCGTGGTCGGCGGCGACCTGCGCGTCGACGCCGAGAAGTTGTGCGGCAAGCGCGATCACGGCCGATGATGTCCGCTTCGCATAGGCCTCAAGATCGGCAATCGCCGCCATCGGCTCGTCGTAGAGATCGAAGCGGCGCGCCTCGATCAAATCCAGGAGGCTGCTCGTCGGAAGGCCCTGCCGCTCAGTAGCGGACAACAGCGCCGCTGCAATCGGATTGGCAGCCGCCTCTCCGTCGCGCTCGCCGCTGAGCACATCGCTCCACCATTGCAGCCGGATTTCGCCTGGCAGCGCTTCGCGCGCCACCTCACGCACACGCCCTATCTCGACATTGAACGCATAGAGCGCGAACAAGGTGTCGCGACGCTCAGCCGGCGCGAACAGCGCGGCAAGATAGCGATCGCGATCGGCCGTTCGGACAAGCTCGGCGCAGTGGGCAAACGCGTCCTGCATGGTCGGGAGTGTAGCATCACTCGATCGCGATCAATCCCGCGCCGACGCGGCGGCCCTCCAGCTGCATCACGTTGTAAGTCCGCACCGCCGGCCCGGTCGTCATGGCATCGACCGAGATATGGGCCCCACGAAAGCGCAGTCGCATTGGCTCCGGCATGATCCACGGCGCATCGCCGGTGCCGAGAATAAAGAAATCCAAGGCGTCGGCGCGGGCAAATACGAGCGCAAAAGAATCGTCAGTCAGACCCCACGGTACTGAAATCGGCCACGCCCAGATGCCATCCGGAAGGCAGAGCAGCGAGCCGCGATGCGACATGCCGGCGAAACGAAATCCACCGGCGCCATGCGCTTCGATCGGCGCCTGGCGCGGCAGGTGCGGCCGGTCCATCGAAAGCTAGCGGCGCGCCCGCGCGCGCCGCGCCGTCGGCGCGGCCGGCTTGCCCAACGCGGGTGGAGCAGTCGATACCAC
>JBAQAB010000569.1:0-7683 GCA_049285535.1 Xanthobacteraceae bacterium
AACCGGCTCTTTGCGCTCACTTTCGGCATCGGCGCCGCCTGTGTCGGCGCCGCCGGCGCCATGATGACGCTGATTGTCGACGTTACGCCGATGATCGGGCCGACCTACACGCTGTTGGCGTTCGTGATCGTGATAACCGGCGGGTTGGGTTCGATGCCCGGCGCGCTTCTGGGCGGCATCTTGATTGGGTTCACCGAAGCGCTCGCCGGATTGTTGTTCACGCCATCGGCCAAGAGCATGTTCGCCTTCGGCATCCTGGTGCTGGTTCTGCTGTTCCGGCCGCAGGGCATCCTCGGCAAGAGGCCGACGTGATGTCTGCCTTTGCCGCGCGCCTCACCGGCGACGTCTCGCGCCGGACCATGATTTGGCTCGCCGCGCTCCTCGCGGCGCTCGTTATCGCGCCGTGTGTCGTCAACGATTACCTCGTCACCGTCCTCATTCTCATTCTCTATCTCGCTTATATCGGCCAAGCCTGGAATATCATGATGGGCTTCACCGGCCAGCTTTCGCTCGGCCATGCCATCTACGTCGGGCTGGGCGGCTATGTCGCGGCGGTGCTGTTCACGCGCTACGGCGTCGTCCCGTGGTTCGGCTTGCTCGCCGCCATTCCGGTCGCCGCCGCCTGCGGCGCGGTAATCGGCTTTCTCGCTTTTCGCTTCGGCGTAACGGGCGTCTATTTCGCCATCCTCACCATCGCCTTTGCCGAATTCGCCCGCATCGGCTTCGATCACCTCGACATCGTCAACGCCGCCGCCGGCTTGTTCCTGCCGGTCGCCCAATATGCGCATAACGATCTGTGGCGGCTGCGCGGCAGCCCGACGATGTTCTATTACGTCATCCTCACCGCTACGCTCGCCGCTTTCGTCCTTTGCCGCTTGTTGATCACGAGCCGCACCGGTTATTTCTGGCTCGCCATTCGCGAGGACGAGGAGGCCGCTCGTGCCGCCGGCATCGATACCTTCCGTTACAAGATGTACGCGGTGACGATCTCGGCGGCGGTGACCTCGTTCGCCGGCGTGTTCTATGCGTTTTTCTACAACAATCTTTTCCCCGAGCAGGTGTTCAACATTTCGCAGTCGATCCAGATGATCCTCGGACCCATCATCGGCGGTGTCGGCACGCTGTTCGGTCCGATCCTGGGCGCCTTCGTGCTCACCGGTCTCGCCGAATCGCTCAACTCAATTTTGACCGCGATGGGCCTCGATCTGCCCGGCGCGGAGCAAGTTTTCTACGGCGTGTGCCTTCTTGTCGTGGTCGCGGTGCTGCCCGGGGGAATTTGGCCGTGGCTTGCGCAACGGCTTGGCCTCAAGGATGCCGCGTCGTGACCGCCCTATTGTCGCTCACCGCGGTCAGCAAGCGGTTTCGCGGTTTGATCGCCGTCGACCATGTCAGCTTCGACGTCGCCGAGGGCGCGCTGTTCGCCGTGATCGGGCCGAACGGCGCCGGCAAGACCACGCTGTTCAACATGATTGCCGGCGCGACGACGCCGGACGACGGCGCCATCGTCTTTGCCGGCGAGCCGATAGGCGGCCTGCCGGCCGACGCGGTATGCCGGCGCGGCATCGCCCGCACTTTCCAGCTGGTGCGGCCGTTTCCCGCGCTGAGCGTAGAGGATAATGTCGTCGTCGGCGCGCTGTTGCACCGGCGCAGCGTCGCCGCGGCGCGCGATCACGCCCGGGCATTGCTGCGGCGGCTCGATCTGTTCGACAAGCGGCGCCAGCGCGCCGCCACCTTGACGCTGCCAGACCGCAAGCGGCTCGAAGTCGCTCGCGCGCTTGCCACCGATCCGCGGTTGTTGCTGCTCGACGAAGTCATGGCGGGGCTGCGGCCGACGGAGACCGACTGCATGGTCGCAACCTTGCGCGAGCTCAACCGCGAGACCGGCGTGACAATTCTTCTCATCGAGCACGTCATGCGCGCGGTGATGGCGCTCGCCTCGCGCGTTCTCGTGCTCGATCACGGGGTGGCGATCGCGGAAGGCGCGCCGGAAGCGGTCGTGCGTGATCCCGCCGTGGTGCAGTCCTATCTCGGCACGGAGACAGTGTGATGCTCACCGTCGAGAACCTCGATGTGTTCTACGGCGACGTCCAGGCGCTCGACGGGGTGTCACTCGAAATAGAGGAGGGCGCCATCGTCGCTATCATCGGCGCCAATGGCGCCGGCAAGACGACGCTCATTCGCGCGCTCGCTGGCATGCATACCAAGTTGCGCGGCCGGATTACCTTTCGCGGCACCGATATATCCGGTTGGCCGAGCCATCGTGTCTGCAATCTCGGTATCGGCC
This sequence comes from Xanthobacteraceae bacterium, assembly GCA_049285535.1. Lineage (GTDB taxonomy): Bacteria > Pseudomonadota > Alphaproteobacteria > Rhizobiales > Xanthobacteraceae > BOG-931. Next base: position 2,285 of record JBAQAB010000569.1, read on the forward strand.
AGGTGGCGGAAGGACGTCAGGTGTTTCCGACGCTGTCGGTGGAAGAGAATCTCGACGTCGGCGCCATGCTGCCGCGCGCTCGCGCCGCTCGGGGAAAGAATCGCGACCGCGCCTTCGCTCTGTTTCCCAGGCTAGCCGAGCGGGCGCGCCAGCCGGCCGGTACGCTGTCCGGAGGCGAACAGCAAATGCTCGCCATCGCCCGCTGCCTGATGGGCGCGCCGCAGCTCGTCATGTTCGACGAGCCGTCGCTCGGCCTGGCGCCGGCGATCGCCCGCAGCGTGCTCGATACCATCGGTGTCCTCAACCGCGAAGGCATCACTTGCGTCGTCGTCGAGCAGAACGTGGCGCTGTCGCTGAAGCTCGCGAGCCGCGCCTATGTGTTGGAAAATGGCCGCGTCACGCTGACCGGAACCGGCGCCGATTTGCTGGCCGATGACCGCGTGCGTAGCGCTTATCTTGGCTTGTGAAACTTGGATTTATGAAAGCCGATTAATGCGCCGGGCGGCGAAGGCGATCCATCAGCGTCGACAACGCGGCCACCCGCGCGCTCAACGGCGCCATCGGAAAAGCCTGGCGCAGACGATTGTATACGTCCGCTGCGGTCGGCGCTTCGATATCGGCAAGGGCTGCTGCCATAGCGCGCGCCATGTCGGCTTCGGGCCGTCCGCTCAAGGGCGCCGGCACCAGCGCAACGTCGCCGAATGGCATCGGGGGTTGAATGCGTAAGGTGATACGGCGGGCACCCATGACAAGCTCCAATGAGAGTATCGCGGCATCCTAACGCGCCAAATTTATTCAAGTTCCACCGAATCAAGGCGTTGCCGGCGCTGGGCTTTATGGACTCTGTATTGTGACGCCGCGTTGACTTCGCGCAAACGAATACGAAACCCCCAATCGAATAATTAGAAGTCCGGACGGGCTTGGTCGGATGGCAATGTGCGCAAGCCGTGCTGCGGTTAGTTGAGCGGCGGCCCGATCGTCACATTGAGTTTGCCGACGCCCTCGACCTCGCACTCGATCTTGTCGCCGGCGACGGTGGCGGCGACGCCGGACGGCGTGCCGGTCATGATGATATCGCCGGACGCCAACTCTACCATCTCGGACAGTTTCGAAATAATCTCCGGCACGTTCCAGATCATCTGATTGAGATCGCCGTCCTGGCGCACTTTGCCGTTGACCGAAAGCGTGATGCGGCCCTTTGACGGATGGCCGCTCTCGGCGGCTGGCTTGATCGGTCCACATGGCGCCGAATGGTCGAACGCCTTGCCGACTTCCCACGGGCGTTTGATGTCGCGCGATGCGATCTGCAGGTCGCGGCGTGTGAGATCGATGCCCACGCCATAGCCGTAAATACAATCGAGCGCCTTCTCCGGCTTGATGTTGTGGCCGCCGCTCTTGAGCGCGACGACAAGCTCGACCTCGTGGTGCATGTCCTTGGTCAGCGACGGATAGGGCGCCGTGCCGCCGTCCGGCACGATGGCGTCGGCCGGCTTGGCGAAGAAGAACGGCGGTTCGCGCACGTCGTTGCCCATCTCCTTGATGTGCTCGACGTAATTGCGGCCGACGCACCACAGCCGACGTACCGGAAAAAATTTGTCGGTGCCGGCCACCGGGATCGCCGCCTGCGGCGGCTGCGGGATGACGTAGCTTTTAGCGTCGGTGCTCATGATTGTGGCCGCTATTGGAAGGAAGAACGCGCGGGCTTATCGCTTACGCGCCATCACGTCAATCTGACATTCCACTGACGATACTTAAGCCGATGAAGCGATCGCGGCGACCGGCTGGATGATCGCATCCTGCGGCGGCGACGACTGCTCGCGCAGCTGCAGCCGGTAGAACGAAGCGTAACGGCCGCCCTTGCGCAGCAATTCATCGTGCCGGCCGGATTCGACGACGAGCCCGTTCTCGAGCACGAGAATGCAGTCGGCATGCATGATCGTCGACAGGCGGTGGGCGATCACCAGCGTCGTGCGCCCCTTGCAGAGCTCGGCGATCGCGTCCTGCACGTTACGCTCGGATTCCGAATCGAGCGACGCCGTCGCCTCGTCGAGCAGAATGATCGGGGAATCCTTGATCAGCGCACGGGCGATGGCGATGCGCTGGCGCTGGCCGCCGGACAGCTGCATGCCGTGTTCGCCGACCTGCGTATCGTAGCCGGCTGGAAAGCTCATGATGAAATCGTGCGCATGCGCGGCCTTGGCGGCGGCGATGATGATCGCGTCGCCGGCATCGAGCTTGCCGAGCGCGATGTTCTCGCGGATCGTGCCGCGAAACAGGTTGACGATCTGGCCGACATGGGCGATCTGCTGCCGCAGCGAGCCGCGCGACACCGCGGCGATATCCTGGCCATCGACCAGTATCCGGCCGGAACCGACGTCGTAGAAACGCAGCAGGAGATTGAGTACCGTCGACTTGCCTCCGCCCGACGGGCCGACCAGCGCCGTGAACTTGCCCGGCTGGGCAACGAAACTCATGCCACGCAGCACCGGGGTATCGCCGCGGTAAGAAAAACTCACATCGTCGAATTCGATACGCGCGGTCGTCAACTGCAGCGGCGGCAGGTGATCGTCGTTCGGTTCGCCCGGCGGGCTGTCGATAATTTCGTAAAGAATGCGCACGCCGACGAGACTATTGTTGAGGTCGATGTTGAGCCGAGCCAGCCGTTTGGCCGGCTCATAGGCGAGCAGGAACGCCGCCATGAAGGAGACAAACTCGCCCGGCGTCGCGCCGGTTTCGATGACGCGATAGCCGCCATAAATGGTCGCCAGCGCCACGGTGAAGCCGCCGAGCATTTCCATCACTGGGCTGGCGCGGTTGGCGACGCGGGCCATCTTGTTGGATTCGTGCTGCACCTCGGCGACGCTTTTATCCAGCCGCCGCCGCATCTCGTCTTCCAGCGCAAAGGCCTTGACCATGCGCATGCCTTGCAGCGCTTCCTGCATGGTCTCGATGATGCGGGTGCCGCCGGTGAATTGCATACGCGCGATGCCGCGCACCCGCCGGATCAGTTTGCGCAGGAAAAAGAACGCCGGCGGCGCCATGATGAAGCCGCCCAGCGCCATGATCGGATCCTGGATCACCATCACGATCGTCAGGCCGATCAGCGACATCAAATCGCGGCCAATGGCGGTGATGAGGAGATTGATGACCTGGCTGACGGCTGCGGCGCCGGTGGTCAGCCGCGCGATGAACTCGGACGAATGGCGGTCGGCGAAAAAGCCGATGTCCTCGTGCAACAGCTTGTCGAACAGTCGCCGCTGATTATTGGCGATGATGCTGTTGCCGATCGACGACAGCAGGACCGCGGAACCGTAAGTGGCAAAGCCCTTGGCCGCGAAGATCACCATGGCGATCAGGCCGATGACGACGATGCCATGAAAATTGTGACTGACATAGGCCTCGTTGGTCATGGAGCCGAGCAGATAGGCGGTCAGCGCCGTGGCGGCGGCGGCAATGCCCATCAGCACAAAGGCAATGACGTATTGCGGCCAGTGCTCGAGCGCCTCGTCGAGCAGCAGACGGCGGACTAGCGTGACGGTCTTATAATCGTCCGAGGGATCGGCCGTGACGGCTTTCATGCTGCCCCGTTCTGCCCGCTTACGCCGTTTAGAGCAATGCCCCCCAAGGGCGGGGCCTGCGCGGCGCTATCGGAGCCGGTTTGACGAAGAACAGCGGGGACCGTTCGGGTCGGAACCATTGCACTCTTCATCCGGCCGTTCCATCGTAGCGAAACCCTCGGAGATCGAATGTCCACCGCCCCTGTCGCTTATTTCGATGCCAGTTTTCCCGGCGCCACTCAAGTCGTTCGCGTCACCAACCTGCACGAGGCCAAGATATTCGCGCGCAGGTGGGTGATCAGGGATAAAGATCCCGCCTTAAAGATGCTGCTTCGGCACATCGAGAAGGTCAACAGCTCGGCGACAGCGGACAGCGCCATTCGCCAGCTGAAGCAAGCGCTGGCCTGCCGGGGCATGCTGGTTACGGCAAGTCCATCGCATGAGGGCGCTTCGCGCGATGAATAAAAAAACCGCCCCCAAGGGGGCGGTTTCGATCGGTCGCCGTGTCGGCGAACAATCAATTCAGACTTTAGGTCGCCTGGATATTGCCGACGGCGATCTTGCCGGTGCGACGGTCTTCCTGGGTGTCGAACGCCACCTTCTGGCCTTCGACCAGCCCGCGCATGCCGGCGCGCTCAAGCGCAGTTGCGTGGACGAAAACGTCCTTGCCGCCGTCGTCCGGCTGAATGAAACCGAAGCCTTTTTGGTCGTTGTAGAACTTCACGGTGCCCGTATTCATCAAGATATCCTTTCGCTGAGTTAGGTGCACTTGAACGGCAGACGCGCGATTGCGCGTCTTGAAGCTCGTTCCTTCGATGTTTGGAGGGTCTGAACGTGCGCCTGGCAGTCAGCGAAGGCGAAACGGCCCGATTGTCCGGCCAAAAGTCGATTACATTAGTTAGAGGATAGGCAACCCTTTTACAAGGCTGGGTCAGGCCGCGAGGAGCGCCTCCGCGCCGCGCCGGCGGCGCAATTCGCGAAAGGTAATGAGCCGCCGCGCGGTTTCATCCCACAGCACGAGGCGTACGCATGCCAGACTCTGACCCAGCGTGAGCCGGCCGACATTGGCGAGATCGGGGTGCTGACGCAGCGCCAGCGGTAGCCGGTAGAACGGAATTCGACTGCACAAGTGATGGATATGATGCACGCCGATATTGGCCGTGAACCAGCGCAATACCGCCGGCAGATCGTAATGCGAGCTGCCGTGAAGTGCCGCGATCGGCAGGTTCCAATTCCCGTTATCCGACCAGACGGTATTCTCGAATTGGTGCTGAACGTAGAACAGCCACACCCCAATCGCTCCGGCGATCAGCGCGATCGGCAGATGCAACAGCAGGAACGGCCACACGCCGATCCAGTACATCATGCCGGCAACGATGAGCGCAATCGCGCCATTGGTCGCCATGGTGCTGATCCACGGCGTCCAACCTTCCCGCATCAGGCCCAAGGGCAGCCGATGGCGCAGGATGAACAGATAGATCGGGCCGATGCCGAACATGACGAACGGATTGCGGTAGAGTCGATAAGCGAGCCGGCGCCAGCGCGGCAGCGCCAGATATTCGCGCACCGTGAGCGTGTCGACGTCGCCGATGCCGCGGCGGTCGAGATTGCCCGACGTGGCATGATGGATGCCGTGGGTGTGTCGCCAGAAATCATAGGGCGTCAGCGTCAGCACGCCGATCGCGCGACCCACCCAGTCGTTCGCCGATCGATGACGAAAAAACGAGCCGTGGCCGCAATCGTGCTGGATCATGAACAGGCGGACGAGAAAGCCAGCGGTAGGAATTGCCAGCAGCAAATAAAGCCCGTAGCCGAGAAGATACGCCAACCACATCGACAGCC
>JBAQAB010000570.1:0-2006 GCA_049285535.1 Xanthobacteraceae bacterium
GCATAATCCGGTTATGCGCACCGCAGCGGCAGATATTGCCGTCGAGCGCCTCGGCGATCTCGGAGCGCGTCGGCTGCGGGTTGCGATCGAGCAGCGCCTTTGCCGAAATCAGGATGCCGGCGAGGCAGTAGCCGCATTGGCCTGCCTGCTCGTCGATGAAAGCCTGTTGCAGCGGGTGCGGGTGTTCCGCCGTACCCAGCCCCTCGACCGTGGTAACCGTCTTGCCGGCGACGCTCCACACCGGTTTCGAGCAGCTCTTCTCGGGCGCGCCATCGATCAGCACCATGCAGCAGCCGCACTGATCGAGGCCGCAGCCGAACCGTGTGCCCATGACGCCAAGATTATTGCGCAAAACGTTCAGCAGCGGCATCTCCTCATTGTCGAGGACAACGCTGACCGGCCTGCCGTCAACGGTGAATTCAAATTCTTGCGTCATGTCTTGCTTACGCTCGTGCGGCGATAACTTCAGGCGGAGTCAGACCCAAAAGGCTCGCGCAAAATCCGCTTGTCGATCATGACCGGGGTCGAGCGACGCATTTAACCAGAACCCAGTCACGACCTCAACGTTGCGGAGGCGGGGCTTTACATCCTCCGATCCGGGGCCAATAACGGCGCATTCGACCGGCATCGATCGGCCGTCCTGAGGGGCGGGAGATCGCCATCGCATCACGCACCACCCGTGACGGAGCCCGAAAGCATGACGGAAAAGTTTGGCCGGCTGGCGCTGCATATGTGGACCATCGACACCACGCCGCTGGCGACCGCGCTCGATGCCGCGCGCGTCGCCGGGTTTGACGCGGTCGAATTGCGCCGCACCGACTTCAATCGCTGCTTCGATGCAGGCATGAGCAACGCGCAGGTGCTCGATCTCATCCGCAAGGCCGGCATTCCGGTCGGCGTGCTTGGCGTCGAATATGGCTGGCTGTTCGCAACCGGCGACGAGAGCAAGCGACTGTTCGGCGTGTTCCGGGAATCGTGCGAAAACGCCGTCGCGCTTGGGTGCAATATGCTGATGAGCGCGCCCGGCCCGGTGCAGGGCCAGATCAAGGACGCGATCGAATATCTCAAACGTGCCGGCGACATCGCCGCCGAATACAAACTGCGTCTCGCCATCGAATTCAATTCGCAGCATCCGGTGCTCAACAAGCTCGCAGTGCTGAAAGAATTGCTTGACGGTGCTGGCAAGGAAAATTGCGGTTATCTGATCGACGCCTATCACTTCACCAGGAGCGGCGCCGGCGGGCGCGGTTTCGAGAGCGTGCCGGCCGAGAAAATCTTCTGCTTTCAGTACAGCGACCTGTCGCCCAATCCGGTGACCGGCGTGGCGCGGCCGACCGACCGTCTGCCGCCGGGTAAAGGCGTCGTCAAATGGCGCGAAATGCTCGGCTTGTTGGCGGAAAAAAACTACACCGGCTATCTGAGCTATGAAGCGCCCAACCCCGAACTTTGGGCGCGCTCGCCCTACGATGTCGCGCGCGAGGGCGTGGAACTGACGCGCAAGTTATTGCGGGACGCCGTTCCCGGTTACGTCGCCGTATGATGCGGAGAACCTGGATCGCTTTCCGGATAAGATCACCCGCGAATAAAGATTGAGGTCAATCATGGCAGCAGAACAAGAACTTCCGCTCTTCCTTGGGCTCACCGACAAGTCGATCACCGACATCCCGAAGACGGTCGAGAAGCAACGCTACATGACGAGCGTTGCGCCGAAAGCCGCCAATCCGGGCAAATGGATCGAACAGCCGCGACTGCCGATCCCGACCGGCGAGCACGCCGTGATCGAGTGCGCCGGAAAAATCCATGTCATCGCCGGCTATGCCAAGCATCGCGTGGATCAGAATTTTCATCAGGTCTATGACCCGGCGACGAAAGTCTGGTCGATGAAGGCGGTGTTCCCGCATCCGTGCAATCACGTCGCCGGCGTTTCCATCGGCACGAAGCTCTATACTTTCGGCGGCTTTGTCGAACAGAACCGCTGCCCGCATTCCAAGTGCTTCGTCTATGAC
>JBAQAB010000571.1:0-3870 GCA_049285535.1 Xanthobacteraceae bacterium
AAGGGCGACACGGTCTCCACCATTGGCGAAGAGAAGCTTCACAATCCGCGACTCAAAGTGAAGTCGATGGACGAATATGCCGAGTTGATGAACAGCCTGAAACTGCCCAATCCGAAAATGATGGACGTGGCGGTGCCCGCCAATATGCGCGTCGGCTTCCACCAGGAAGAAGTGGCGCGCAACGGCTGGGCGTTGACCCCGCCGGAGGCGATCGCGTTACTCAGCAGTCCGGACGTCGCCATCGTGGATTTGCGCGAGAAGAGCGAGCGCGAAAAGCACGGCGTTATTCCGGGCGCGCTGCACGCGCCCTATGCAGGCTTGCAGGAGGAAATCGGCGCCGGCGGCATGCTGCACGAATTGGCGACCGCCGCCGGCAAGCGCGTTGTGTTCCTGTGCGCCTTCGGCGAGCGCTCGGCCATGGCGGTGCAGGCCGCGCAGGACGCCGGGCTGAAAACCGCCTGCCACATCGCCGGCGGCGTCAATGCCTGGAAGAAAGCCAACGGTCCGCTGGCGCGGTGACGTTTAGCGGGGCTGGACAGTTCGCCGTGGATGGCGCTAGCGGCACGCCCCTTGCGAGCGAGCGGTATCGAGCGCCGCCGATGCCATAAGCCAGTCTGGCAGTCCATACGCAATCTTGGTCCAGCCGACGCCCCAGGGGTTGTCGGCGCTATCCCACCAGATCTTGCACCACCCGTCGTCCAAGCGAACGACGGCATAGTCGGCACGAGCCGGGGTCGAAGCAGTAAAACCGACAGCCAGGACGGCAACAGCAAAAGCAAGTCGTTTCATCGCAAACCTCTTCCTGCTCCCGCCCGTAATCTCCACATAATGCCGGTCCAAACGTGCGGCAAGTCCGCGAAGGCCGAAGCGACAAATGAAGGCCGCAGGCACAAGTCCTGCGGCCTCCGTCGAGCGCCCGCTGCAGGGAGGGAATTGCGCGGGCGCCAGTAATATCGAACCGGTCGTTAGAGCTGCGAGCCCTGATCGGCGTCGTTGCCTTCATCGGACTGGCCGGAATGGCGGCCATGCTCCCAGCCATGCCCGCTGCGTTCGTCATCTTGTACGCCGCCTTGGCCTTCACCCTGCCGCCAGCCGCGCTCCATGAACGCATGCATGCGCGGGTGCGGCCGCAAAATGCGCGCGAGTTTCATGAAGCGCGCCTTCTGATCGTCGTTGAGGCTCTGATAGAGCGGAGCGCCGGAGTCGGCGACCTGCTTCAGGGCGGCGCTGCGCTTGGCCATGGCGCCGGCGCGGCGTTCGAGCCGGTCGAACGGGGTGGCTGGCGCTTGCTGTTGGCCCGACAAACGCTCTTGGATGCGCTGAATGCGCAACTGCGCCATGTCGCGCAACGCCTGCTCAAATGGCGGCCAGTTTTTGGCCTGGTCCGGCGTGAGTTCGAGGCCCGCTTTGAGAGCGGCGATTCGCGCGTCGGTGAACGCAGTGATGTCGGCTGGGCTCGGCATGTGCCGGCGCTCGAACCGCGGACCGTCGCCGCCCGGATTGCTTTGTCCGCCAAAACCTTGCTGCGCGTAAACCAATGAAGTGCCGGCGAGAGCGACGAGTGCCGTCGCGACGATAACTGGCTTGAGCATGTGATCCTCCTCGGATTCAACGTGAGTAAAATAATGAACCGCGAAGGTCGGAACTCAAGTTAAAGTTTCGACATGTGGGCTTTTGCATGAATTACATCCTAGTAATTCTCCTGCCTGGCATTGTTCATGAACAAATGTGCAATATTGTGGATGTCATTTTCTGTGCTGCAGAGCGATGATGCTCAGCGCAAGACTTGCCGCAGGAACAGCCTGGTGCGCTCGTGTTGCGGCTGCCCGAAGAATGCTTTGGGTTCGTTGATCTCGACGATCTGTCCGTCATCCATGAAGATGACGCGATCGGCAACCTGCCGGGCAAAACCCATTTCGTGAGACACCACCAGCATGGTGATGCCGTCGTTTGCCAGTTCCACCATGGTGTCGAGTACTTCCTTGACCATTTCAGGATCGAGCGCCGAGGTCGGCTCGTCGAACAGCATGATGTTCGGGCTCATGCACAGGGCGCGCGCAATGGCGACGCGCTGCTGCTGGCCGCCGGATAGCCGCGCCGGATATTTTTGCGCCTGCTCCGGGATCTTGACTCGCGCCAAATAGCGCATCGCCAACTCTTCGGCTTCCCTTTTCGGCATACGCCGCACCCAGATCGGCGCCAGCGTGCAATTTTCCAGAACCGTCAGGTGCGGGAACAGGTTAAAATGCTGAAACACCATGCCGACGTCGCGCCGCACCGCGACGATATGCTTGGGATCGTCGGTCAGCTCGATGCCGTCGACGACGACACGGCCGCGCTGCCAGTCTTCCAGGCGGTTGATGCAACGCAGCAGCGTCGACTTGCCGCCGCCGGACGGACCGCAGATGACGATGCGCTCACCGCGCGTCACGTTGAGATTGATGTCGCGCAGCACGTGAAAATCGCCGTACCATTTGTGCAGGCCGACGATCTCGACCGCCAGTTCGGCTCTAGCGTCAGTTTGGGGCACGCCGGGATCCACCATCGCAAAGCCTTCAGCGCCGATGCGCTCTTGCCAGCCGAGTTTCAACGTTGCGGGCATAGCGCGACATGCCATAGCAGCAGATGAAGTAGAACAAAGCGGCAAAAGCATAGCCGCTCACGCTGGTGATCGGTGTCGCCCAGCGCGGGTCGGCGCGCGCCGCCTCGACGGTGCCTAGAAAGTCGAAAATGCCGACGATGAAGACGAGCGTCGTATCCTTGAACAAGCCGATGAAGGTGTTGACGATGTTCGGCAGCGTCACGCGCAAGGCCTGCGGCAGAATGACAAGTCCCATCATGCGCCAATACGGCAGGCCGAGCGCTTGCGCCGCCTCGTATTGGCCGCGCGGGACCGCCGCCAGCCCACCGCGCACGACCTCCGCCATATAGGCCGAAGCGAACAGCGCGACGCCGATCAGCGCGCGCAAAAGCTTGTCCGGCGACAAGCGCTCCGGAACGAACAGCGGCAGCATCACGCTCGCCATGAACAGCACCGTGATCAACGGCACGCCGCGAACGAATTCGATGAAAGTCACCGCGAAAAATCTTACCGCCGGCATATCGGAGCGGCGGGCGAGTGCCAGCAAAATACCGAGCGGCAAGGACACCACGATGCCCACGGTCGCGACTACGACTGTGAGCAGGATGCCACCCCAGAGCGCCGTCGGGATGTCGATCAGGCCAAGGCTCGGCGCCCCGCTCAAAAAGACATAGGACACGACCGGCAGCACGATGAAGAAATAGACGGCGGCGAGGTCGCGGCGCGGCGCCGACAACCAAGCCAGCCAGGCGATGCCGAATGCCAGCGCCAGGAAGAACACGTCCACACGCCAGCGCTCAGCGAACGGATAGAAGCCGTAAACGAAATAGGAAAACCACACACGGACAAAAGCCCAACAGGCGCCGGGCTCAGGGTTCGCCGGCGAAGCCAAGCAAGCCTCGCGGTCGCTTCCCGACCACACCGCATCGAACAAGAAAAATCGCAGCAAAGGCGGCGCCGCCCAGGCGATGAAAAGAATGCAGAGCAGCGTCAGCACGATATTGCCGGGCGAAGAAAATAGATTTTCCCGCAGCCAGCCGAGCATACCGGCCCGCTCCGCCGGTGGCGGCAGCCGTTCCGCCGGTACGGCGCGCAAATAGTTCCGCTCCGCTGTTACCGTCATCGCCGTCAGCGCTCCTCGACGGCAAGCGCATACCCATAGAGATTCATGAGCAGCGACGTGACCAGGCTGATGAACAGATAGACCGCCATGGTGATGGCGACGACTTCGACCGCCTGGCCGGTTAGATTGAGGACGCTGCCGGCAAACACCTGGAACAGATCGGGGT
>JBAQAB010000572.1:0-1527 GCA_049285535.1 Xanthobacteraceae bacterium
GGCCAAGCTGTATGGTTTGGCCACCATAAACTTTAAGGCCATATGTCCCGCTATTATCGGGGTCCGGTCTCGGATCATTTCGACGGCGAGCGGTTTTTCGACCCGGACGGCGCACCGCCCCGCAGCCGGCGCGATCTGCTCCGCTGGCGGCTTCACCGGCGCGCTAGCGCGAAATGGCCGTCCTGGGTACCGTCGCCCTATGCCGACCGGCCGCCGGTCCGCGTCGAGGGCGCAGCTTGGCGGATTTCCTATGTCGGCCATGCGAGCTTTCTCATCCAGACCGCCGGCCGCAATATCCTGCTCGACCCGGTATGGTCGAAGCGCGCCTCGCCGTTCCGCTTTGTCGGGCCGAAGCGGGTCAACGATCCGGGCGTCGCCTTTGCCGACCTGCCGCCGATCGATACCGTGCTGGTCTCGCATGGCCATTACGATCATCTGGATGTCGTTACGCTGTCGCGCCTCGCAGCCGCCCACCGCCCGCGCATCATTGCGCCGCTGGGCAACGACACGATCATGCGCAACCACGATCCCGCCATCGCCGCCGAAGGCTACGATTGGGGGCAAAGGGTCGATATTGGTGCGGGATTGGCGGTGACTCCCGTCGCCACGCGGCATTGGTCGGCGCGCAACCTGTCCGATCGCAACATGTCGCTCTGGGCATCGTTCATCATCGAGACGCCAGCCGGGCGCATCTATTTCGTTGCCGACTCGGGCTACGGCGACGGGGAGCATTTTCGCAACGCTCGCAAAGGCTACGGACCGTTCCGCCTCGCCATTCTTCCGATCGGCGCCTACGAGCCGCGCTGGTTCATGCGCGACCAGCACATGAACCCCGCCGAGGCCGTGCAGGCTTTCCTCGATTGCAACGCTGAGCTGGCGCTCGGCCATCATTACGGCACGTTCCAGCTCACCGACGAGGCGATCGATGCGCCGCTCGTCGCCCTCGCCGACGCCCTGCAGGCTGCCGGAATTCCGCCTGCGGAGTTTTGCGCGTTGCGGCCCGGCCAGGTATGGGAGTTGTGATCGCCCTTTAACCCGGAGATGCGTCAGGCGGCTTGATCAAGACGTAAACATTGACGACCAGCTTGCCGGCATCGCCGCTAAGCGGATCGGTGACATATTCCTCGATCATTTCCTTGGCATCGAGCCGCTTCTCGTCGAGATAATCGGTGATTGTCTCGTAGGTGTTGTCGAGATCGTCGTAAGAGCCGCGATAGACGAATTTCAGCGCAGCGCCGTCCGGTGTCTGGCCGAGGGCAAATTCGCCATGCGGTGGATTCTTCAGCGCGGTCGCGATCGGCACGCCGATCTCGTAATCGAAGCCGTTATCGTCGGACGCCGTGAAGATCGTCATCGGCAGGCCGCCCGCCTTGATGCCTCCCTTGTCGAGGTAGGCTTTGATCCTCTTGAGCGACGTCGTGATGATGTCGAAGGTCTTGTCCCAGGTGCCGCTGCCTTTGACGTAGATCATCGGCCGCGCGGTCAGCATCGTGTTCTCGCCGAAAACGTCGCCCGGCTGTGCCGGCG
>JBAQAB010000573.1:0-2702 GCA_049285535.1 Xanthobacteraceae bacterium
ATCTTCAATTGAGTATCGGCATCACCAATAACCCGCGCACCTGGCCCATCCTCAATGGGACAGTGAAGCCGGAAGGGATCGATCTCATTCCGACAGTGCTGCATCCGTCGGAGCTGTTCTGGCGGCAGTTGCATTTCGCCGAATTCGCCGTCTCGGAAATGTCCTGCTCGTCGTTCCTGATCGTGACCGCTCACGGCGATAGGCGTTTTGTCGGGCTGCCGATCTTTACCACGCGGCGGTTCTTCCATACCGGCATTCTGGTGCGCCGCGCCGCCGGTATCGAAAAGCCCGCCGACCTCAAGGGCAAACGTGTCGGCGTGCCGGAATATCAGCAGACCGCGGCGCTGTGGGCGCGCGGCGTATTGCAGCACGAATTCGGCATCGCGCCGAAAGACATGGAATTCTGGATGGAGCGTACGCCGGATCGCAGCCACGGCGGCGCCACCGGCTTTAAGCCGCCGCCCGGCGTCGTGGTCAACCAAATTCCGGCCGACAAGAGCATCGGCTCGATGATGCTTAACGGCGAGCTCGACGCCGTGCTGCACTATCTGTCAGGCCGCAACCTGGTCGATAGGAGTCGGGCCGATCTCGCCAACCATCCCGATTTCAAATATCTGTTTCCCGATCCGATCGCCGAAGGCGTCCGCTTCTACCGCAAGACCGGACTGTTGCCGATCAATCATCAGGCGGTGGTGCGGCGCGACGTGTTCGAAAAAGAGCCATGGGTCGTGCTCAACCTGATCAAGGCCTTTAACCGGGCCAACGAGATTGCCAATGAACGGCGCGTCGAACACGTCGCCGATCATCTCGCCACGGGGCTTCTGTCCGGCGACGCTAAGACCGCGCTGATCCACCACGGCGTCAAAGCCAACCGCAAGGTGATCGAGACCATCGCGCAATATTCGCTGGAACAGGCGCTCACGCCGCGGCTCATCAAGATCGAGGAGCTATACGCTCCGAGCGCGCTGGAGACGTGACGGTATCCTTTGTCGCGCCGAGGTGAGGCTGTATGACTTCGGACCTCGTCGTCCCGGAGATGGTCGGCATGCCGCGCATTACGGAACTTTGGCAGCGGTTCCGCACCCTGGTCCCTCACCGCCGCGTACAGGTGGCGCTGTCGATCAGGATAACGATCGCCGCCTTGGCGGCGCTCGTGCTGGCGCAAGTGCTGCAGCTCCCGCTGCCGTTATGGGCGGTCCTGACCGCGGTCATCGTGACGCAGATGAGCGTCGGACGATCGCTGAAAGCGACGTTCGATTATCTCGTCGGCACTATCGGCGGCGCGATCTACGGCGGCGCCATCGGCGTGATGATTCCCGCCTCGAATGAAACGGCGCTGCTTTTGGGTCTCGCACTCGCCGTGGCGCCGCTCGCGCTCGCCGCGGCGGTCAATCCTCGCTTTTCCGCCGCGCCGATTACAGCCATCATCGTGGTGTTGATTCCGACGATGACGCACGCAACTGCGATTTCTTCGGCGGTGGACCGTGTCATCGAGGTCGCACTGGGCGGCTTCACCGGCTTCTTTGTTTCGTTTCTGTTGCTCCCGGCAAACGCCCATCCTTTGGTCGCCGCGGCCGCCGCCCGCACGCTCGAACGGATGGCGCAGGCCTTGGGCGAACTGCTGGCGGGCGTGCGAGACGGCCTCGACGTCGACGCGCTCCACCGCATTCAGGACGGTATCGGGCAGGCCTTGGAGCAATTAAACGTGGTGGGAGACGAGGCCGAGCGCGAGCGCTCGGCGCGTCTGGCCATCGGCCCCGATACCGGGCCGCTATTGCGCACGCTGCTGCGCCTGCGGCACGATTTGGTTATGATCGGAAGGGCGGCCGCCAGTCCGTTGCCCGATGCCGTCAGGATGCGGCTTGAAGCGCCGCTGGCGCGGGACGGCGCGGCCTTTGCCGAATACCTGAGCGCAAGCGCGGCCGCGCTGCGGGCCGGCCAGGCTCCGCCGCCGCTCGATGCCGTGGAATCCGCGCTGGAGGCCTATGCCGCCGAGGTCGCGGCCTTGCGTCGCGACGGCGTGACGCGAAGCCTGACCGACGACGCCGCGGAACGCTTTTTCGCCCTCGGCTTTGCGCTCGAGCAGATGCACACCAATTTCATGGACCTCGGACGTTGTGCGGCTGAATGGGCCGAACCGGTTAAGGAAACCGGCCGTGGCAAGGATCGGCCCGCTTGACCCGGACCGGCTAATTTAGGCGCTGGCTATTGTACTTTGGGTCCAAGCCTGCCACATATGCGGGTAATCCAGATACCGATATTGGCAATTGCGACGCAAGTTTCTTGCCGCCGGTATTGTCGGCACCGTGATGGTGCCCCTCCGTTAGCCAGAGGCCCGGGCGCCTTGGCCATGGGGCCGCTAGATCGCTCGAAGAGGAACGCCGCGTGCAGGTTCTCGTCCGTGACAATAACGTCGACCAAGCCCTCAAGGTGCTGAAGAAGAAGATGCAGCGCGAGGGCGTGTTCCGCGAGATGAAGCTCCGCGGCCACTACGAGAAGCCCTCCGAGAGGAAAGTTCGGGAACGCGCGGAAGCCATCCGCCGCGCGCGCAAGCTCGCGCGCAAAAAACTGCAGCGCGAGGGGTTGCTGCCGATGAAACCACGCGTCGTGCCCGGCGCTGCTGGGGCCGGAAGAGGCGGTCCGCCGCGTTCGCCGCGCTTCTGATTGCAGAACAACGGCGGCCGGGGTTGTAGGTGTAAACC
>JBAQAB010000574.1:0-14250 GCA_049285535.1 Xanthobacteraceae bacterium
GGCCGACGATGCCGAAGCGCGGCGCGGCGATGAGCGCGACGCGGCGGTCGCGTTCGTCCTTGTGTCCGGTAATCAGCGCGTGGACCGGTGCGGCGAAGCCTAACGTGGCGGCATTGCTGGGCACGTCCTGGACGCGTCCATCGGTGATCATGATCACGCCGGCGATGCGGTCGACCGGCACGTCGGCAAGTGCCGAGCTGAGCGCAGTAAACAAGCGCGTGCCGTCGGTCTCGCCGTCCGCCTGGCCGGCTTCCACCACGCGCACTTCGAGGCCGGGAATGTGGTGCAGCCGGTCGACCACCGCAGCGCGAGCGGCTTCGGTCTGCTGGGTGCGGTCGCCGAAGCTTTGGCTCGGACTCTTGTCGACAACGACGACGGCGACCGAGTTCAGCGGATCGCGATGCTCGCGGGTGAGCGACGGATTGGCGAGCGCGAGCACGATCAAAGCGAGCGCCAGCGTCCGGATCGCGGCGCCGCGGTTGCGTGATGCGAAAAGCATCAGAGAAAACAAGCACGCGGCGGCAATCGCCGCCCATAATTCGGGAGCGCTGATGAGAGGAGCGAACGCAATGCCGAGATTCAATGCGCTCTCCTATTGACCCAAACGCTCGAGGAGCGCCGGGACGTGGACCTGGTCGGCCTTGTAGTTGCCGGTGAGCGTGTACATGACGATATTGACGCCGGCGCGGAATGCCATTTCGCGCTGGCGCGGCTCGCCTTCGACCATTGGCAGCATCGGCTGGCCGTCCGACTGCGTCGCCCAGGCGCCGGCAAAGTCGTTCGAGGTGATGAGGATCGAAGACACGCCGTCACCGCCGCGGGCGGGCCGGCTTGAGGTTTCTTCTTCGCTTGTCGCCGGCAGCGCTTCGACCCAGAGCTGACCGGTATCGAAACGGCCGGGAAAGTCACGCAACAAATAAAACGTTTTGGTCAGCACGTGATCGCGCGGCACCGGTTCGAGCTCGGGAATGTCGAGCGAGGACAGGATTTTGCGCAGTTCGAGCATGCCCGGACTGTTGGTTTCGCCATCGGGTCCAGGCGGAGCTACGACAGCGTCCCGGGTGTCGAACAGGACCGTGCCGCCGTCCTTCATGTAGGTATCGATGCGTTTGAGCGCGTCGTCCGATGGCCGCGGCGCGCCCGGCACGATCGGCCAGTAGATCAAAGGATAGAACGCAAGCTCGTCGTGCGCGATGTCGAGGCCGATCGGATCGCCGGGTTCAAGCGCGGTCCGCTGCGCGAGAAAGAGCGTAAGTCCGGCGAGACCGGCCTTGCTGATGGCGTCGACATCGGCATCGCCGGTGATCACGTAAGCGAGCTTGGTTTCGAGCGCCGATTGCGGCACGTCAGGATTGGATGGCTCTTCCTGCGCTCGCGCCTGTACCAGAGTGAGCGCGCTGACGAGGATCACGGCCGCGGTGGCGGCACGTGAGCGCGGGATCAAGCGCTGGATGCCGCCGCCGAGGAACAGAACCACGAGCGTGTCGAGCAACAAGAGCGACAGCGCGATCAGGAAAATCGGTCCGCGTAAATCCTGTGGCTCGCTGGTGCGATAGATTTCACGGCTCGCGGTGGTGAGCGGAGAAAAGTTGAGCGGCGCCAGACGATCGCTGGGCGCCAGCGTGTTCACGGCAAGGAGGCCTTCCGGCGGCCCGTAAAAGCCCGGCGGATGCTCGGCGCTGGCGCTGCCGGAGAACTCGGATGGCACCGGTCGCGCTGTCGGCGGTGGCGCGACGAAGTTGCCAAAGCCGTCGAGCATGTGGCTCGGCTGGATCACTTCCTGCACGTTGTTGGTTTTGGCGCCGCTGGCATCGGCGGCCGGCGCGGTGCCGGCAAGTGCGACCACGCGCTTGAGCATTTCGACGAAGCTGCCCGACAGCGGCAGGTTAGACCAGCGCGTATCACCGGTGACGTGAAAGAGCACGATCATTCCCTTGCCGCGCCGTGCCGCGGTGACGAGAGGCGTGCCGTCGGCAAGCGTCGCCCAGGTGTTGTCGCTCAACGCCGCGTCGGGTTCGGCGAGCACTTGGCGGGTCACGGTTACGTCGTTCGGGACCGGCATGCCGGCGAACGGGCCGGCGCGAGAAAATGCCGCGAGCGGCTGCGGCTTATCCCAGCTCAACGAACCGCCCAGGATGCGGCCGCCACGCCGCAGCTTGACGGGAACGAGGTCGTCGTCGGACGCGGCGAGCCGTGGGCCGGCGAACCGCACCAACACGCCGCCGTCCTCGATCCATTGCGCCAGCCGATCGTGGGTATCGCCGACATTGCCGACATCGGTGAGGATCAGCATCGGCAGTTTCTGGTCGAGGAAATGGCTCACTGCGTCGGCCGGGGATTCGCCTTGCGTGATACGCACGTCGGCGAAAGGCTCAAGCGCACGCTGGATGTAGAAGCTCGACGACAACAGCGGCTCTGCCATGTCGGCAATAGCGCCGGAAACGATGCCCACGGTGCGGCGCTTCCATCGCTTATCAAGGAGTTGCACCGCGCCGGCGGAGCGCTCGCCGGAAATCTCGATGCGCGCGATGTCGTTGCGAAGTTCGACCGGCAGGTCGAAACGAGCCTCGGTGCTACGATCCGAAGCTTTGAAAGTGAACGGAGCCTCCCCGAGCGGCAGGCCCTTGAGATCGAGGGCGCGCACGGTGCCGCTCTCGGCCGCACCGGCCCCGGCTCGCAGTACATTGACGCTGAGCGCGCCAGCCGAATTCTCGGCGCCGGTCAGCGCGCGGGTGCCCGGAACGCCACCGGCGACGATCGTGAGCGGGTGCTGGCCGATGGTCCCCGCCAGCTTTTTGATGAAGTCGGCGCCAGGGCCCAGATCGACGCCATCGGACAGCCAGACCAATGCGACGTTTGGCTGCCGGGTTAGAAATTGCGATAGCGATGGCAGCGTCTGCGAGCGGTCGACGGTATAGGGTACCGGCTGGATTTGCTGCAGTCGCACGCGCGCCGAATCCGCGGTCTCCAGTGAGATGTCGTGTGGTCCCTGCGATAGCGGAATAAGCGCGACGGCGCGCCGGTCGTCCTCGGCGCGCGCGATGATGTCGTCGGCGGTGCGCAACCGCGCATCCCAGGTGGCGGCGGCGGTCCAGCCATCGTCGATCAGGATCGCAACCGGCGCGCTGGTTCTGGTCGTCGCCAGCGGCGGATGCCAGAGCGGGCCGGCAGCGGCAATAATGACGAGCGCGGCGAGGAGCAGCCGCAGCAGCGTGAGCCACCACGGAGTGCGGGCCGGGGTCTCCTCTCGCGGCGCGATTTCAAGCAGCAGCCGCGTCGGCGGGAAATCGAGCCGGCGCGGCCGCGGCGGAATGAGCCGCAACAGCCACCACAACACCGGAAGGGTGATGAGTCCGATGAGCACCAGCGGTTCGGCAAAGCCGAGCGGTATTCCGCCGATCATGCCGGCACCCTCGAAGCGGCCGATGCATGCGAGCGCGCCGCATCATGCGCCGTGCCGGCGCCGATGCGAGAGTGCAAGGCGAGGAGGAGCTCGCTGGGCGGACGATCGGTGCGGTGAATCGTGAAGCTAAAGCCGAGCCGGTCGGTCTCGCCGCGGATTTCGCCGCGGTGGCGGGCGACGCGCGCGGTATAATCGGCGCGCCAGGTTTCGGCGCGGCCGGCGGTGATGCGTCCGCCGCCTTCCGGTTCGACAAACTCGATGCGGCCCCAATAAGGAAAAGTCTCCTCTGCGGGATCGACAATTTGCACCACGTGGCCATGCGCGCCGCTGCCGGAGAGCTGGGTGAGGATGCGCCGCACTTCGCCGATATCGCTCCACAAGTCGGACAGCAGCACGACCTCGGCGAGCGGGGAGGGCGCGAAATTCGGCGGCAGGCTCGGCCGCTCGTTGCGGTCGTGGACGATCGCCTGTGCGATCAACTCGACAATGTTGCGGCTGCCGGTCGGCCGAACGAGCCCCGGAATCCCGACCCGCTCGCCGCCTTCGACCAAAACCTCGGCCAGCGCCAGTGTGACGACCAGCGCGCGGTAGAGCTTGGTGTCGCGGACCAGTGGCGAGGCAAAATGCATTGACGGTGAGCGATCCGGCCAGATCCACACCGTGTGCGCGGCCTCCCATTCCTGTTCGCGCACGTAAAGATGATCGTCGCGCGCCGAACGCCGCCAATCGACGCGCGCCGCGGGCTCGCCGGAAACGAAGCGTCGATATTGCCAGAAATTCTCGCCCGGCCCGGCACGGCGGCGGCCGTGCAGGCCATGGATGACCGTGGCAGCCACGCGCCGTGCTTCCAGGATCAAGCGCGGCATGCCAGCCGCCAGCGTGCGGCCTTCGCCGACCGCGCGACCGGCGGCGGCAACGTCCTGGTAGCTGCGCTGGGTTGAGCGCGGGGCCTCGGCCGCCATTCGCCTATCCGATCCGAGCCTTCAGCCGCGCAATCACCGCCTCGAGGCTTTCGCCCTCGGCGCGCGCGCTGAAAGTGAGCGCCATGCGGTGCTTGAGCACCGGCTCGGCAAGTTCGATCACGTCATCGATCGACGGTGCCAGGCGGCCATCGAGGAGAGCGCGGGCGCGTACTGCAAGCATCAGCGCCTGGCTCGCTCGCGGGCTCGGCCCCCAGGCAATCAGCTTGGCGCCTTCGCCGCCTTCAGGGCCCGGACGCGCCGAGCGCACTAAAGCCAAAATGGCTTCGACGACGGATTCGCCGACGGGAAGCCTGCGCACCAATCGCTGCGCGGCCATCAGATCGTCGGCGGTCATCCCCGCTTTCGGCCGTGTTTCTTCGGCGCCTGTCGTTTCGAATAGGATTTTCCGCTCGGAGTCACGGTCCGGATAAGTGACGTCGATTTCCATCAAGAAGCGATCGAGCTGTGCCTCGGGCAGCGGGTAGGTGCCTTCCTGCTCCAACGGATTTTGGGTGGCGAGCACGTGAAACGGCTTCGGCAGATCGTGGCGCACGCCGGCGACCGTGACGTGCTGTTCCTGCATCGCCTGCAACAGCGCCGATTGGGTACGGGGGCTGGCGCGGTTGATCTCGTCGGCCATCAGGAGCTGGGCAAAGACCGGACCGGAGATGAAACGGAAGTTGCGCTTGCCGCCCGCGCTTTCCTCCAGGACTTCGGTGCCGAGAATGTCGGACGGCATCAAATCGGGCGTGAACTGGATGCGCCGCGCATCGAGCCCGAGCACGGTGCCCATGGTGTCGACGAGCTTGGTCTTGGCCAGACCCGGCACGCCGAGGAGTAGCGCATGGCCGCCGGAAAGGATGGTGATGAGAGCCTGTTCGACCACTTTGTCCTGGCCGAATATGACAGTGCCGATGGCGGCTTTGGCCGCGCGGACGTGGTCAGCGGTCGATTCGGCTGCACGCACGATCATGTCTTCGAGCTTTTCGAGGCCTTCTCCGCCAGCAGCCGGCATGGCTAACTCCTTGTGTTAGGTCGTGTTCTTGTGTCGAATGGATTCGCGCCATAGGCGCGAAACGACGGCATCCGATCTGCACGCCAATTAGGCACACAAGATGCAATATATGAGCCAGCCGTCCAGCAGCCGACTCTGCGCTGATTCTTTAGCCATAGGAAACACGCGTGGGGATGAATTGGGGTTGGGGTAAACGCGGATGCAAAGTGACAATCTCAAACTCACGAATGGTCCGGCCCCCGACATCCTGTCTGAGCATAGATTCAAGGCAAACCATGGCGAAGGCAGGGCAAACAAGCCTTGAAGCGATCACGGCTACGCTAGGTCGCGCCGGGAAGGCGCCACCGCCGGTCGAGCGCTGGAACCCGCCATTTTGCGGCGATCTCGATATGCGCATCGCCGCAGATGGGACCTGGTTCTATCTCAAGACCCCGATCGGGCGGCCGGCTTTAGTCAAATTGTTCGCTTCCGTACTCAAGCGTGAGGGCGATCATTACTTTCTCGTCACGCCGGTCGAGAAATGCAGCATCCGCGTCGACGACGCGCCGTTTCTCGCGGTTGAACTCAATGTCGAGCGCGTCGACGGCGGACAAGTGCTCAACTTCCGCACCAATGTCGACGACTGGGTCGCCTGCGGGCCGCAGCACAAACTGCGCTTCGAGGCCGAGACCCGAAGCGGCGGACTCAAACCTTATCTCCACGTCCGCCGCGACCTGTGGGCGAAAGTGACACGCGCGCTGTTCTTCGATCTTGTGGAGCTCGGCGAGGAGCGCGACGTCGACGGCACGGCGATGTTCGGCGTGGCGTCGGGGGGCGAATTCTTTGCGATGGCGCCGGCGGAGCAAATGAGGGATTTGGCGTGAACGAGCGGGCAACGAATCTGCGGCCGGCGGCAACGGATGACTTCTTCGATCGCGCGCGGGCGCGGCTCAAGCTTGAAGTGCCGCCGGCGCTCACCGATCCGAATGCCGCGGGCGCGCGCGGCGACCTCGACCTTAATCCCGAAATGTGGGTGCGCGCCGGCGTCAAGGCGACCAAGCCCGCGGCCGTCCTCGTGCCGGTCATCGAGCGGCCCGAGCCCACGGTGCTGTTGACGCTGCGCACCGCGGAGCTCGCGAGCCATGCCGGGCAGGTGGCGTTTCCCGGCGGCAAGATCGATCCGACCGACGAAAGTCCGGTCGCCGCAGCGCTGCGCGAAGCCAAGGAAGAGACCGGCCTGGCGCCAAATCTCATCGAGCCGATCGGCTATCTCGATCTTTATCTGACGTTTTCCGGCTTTCGCATCTTGCCGACGGTGGCGAGGGTCAAGCCGGATTTCACGCTTTCGCTCAATCCGCGCGAAGTGGTCGAGACTTTCGAAGTGCCGCTCGCCTTCGTCATGTCGCCGGAGAATCATCAGCGCAAGACGCGCGACTGGAACGGGCTGCAACGCGACTACTACGCCATTCCGTTCGAGAACCGCTACATTTGGGGCATCACCGCGGGTATCCTTCGGAATCTCTACGATCGAGTCTACGCCGCATGATCAGGACACTCTTCACCGAGATCGGGCTGTTTCTTACCCCGTTCGTGATTTATGCCGTGTTCCTGTTGGCGACGCGCGCCGGTGTGATGGCGCCGTCGGCCTGGACCGTGCCGCGCCTCGCGGCTCTGGTCATCGTATCGCTCGTTCTCGTGATCGGAAGTTTTCTGCTGTTGGCGCAATTCTCCGGCGCGCCGCCGGGCGCGACCTATGTGCCGGCGCATATTAAAAACGGCAAGCTGGTGCCGGGAGCGACGCGGTGACGAACGACGCGCAGCTCGGCGATGCGCCTTGGCTCCGCAACGGCGAGGTTGCGCGCCTCCTGGCCGCGCTCGGTTGCGACGGCGAAGAAGCGCGCGTCGTCGGCGGTGCGGTGCGCAACGCCTTGCTGCGCCTCTCGGTCGACGAGATTGACGTCGCGACGACGGCGCTGCCGGAAGAGGTCGTGCGCCGGGTCGAGGCGGCCTGGTGGAAGGCCATTCCCACCGGCATCGACCACGGCACCGTCACCGTGATCATCGACGGCAAGCCGTTCGAAGTTACGACGCTGCGGCAGGACGTCGAAACCTATGGCCGCAAGGCCAAGGTCGTGTTCGGCCGGGATTGGCGGACCGATGCTGAGCGGCGCGATTTCACCATCAATGCGCTGTCTGCAACGGCCGACGGCCGGATTTACGACTATGTCGGCGGCGTCGCCGACATCGCGGCGCGGCGCGTGAGGTTCATCGGCGAGCCGGCGACGCGCGTTGCCGAAGACTATTTGCGCATTCTGCGGTTTTTTCGCTTCCACGCCTGGTACGGGCAAGGTCATCCCGATGCCGCGGGACTGCACGCCTGCATCCTCGCGCGCGCCGGCCTCGAGACATTGTCGAGCGAGCGGGTGCGGATGGAGCTTTTGAAATTGCTGCTCGCGCCGCATGCGACGCCGACGCTCGCGGTGATGGCCGAAACCGGCATCCTCGGCGCGGTGCTCGGCGGCGTGCCGCTCTTGGCAAGTTTCGAGAACGCGGTGAAGGCCGAGGCGGCGATGGGGTTTTCCGCCGATGCCGTGCGCCGATTGGGCGCGCTAGCGGTCACAGTGAAGGAAGACGGAGAGCGGCTCGGGCAGCGGCTTCGCTTATCAAACGCGGAAGCCGAGCGGCTCGTCGCGCTGGAGCATTGGTGGCGCGTTTTGCCGGCAGCCGGCGAGCAGGCAGCACATGCGCTGCTGTATCATCTCGGACCGCAATCCTTCACCGATCGCGTACTCATTGCCTGGTCTCGCTCGGCAGGAGGCGCGGCAGATCGCGCCTGGCACAAGCTGTCCAACCTGCCGCAGCGCTGGACTCCGCCAAAATTTCCGCTGAAGGCAGCCAACTTTCTTGATCGAGGCCTTGCCGCAGGCCCAGCTCTGGGCGCGGCTATGCGCGCGGCCGAGGGAGCCTGGATCGCGGCGGATTTCCCGGCTGAGCGCGACGCGTTGGATGCTATCGCTGACCGTGTGGTGCGTGACGTCGTTACGACCAGCTCGTGATTTTTCGGTCCTATGACGACATCCGCTCGCGCAGCAAGCGCAGCCGCCGTCGGCTTCCGGTGGCAAATTCGTCCACGCTCGGGCGCACCCGCGCGATCATGCGGCGCGGCTGCATGCGCTCGACTTGCATTTCATTGCCGCGCCAGACGAAGTCGTTGCCTCGCAGGGCGCTGACGAACAACGCCGGCAGCAGCAGGTCGCGAACGAGCCCATAGAGCGGCGACAACGGCGAGACGTGCCAGCCGGCGGCAGCGGCGAGCGCCATTTCGGCGCCGTACCACAGCGCGGTAAAGCCGGCCACGCAAAGCGTCACCGGCAGGCCGAACGCATTGGCCAGAAACGCGACGCCGATCATCGGAAATATGCCGCCGGTAAAGATTTCCGGCAGGAAATACAGCAGGAAACTCGCTCGCCGCAGCCGCGCCCAGCGCAATTGGCGATTCCACACTTCGGCGGCGCTGCGCCGCCCGAGCGGTTGCGCCAGCGGCCGATCAACCAGCCGCACCTTAAGACCAGCGCCGCGCACCACTTTGGTCGCCACGGCGTCCTCGGCGACCTCCTTGCCGAGCGCCTCGATGCCGCCCGCGGCGTCAAGATCGGCGCGCCGCCACAGCATGGTCTTGCCTTGCGCGAAACCGAAGCCGAACGTGTCGACGATATATTGCCAGCGCGCCTGATAGGTGTTGAGGAAAGCGCATTCGACCTCCGCCCAAACCCCGGCCGGCCGGCAACCGACGGGCGGCGAGGCGACAAGTCCGGTGTCGTCGCGCCAGCTCGCGAATAGCCGCTCGATGTAATCGCGGGGCATCAGCACATTGCTGTCGGCGATGACGATCCAGTCGTGGTGCGCGGCGTGCCAGCCCTTGACGACGTTATTGAGCTTGGGATTCGGGCTCACGCGGTCGTTGCCGATGAGCAGCCGCGCCGATTGGGACGCATTGTCCGCCATCAATGTCTTGACGAGCGGGACGACGGGATCCTTTGCGGAGGCGACACAGAATAGGATTTCGTAATGCGGATAGTCGAGGTCGAACGTCGAAGACAGCGTCTCCGCGGCGTAATTGTCGATTCCGCAGAGCGGACGCACGATGCTGACAGAAGGAAAATGGCCGATCGCGGAGGGGAGCTTCGATAGCGGCCCGGTCGGCCCGCTGCGGCGGAAGCGGCCGATCGCGATCGCAATGCTCGTGAGCTGGACGACGCTGACGGTGATGCAAAATATCGCGGCGGCGAGAATCGGCGCTGTCATCGCCGGAACTTTTAGGCGGTGGGCGTGACAGACCTGTGACTCGTTCCCCTCTTTGTTACTTACTTCGCGTGAGTCGCCGCGTTAACTTTTGCTGTCATGGTCCTGCAATGGAACAATTTTATAAAACGATTCGATTGACATAGATGCGAGATCACGCTCGGTGACTTTCGAGCAGGGCATAATCAAGTTCCGTACGCTCTTCATTTCCGATGTGCATCTCGGTGCACGCGGCTGTCAGGCCGGGCATCTTCTCGATTTCCTGCGCTACAACGACGCCGACACCATCTATCTGGTCGGCGATATCGTCGACGGCTGGCAATTGCGCTCCGGCTGGTTCTGGCCGCAGCAGCATAACGACGTCGTGCAGAAGCTTCTGCGCAAGGCGCGCAAGGGCTCCCGCATCGTCTATTTGCCGGGCAACCACGACGAGTTCCTGCGCGACTACTACGGTACGCATTTTGGCGGCATCGAGGTGGTCGAGACCGTCATCCATCAATCCGCCGACGGCCGTCGCTATCTGGTGGTACACGGCGACGCCTTCGACATGGTGGTCAAACACGCGCGCTGGCTGGCGCTGCTCGGCGACACTGCCTACGACCTCGCCATCCTGATCAACCGCTATTTCAACGCGATCCGCCGCCGCCTCGGCTTTCGCTACTGGTCGCTGTCGCAATGGGCCAAGCACAAGGTCAAGAACGCGGTCAATTATATCGGCGCCTTCGAGCAGACGCTGGCCGAGGAGGCGCAGCGCCACAAGGTCGACGGCGTCATCTGCGGCCACATCCACCATGCGGTGATGCACGAGACGTTCGGCATCCGCTACATGAATTGCGGCGACTGGGTCGAAAGCTGCACGGCGCTCGCCGAGCGCGATGACGGCACTTTCGAGATCATCCACTGGATCGATCGGGCCGCCACGCTGCCGCCGCTTCCGGAAGAAGAGCCGGAACTGCCGCTCGACGAGGATACCGAAATCGCGGCTTAACGCGCGGCTTTGCTCTTGAGCGCCGTGCTTTGCCCGTCATACTAGCTCCTCGCATGGAGCTTTCCGCAAAGATTGAGCACTGGCCGCTCGCCAACCCCTTCACGATCAGTCGCGGCAGCAAGACCGAAGCCGTCGTGGTGACGGTCGAGCTGTACGACGGCGATCGTCGGGGCCGCGGCGAGTGCGTGCCCTATGCGCGTTACGGTGAAACTCCGGAACGGGTCGTTGCGGCGATCGAAGAGCTTCGTCCGGCGCTGCGGCAAGGCCTCGACCGCGCCGCGCTCCAGGCTGCGATGCCCGCCGGAGCGGCGCGCAATGCGCTTGATTGCGCTTTTTGGGATCTCGCCGCCAAACAAACCGGCCGCCGCGCATACGAATTGGCCGGCCTCGCGGCGCCAAAACCGCTGGTGACCGCCTACACGATTTCGCTCGCCGCGCCGGACGCGATGGCGCAAGCCGCGGCGCAAGCGGCAGGACGGCCTTTGCTCAAGGTGAAGCTTGGCAGTGGTGAAGCCGATGGCGATCGGATCGCGGCAGTGCGGCGCGCCGCGCCGAAAGCCGAGCTCATCGTCGACGCCAATGAGGGGTGGAGCGCGGACAATCTCGCGCAAAATCTCAGGGCATGCGCCGCCGCCGGTGTCACGCTGATCGAGCAGCCGCTGCCAGAAGGCCGCGACGATGCGCTTTTGCACACCAAACGTCCGATCCCGGTCTGCGCGGATGAAAGCGTTCACGATCGCGCCTCGCTCGAGGCGCTCGCCGGCAAATACGACGCCATCAACGTCAAGCTCGACAAGAGCGGTGGATTGACCGAGGCGCTAGCGCTCGCCGCGGAGGCGGAACGATGCGGCTTTTCCATCATGGTTGGTTGCATGGTGGCGACTTCGCTGGCGATGGCGCCCGCCATGCTGGCGGCGCAGCGCGCCGGCGTCGTCGATCTCGACGGTCCCTTATTGCTGGCGAAAGATCGAGCGGAGGGACTGTGCTACGAGGGCAGCCTCGTCTACCCGGCGGAGCCGGCGCTGTGGGGATGATGTCGGCAGCGGAATATTCTTTAGGCGCCGCGCCGGAATGTAGGTAGTGTCACCTATCCGCCGCCGCCGACATTATACGGCTGAAGCGGGGCTAATATTGCGTCGCCAGTGGATAATCTGTGGGTATCTCGGGGTGAAGTGTCCCAAACTAGATTGCGCGTTCTGCGCTTATGGGATTTGATTCGCTGCGGGTTTGGCAATGGCGAACGATGCGCTGGCGCAGTCCGGTATCGATCTCGGACTGCCGCAGGAAGCGGACTATGATGGGGTCTACGCGGCGGTCACGGCCACCGAGCGCGACCGCAGTTTTTCGGCTGAGCTCGCGAACCGCAATCGTCACCCCGATACCGATGCGCTGATGGCCGCCATTGCGCGCGTCGAGGCTGCCCTGGGCAGCGATGCGCCGGCAAAACAATCGACACGTCTGCCGGACATCAGCGTCGCTGCCGAGCGCCTTGCCGACATCGCCTTGGGGCTGCGCGAGCGAGGGGCCGACGGGACGCTGTGCGATGCGCTCGATGCCGCCGTCCGTGAAATCTGCGCGGCTTGCGGCAGTGACGCAAAAACTCATGAAACCGGAAACAGCGTTACGCTCATCGGCCGAAGTGAGGTGGCGGCGCCGGTTGCGGACGATGTCATTGATGCAGATTCATCGTCGGCCGAACCCTTCGACATGGCGCTCCAAGACAGCGAAATGTTCGCCGCGGCAGCTGCTGCGCTTGCCGCCTCACTGACCGCGCTTGGCGAGGAAGCCCAGACGGCAAGCGAACCGAAAACCGCTTCTTCCACGACTGCGGCCGATCCGCCGCACAATTATCAAGCGGTCTTGGCACCGCAACCTGCGGCGACGGCGAAACAACGCCCGCACTGGCACATCGAAGGGCCCGACTTCGTGTTTCATCAGCCGCAACGCGAAGCAAACGAGGGTGTGGCCGGATTCTCCGCCCAACCCAGCCAGCCACGGGCGCTGCTTCCGGGTCCGCAGCTATTGCCGAGCCCGCAAGAGGATCCGGCGGAATTATTCGAACCGTCGTCAAAGCGGGTTGCGGTTCTGCCCGCTTCCGCGGCGCCGACATCTGTCGCAAAGCCGGCGCCGACTCTGCTGGCATCGGCGGTATCGGCGGCCGCCCAGGCTGTTCGCGCAGCGAACAATTCGCCGACACGGAGCCCGACCGGTCCCACGATGCGACCCCTGCCGCCGCGGCCCGCGCCGGTTAGCCCGCTCGCGGCGTTGCGCGCTTTGACTGAAGAAGAATTGATCGCCCTGTTCGGCTAGTTCCGGACATGATCGCGAAGTAGATTCCGATTCGCGGAAAGATCATGTCAAAAAAATGCCGGAGCCCGGTTTAATTCCTCAAAACCGATGAAGCTCCGGTCCGCCGCCGGCGGTAACATTGCGGGCGATCCGCGTTAGCGGCCCGGTAAGCACTCAGAATTCTCCAATTGTCGCGTTCCTAACACGGCACGGAAGTTGCTTTGAGAGAATCTAAACGGATTAACAACGACATGCAGACGATGCGTGCTGGATGCTCCGGGTCTGCAGAACCATTCGTTCGCGGTCCGTCAAGTCGATCATCTGGAGGCCACGATGCACAGACTTACCAGTCTTGCTTTGACAGCGATGGCGTTGTGCATGCTTGTGTCGATACCCAGTCATGTTTCCGCGCGTGATGACGGTCGCTACGCCAATGCGCCGCTGAAAGCCTGGTTCGACCAACTCGCAAGCGGCAAGGGATTATGCTGTTCGTTCGCCGACGGAGTCAGCGTCGAGAATGTCGATTGGGACACCCAGAACGGCCTCTATCGCGTGCGCATACAGGGACAATGGCTTGTCGTTCCTGACACGGCGGTCGTGACGGAGCCCAATAAGTACGGCCCAGCGGTAGTGTGGCCGTATCAGGATGCGAACGGCGCAACGCAGATCCGTTGCTTCCTGCCGGGGGCGGGGGCCTGAGCCTGGTAAGGCCGCGGTAGCGCGCTACGCGACCAGCCGGGAAAACACCTCAGGGTCGACATTGCCGCCCGAGAGGACGGCAACGGCGATCTTATTCTTGACGTCGACTTTGCCCGTCATCAGGGCGGCGAGTGCGACGGCGCCGCCCGGCTCGACCACGAGCTTCAATTCGGCAAAGGCAAAGGCGACAGCGGCGGCGACCTCCGGGTCGCTCGCCACGACGCCGGCGCCGACCAGCGATTGATTGATCGCAAAGGTGAGTTTGCCTGGCATGCGCGCCATCAGCGCATCGCAAATGGTGCCGGTCAATGCCGCATTCTGTTCGCGCTGGCCGCTGCGAAACGATCGCGCGTGGTCGTCGAAACCTTGCGGTTCCGCGGTGTAGAGCATGGTCGCCGGCGCCCGCGCTTTGATGGCGAGCGCGATGCCGGCCGTCAGACCGCCGCCGGAAGCGGTGATGATCACGACGTCGGGCACAAGACCGAGCGCGCCAAGGTCTTCGACGATTTCGCGGCCGGCAGTACCTTGGCCGGCAATGATCAATGCGTCGTCATAGGGCGGCACCAGGATGGCGCCGCGCCGCGCGGCGATGTCGGCGGCGATGGCCTCACGG
>JBAQAB010000575.1:0-2563 GCA_049285535.1 Xanthobacteraceae bacterium
GTCATACGCACATTGCCCAACTTGCGCCGCGCGATTGCCGAATTGCGCATGCGGCGGCGCAGCATCGCGCTGGTGCCGACCATGGGCGCATTGCATGCCGGCCATTATTCGCTGGTGAAGATCGCGCAAGCCCGCGCCGACCGGGTCATTGTCTCCATCTTCGTCAACCCGGCGCAGTTCGCGCCGAACGAAGACTTGAGCACCTATCCGCGCACCTGGTCCGCCGACCTTGCCGCACTTAAGGAGCGCAACGCCGACCTCGTCTGGGCGCCCTCGGGCGAAACCATGTACCCGGCAGGCTTTGCCACCCGCATCGTGCCCGAGGGACCGGCCACAGTCGGTCTCGAAGACGCCTTCCGCCCGCATTTCTTCGCTGGCGTAGCAACCGTCGTCGCTAAACTCTTGATTCAATGCGAGCCGGACATCGCGTTGTTCGGCGAGAAAGATTACCAGCAGCTCAAAGTAGTTACCCGGCTCGCCTGCGATTTGGGGCTAAGGACCCGCATCGTCGGCGCGCCAGTCGTGCGCGAGAAGGATGGCCTCGCGCTGTCCTCGCGCAACCGCTACCTCGCGCCGGATGAGCGCGCCGCGGCGCCGACGCTCTATCGCGTGCTCAAGGAGTGCGCCGGCCGGATCAAGGCCGGCGGTCCGGTCGAGGCCGTGCTGGAGAACGGCCGAGCCGCGATTACGAAGGCCGGCTTTAAGCTCGATTACCTCGAAGCGCGCAATGCCGAGACGCTAGCGCGGCTCGCCGCGCCAGCGGCCGAGCCGATCCGACTCCTCGTGGCGGCGCGCATCGGCAAAACGCGGTTGATTGATAATCTTAGGGTTTAGCGACTTCACGCGCTCTTCATCGGGTCTTTCACATTCGCGAAAGTCTGGAACTCGGTGGCCCAGAGTTGTCCGTCGATCTTTTCGACCTTGCGGATATAGATGTTGCTGACGATGTCGCGGGTCGCCGGATCGATCGAAATCGGCCCGCGCGGGCTTTCCCAGGCCATACCCTTCATGGCGGCGACCAATTTGTCGCCATCGGCATCGCCGTCGGTCTTCTTCAACGCCTCGTAGACCATATGCAGCCCGTCATAGGCGCCGAGCGACGCAAAATCCGGGCGTTCGCCGACCGTCTTCTGGAAATCGGCGACATAGGTCTTGTTCAGCGCCGAGTTATGGGCTGCCGAATACGGCCCGGCGGTGATCAGCCCGATCATCTGATCGCCGGCATTGTTGAGGCTGTCGTCGTCGCACAGGTCGCCCGGACCGATGACCTTGATGCCCGATTGGCCAAGCCCCTTCTCCTGGAACTGCCTGGTGAAGACCGGCGCCAGCGGGCCGGGGAAATAGATGAAAGCCGTGTCCGGCTTGAGATCGGCGATACGTTGCAGCGACGGCGCGAAGTCCGGACTGGCCAGCGGAATGCGGATCGAATCCAGGATCGTGCCGCCGACCTGGCCGAAGCGGGTCTTGAAGGCGGTCTCCGCCTCGGTCCCGGGCGCCCAGTCATTGACCAAGGTGACGACGCGCTTGGAACCGTTCTTGATCGCCCATTCGGCAAGCGTCCAGGCCTGGGGCGCGATGATGAAGCCGGCGCGCACGAAATACGGCGACTTGGTCGTCGTGATCGAAGCGCCGGAACTCATGCAGAAGGTCGCCTTTTTGGCCTCGGTCACGAGCTGGGCGATCGACAAGGTGCAGGGCGTGATGCCGGCGCCGACGATGTCGACCTTATCGTTGACAATCATCTCCTGAACCAGCCGGCGCGCGTTATCGGCGACGCCGGCGTCGTCGCGAATGATGAGCTCGATCTTGCGGCCGGCAACGGTGTCACCGTGCTGCTGCATGTAGACCTTCAGC
The DNA here is from genome assembly GCA_049285535.1 of Xanthobacteraceae bacterium. Classification (GTDB taxonomy): domain Bacteria; phylum Pseudomonadota; class Alphaproteobacteria; order Rhizobiales; family Xanthobacteraceae; genus BOG-931. The sequence goes on from JBAQAB010000575.1 coordinate 1,855, forward strand.
GCCCCGGTGAGCTCGCGGCCGACGGCGGTAAATCCGGCGCCCGTCAGCGGCAGACTGCAGCCGATTTTCAGCGGTGTATTCGCGGCAATCGCCGGGCGAGCCAATAGACCGCCCGCCGCAGACGCGGCGAGACCCTTGAGCAGCGTTCTTCGCTTCATGATTCTACCTCCCGTTTTTCGTTCGTCTTGCCGGCGCCGGCGAGAAATAATGAGGCTCACACCGCTTCGAGGTGTGGAATCTCCGGCCGCTCCCCTTGCGCCTTGCCGGTGATCGGCGGGCGCGGCAAGCGCGCCGTCCCGCTTTCCATAATGAAAGTGTGCTCGATCGAATACCACGGCGCCTTGACGTCGGCGGCGCGCGTGCATGGTTCATCATGCTTGACGTAATTGCCGATCAGATGATGGGTGACGCCGAATTGCACGTCGGTCTCGATGTTCTTGTCCTCGGGATCGTAGATTTGCGAGATCAGGGTTTTGAACCCCGGCTTGTAGGTGAGGAAGTGCAGGTGCGCCGGGCGCATATTGTGTCGTCCTGCGGCACGCAACAATTCGCCGACTGGGCCGTCGATCGGGATCGGGTAGCCGGCGGGCTTGACGCTGCGGAAACTGATGTGGCCGTCCTTGTCGGTGGTGAACTTGCCGCGCAGATTCATGTCGGCCTGTACCGGATCCTGGTTCTCGTAAAAGCCTTCCGTCGAGGAATGCCAGAC
>JBAQAB010000576.1:0-22775 GCA_049285535.1 Xanthobacteraceae bacterium
AGGTAGAGAAACCGCCGCCACCACCGCCGCCGGAACCGCAGGCCATCGCGGCCCCCGAAACCCCGCCGCCACCGCCGAAGGTGGAAGAGCAAAAGCCGCCGACGCCCGCCATGCCGGCGCGCAGCAAGGGCGGCGCACCGCACATCGCCCCGGCCTGGCAGACGAGCCTCGTGCGGCATCTGGAGCAGTTCAAGCGCTATCCGAGCGCTGCGCAGGACCACAGCGAGGAAGGTGTGGTGCTGTTAAGCTTTAGCGTCGACCGCACCGGCCATGTGCTGGAGCATCGCGTGGCGCGCAGCTCCGGCTATCCGGCGCTCGACGACGAGGTCATGTCGATGATCGAGCGCGCGCAGCCGCTGCCGCCCTTTCCCGCGACCATGACCGAAGACAAGCTCGATCTCACCGTACCGATCCGTTTCTCGCTGAAGTGAAGTTATCCTGCGCCGCGACGCGAAGCCGAAATAGATTGCCGCCAGACCGGGAGCATTTATGCGCACCAAGCACGCGTTGACGTCCGCCGACGTGAAGACAATCATCGCCGCCTGCGAGGCCGAGGCCGCCAAGAACAATTGGGCAGTAGCGATTTCCGTGCTCGACGACAGCGGCGTTCTGCTCGGTTTTGTCCGCATGGACGGCGCACCGCGGATTTCCGGCGAAGTCTCGATCGGCAAGGCCCGCACCTCGGCCATGACCGAACGGCCGAGCAAGTTTTTCGAGGACATGGTCAAGACGCGTCCGGCCTTCGTCGACTTTCCCGGCACTCTCATTCAGGGCGGCGTGCCGGTGATGCATGACAAGGAATGCGTCGGCGGCATCGGCGTGTCCGGCGTGCAGTCGCACGAAGACGAGCAGATCGCGCGCGCCGGAGCGGAAGCGTTGCAATAATATCTCTCGCCCAATGTCAAATAAGTTGCACGTTTACGATTCGAACCAGGGCGAACGATCCCGCAAGGCCGGCAAGCAAGCCGATGGCGAACCAAAACGCCAAATGCCGCGATCCTTCGTTTAGAACCGCGATCTGCTGAGAGGCCGGCGATGGAGCTCGATGCTCGTACACCGCCATGAGCCGCCAAGTATTGATCGGCAATAGCGCCACATGGAGGAAGAATATTGGGTAAATGTGTTGCATATAACCGAACAGCAGGAACAGGACATTGCTGAGGATCGCAATGAGGCGGAGCGGAATCATCGTCCGCATGAGAAAAGTCGCCAGCACCGCGCAGGAGGCGGCGTAGCCGAGGATATTCACGGAAAGATCGGTCATCGCCAGGCGTCCGCGGTGGTTTCGATCGGCAACGCGTCAATCTCTGCCTCAGCCTGTACTCAACCCGGGAAACGCCAATGTCAGCACGAGACCGAGCAGCGAAAACAAGCACACCGCCTCAAACGAAGGATCGCTTTTTGCGCGCCAAATCGTAGCGAGGACCACGAGCGTCATTGTCTTACGTTCCTTCATTCGGTGGATTACGCCCGCCAAAACGGCTTGGCTTTCTCGGCGGCGGCCCGTGCCGGGTAGCCGATGTCCTTTAATTCGAGCTCGGACAAGAGAGCGGGTTCCTTGCGCGACCGCGTGCGCCGGCGCCACTCCAAAAGCGTCTCGATGATCCGACGGCGCAACGAGCCGACGCGGCGCGGTTCGAGAAAGACATTTTCGCGGAGCAAACCGGATTGCGACGATACCGACTGCGTGGTCACGATGATCTCCCGTAACAGCTCGATGTTTACGGGCGATTCCGTCCCTCGTTTTTTTTGAAGATCGCCGTCGGCTATCAATTGCCGATGACGAGTCGGTGACAGGGCCTGACTACAACGAGACTCTTACCGATCATTTGCGTCGAAGATTTGACGCAACATTTCGCGCGCCATCTGACTAGCCTCTCGGGCATCAGCAAATCGCGTGGCATCGACCACAAACGCCAACACATCATCACCGCAATCGCGCGCGCGAAATCCGCGATGAACCTCAATCGATTACGCGCTGTCGTCGAAACGAGCAGGCGATGGAAAAAGAGACATTACATGACGTCATAATGGAAATGCCGTTTTATAGGCAAAACGCGCATATGACTGCGAATCTTTTGTCCGCCACCGCTGCGCCATTTTTTAACGAATCGATCATTGGCCGCAGCACGATTCGTTCACACGGCAAAGGCCTGCAAACTCCGCTCGATCCGCGACAGAATGGGCGCCGCGCCAGGTTCGAAGCTTTTGCCGGTGATCTGCTCATACATGCGGATATAGCGGCGTGAGAGTTCCTCAACGAGTTCGCGCGGCGCCTCCGGCAGTTCCTTATCGGCGTATGGGTCGGAGTGTTCCTTGAACCACAGCCGCAAAAACTCCTTGTCGAAATAGTCCGGCTCCTGGCCGGCGGCCAATCGCGCCTCATAGGTATCGAGCTGCCAGTAGCGCGACGAATCCGGGGTGTGGATTTCATCGATCAGCACTAGCCCGCCCTGCCCGTCGAGGCCGAACTCGTATTTGGTGTCGACCAGAAGGAGGCCGCGGCTTGCCGCAACCTTCTGGCCGCGCGCAAAGAGCTTGAGCGCGGTCTCCTTGATGCGCGTGAATAAGTCTTTGCTGACAAAGCCCTCCGCGATCATCTCATCCGGCGAAAGGGTGCGGTCGTGCGCGGCCTCTTTCGTGGTGGGATCGAAGATCGGTTGCGGCAATTTCTGGTTCTTGCGCATGGCGTCCGGCAGCTTGAGCCCGCCGAAATCGCGCTGGCCCTTGCCATAGCGGGTCCAGATCGCGGTGTCGGTGACGCCGGTCAGGTAACCGCGCACCACCGCCTCGATCGGCACCAGCCGGCATTTCCGGGCAATCGTCACGTTCGGGTCGGGAATCGCCAGGACATGGTTCGGCACGATGTCCTTGGTCAGCTCGAACCAGTGCGCGGCGACCTGGTTGAGCACCTGCCCCTTCCACGGGACGTGCGCGATGATGCGGTCGAACGACGAATGGCGGTCGGTCGTGATCAAAACAAGCCGGTCGCCCTGGTCGTAGATATCGCGGACCTTGCCGGTAGTTTTCGGGCCGAGGAAATCGAAATCGGTCTCGCGCAGGATATCCATGCCGTGTTCCGAAAAGCCTATTATGTGTGTCAGGTCGGCAACATCGAGCGGCGATCCCTACCATAGCAGGCCGCGAATGCGGGTAAATGGAACGCTGTTTTAACAACCGGGTTGAAGCACCATGAAAATCGGCATCATCGGCACCGGAACGGTGGGGTGCGCCTGCGCCATGGCGGCAGTCAACCGCGGCAGCGCGCGCGACATCGTGTTGGTCAACCGCACCCGTAAGACCGCCGAAGCGGTCGCCACCGATTTACGCTACGGCACGCCGCTTGGGCCTAAGATCGACATCGCCGACGGCGACTACGACGCGCTCGAAGGCGCCGGCGTGATCATGATCACCTCCGGCGTCAACGAGAAGACCGGCGGCGCCACCGACCGCAACGATCCGCTGGGCCGGCTGCGGCTCCTCGACAAGAACGCCGCCATCTATCGCGACATCGTCCCGAAGATCGTGCGCGCCGCACCCGACGCTGTGCTGCTTGTCGTCACCGATCCGCCCGATCCGCTCGCCGACATCGCGCGTGAAGCGGCAAAAAGCGCCGGCGTCGACGCCGCCGTGATCAGTGCCGGGACGTTTATCGACACCATGCGCTTTCGTGTCCACCTCGGACGCTATTTCGGCGTCGATGCCGCGCATGTCGAAGCCAATGTCATCGGCGACCACGGTACGTCGCAGGTGTTTCTTTGGTCGGCCGCCCGCATCGGCGGCGTGCCGATTGCCGCGCTCCTGAAAAAACGCGGCGAGACGGTCGAGGGCTTGCGCGAGAAAGTCGAAAAGGACGTGCGCTATGCCAACATCACCATCATCGAAGGCCATGACGCCAGCCAATACGGCATCGGTATCGTCTCGGCCCGCATCGCCGAGATGATTTTGCGCGACGAACGCGCGGTGATCCCGGTCGGCAGCCTGCAAAAGGAATTCGGCGTGACGCTGTCGCTGCCGAGCGTCATCGGCCGCGGCGGCGTCATCGCAGTGCTGCAGCCGGACATGTCCGACTCGGAACGCGAGGGTCTGCGGAAAAGTGCAAAGACGATGAAGGACGCGCTGGAGAGCGTACGGAAAACGGCTTAGTCCGCGCCCTCCCTACAACGGCCTCGCATCACGGCAGCCAAAACGGCTTCACCGCATCGAGGTCGCGCCGAAGCGGCTCGTTCAGGCCGATATCCTCCAGAGTCTTGTCGCTCAAATCGTGCAGATCAAGGCCCGGGTTTCGATGTCTCCAGCGCGAAAGTCTCCCGGCGATCAATTCCGGCAAGCGGATCAATTCGAGTGGGAAGATGGTCATGGCTCGTCTCCAAACTCCCCGTCACTTCTCAACAATAGGAGCGGAGCCGGAAAATCGCTGTGACCGAGGGCACACCGCAATTTTCGTAATCTTTGAAGTTTCGCTTATCGGCTGCGGTTACTCGAGAGCGTTGGCGCGCGCCTGGCCCTTGGCCATCACCCCCCAAAAGTGCTCGGCTCGCCGCGTGCCACCGTGCCGACCAGCCGATCGCGGCCGCAGATGTCAGTGCTGCTGCAATACCTTCGGCCGTATCGCGCTATTGGCCGCACGCCGCAGCCGGCGCACCGCCTCTGTCGCCTCATCGGGATTGAGGCTCGCATAACCGAGCCGCAGTCCCCTCTGCTGGTAGGGCGGAATGGCGAATGACCGCGATGGCAGGAAACGCACACCGCATTTGGGCGCATCCCTCTCGATCGCGTCGAGCACCGCGGGATCGCCGAATTTGAGCCAGAACGAAAGTCCGCCGTCGGGTATCTTGAAATCGACGGCTTCGTCGAAATGCTCACGCAGCAGTTCCGCGAACGCGTTGCGCCGGCGCAAATACACCTGCAACGCCTTGCGTGCATGGCGGTGCAACTCGCCGGACTCGATCAGCTCCACCACTGCCAGTTCGGTCGGTACGTTTCCTTGACGATCGATGATCACCGTCTCCTTCGCCATCTGGCGGATGACGTCGGGCGCCGCGGCGACGTAACCGATACGAAGGCCCGGCAGCAACAGTTTCGACATCGAGCCGATATAGACAGTACGGCGCGGCGCATAGCTGGCGATCGGCAGCAGCGGCTGCTGTTCGAAATGAAATTCGTGATCGTAATCGTCTTCGATCACCGCGAAACCGAACTGGCCAGCCAAATCGAGGAGCCGCAAGCGGCGCTGCGGCGTCAGCGATACCGTCGTCGGAAACTGGTGGTGCGGCGTCAGGTAAAGCGCGCGGACCTTGTGTTTGCGGCATAGCGCTTCGAGGTCCTCGACGTCGAGGCCATTGTCATCGAGTCTGGCGCCGACGACCGAAGCGCCCGCAGCGCGGAACGCCTCCCAGGCCGGCGAATAACTGAGCGCTTCGACCACCACGGTTTCTCCAGGCCGTACGAGAATCCGGGCGGCAAGAAAGATCGCCATCTGGCTGCCGCGTGTGATGCAGATATTGTCCGCGGTCGCCACGATGCCGCGATGCGCGCTCAGCATGTTGGCGATGGTCTCGCGCAGAATCGGCGAGCCGCGCGGATCGCCATAGCCGAGCCAATTGCCGCGAGCGGCCTGGCGGAGCGCCGTGCGATAGGCGCGCGACAACACATCGGGCGACAGCAGCCGGGAATCCGGTGCGCCGTCGTCGAAGGTCAGGTCGGTATTCTCGACGAAGGCCGGCAGCGGATCGGCCGAGGGATGGATTTCGAATTCCGGCGAAGCGCTTTCATGGCCGATATCGAAGGGCGGGATCGGCGATAGCTGTGGCGCCAATTCAGGCAGTGAATCGGACACAATCGTTCCCCGCGTGCCGTCGGATGCCAGCCAGCCCTGGGCGATCAGGTCGTCATAGGCCAGCACGATGGTCTTGCGGTTGACGCCAAGCGTGCTGGCGAGTTCGCGGCTACTGGGCAGGAACGTGCCCGGCAATAGCCGGCCGCGCTGGATATCGTGAATAAGCGCCTGAACGATCTGCTGATAGACCGGGACGCTTCGGCCCCGATCTACCCGCTCGGCGAGGCTGATTTTCCAAGGTCGCAGCACTGGACCCCTCCATCAGTCATTGTTGGACCTTTTCCGCGGTCCGTGGCGTCCCTAGGCTCGCGGCCTGGAACATGACAGAGGACCTTGCAAAGACCGTGCCTCCGGTCGCCCGGATTACGCTTGCCCGCAGCGGCAAATGCTTTGCGGTCGGGCGGGATGAAACGATCCTGGAAGCGGCCCTGCGCAATGAAATTTGGCTGCCGCATGCCTGCCGGGGCGGCAGTTGCGGAACCTGCCGGGCCATTATTGTCGCCGGCACCGTCAATTATGACAGCGGTTCCCCGGCGGGCCTGCGGCGAGCTGCTTCAAGTGCCGAAGCATTGCTCTGCTGCGCCAAACCCTTAGGCGATGTCACGCTCGATGTAGCGGAACTGGCGGCGCGGCCCGTCGCCGCGCGATACGGGCGTCCTGCCCGTGTGGTTGCGATCGCAAAGCCCTCGCCCGACGTCGCCATAGTGACACTCAAGCCGCCGCCGACGGCGGCGATCCAATACCGTCCCGGCCAGTATATCTGTCTGGTTGGCCAGGACGGCCGGCTGCATCCCTTCTCGATCGCCAATGCGCCCCGTGTCGACGGCACGCTCGAACTGCATATCGGGCGCGTCCCCAACGGGAGGTTCACATCCCACGTCCAGGACCAATTACGTCCGCGCGACGTCGTCCGCTTCGAGGGGCCATTCGGCGAATTTGGATTTTCCGGCAACGCCGCCCGCCCGGCGATTCTGCTTGCCGGCGGCACCGGCATTGCGCCGATCATGGCGATGCTGGAATCGCTTTCGCACACCGAGAATAAGCCAGCGCTTCATCTCTATTGGGGCAGCCGCCACAGCTACGGATTTTACGCCCTTAAAAACATCAAGGCGCCCGCCGGCACGCGCGCAACACCCGTTCTGTCCGATCCGAATGCCGCCGGCTGGTCCGGACGCGTCGGGCTCGTCCATCGCGCCGTGCTCGAAGACTTTCCCGATCTGTCGTCGTTCGACATCTATGCCTGCGGCAGCCCGGGCCTGATCGAGACAGCATTTTCAGATTTCACGCGGGCAGCGGGACTGCCCGCGGACCGTTTTTTCGCCGAAAGCTTCAACAATGCGGGGACAGCGCCCCAGCTTGCGAGCGCTGCAGGATAACGCCGGGCCAAAGGAGAAGTACGATGCCAAAAATCGCAGAGCTCTTCGTCTACCCGATCAAATCCTGCGGCGGCGTGCACATGAAAGAAGTGTCGATTGTGCCGACCGGCTTCGAGTTCGACCGCAACTGGATGGTGGTCGATGAAAGCGGCACATTCGTAACCCAGCGCGAGCATCCCAAACTCGCCCTGGTGAAACCGGAATTCGCCAACGGCGGCCTGATCCTCAGCGCTCCAGGCATGGAACCGCTGCATGTATCGGCAAACGGCGCCGGCATGCCGCTCACCATTGCGCTGTTCGGCGAGAATCACGAGGCGCTGTCGACAAATCCCGCCGCCGATGCGTGGTTCAGCAAATATTTGGGTGGCCGGTTCCGGCTCGCCAAATGCGACCCCAGGACGTTGCGTAAGGGCGGCGTGCAATATCCACAACGCGACGCGGCGCCGACGAGTTTCGTCGATAATTACGGCGTTCTCGTTATCTCGGAAGCGTCGCACGCCGCACTCAATCAAAAGCTGCCGCAAGCGGTGCCAATGAATCGGTTTCGGCCGAATATCGTCGTGTCCGGTGTCGACGAACACGAGGAAGACTATTTCACCAATGCCCGCTGCGGCGACGTCGCGCTGCGCTTCGTCAATCCGTGTTACCGATGCAGCATGACTTCGATCGATCAGAAGATCGGCGCGCCCGGCCTCGACGTCTTGCCGGTGCTTTCGACCTATCGTTATGACGACGCTGTGAAAGGCGTGAAGTTCGGCGCCTATGCGGCGGTCAACGGCGGCGTCGGCGCGCAGCTTCGCATCGACTCGGATATCGATGTCGACTGGAATTTCTGATCCGGACGTCGCCGAGCACAAACGGGTTACGGCCACGCGCAATTGGCGCGTCGGAGTTGCTTGCTCCGCGCGGATTGTGTTGGTTTGGCCGACCTTCGGATGCCCGAAATTTTAACGTGGATACGAGCCGTTGGACCCCGCGCCATTTCAAAACTGGATGTGTTGACCGGTCCATTCGCGCAATAGCCTTTCGATTATCGGCCTGCCGCACCGTGGTCTTGAGACCGGGCTCGGACGTCGAATGGGCGCAGGACTCGTTGCCACTTCAACGGAGCTGTTAGCCATGGCCAAAATACCGCTTAAAGCGAACTGTCTGAACTTCAGCGAGGTGCTTGCGCAGGCAGTCGCGCTGATCTCTCCCACCATGACCGCGGCCTTGATCGTCCCGGTGATGTATTCGAACACGGGGGATTGGAGTTGGTTGTCCTACGCGCTGGGCACCGTCATGTTGGTGTTCGTTGCCTACAACCTCAATCAATTCGCTAGCCGATCCACCACGTCCGGGTCGATGTACGCCTATATCTGCCGCGGGCTGGGCGTGACCGCAGGCGCGGTCGGCGGCTGGTCCCTGATCTGGGCCTATCTTGGCATTTCGGTCGCCGGCGCGACCGGCTTCGCCGTCTTTGCCGACACGCTCCTTAAAATGGTCGGGTTTCATGCACCGCAGGTCCTGCTGTTCGCGGTGTGCGTCGGCATATCCTGGTATTGCGCATGGAAGAATGTGCAACTCTCGGCGCTGCTGATGCTGTTCTTCGAAGGCATCTCGGTGGCCTTGATCCTGATCCTGTCCGCCCTTGTGCTCTCCCAACACCATTTCGCAATCGACACGGCGCAGTTCGATGTCGCCAAACTGCCGTGGTCGAGCGTTGGCCTCGGCGTTGTGGTCGCGATCTTCAGTCTTGTCGGCTTCGAATGCGCCACCGCTTTCGGCGATGAAGCAAAGGATCCGTTGAAGACGATACCTCGCGCCGTCATGGTCAGTCTTATCTTGTCCGGCGCCTTCTTCGTGTTTGTGACCTACGTGGAAGTCCTGGGTGTCCGCGGCTATTCCAAGACGCTCGACCAGCTCGACACGCCGCTGAACACGCTGGCGATGCTGGCCCATGTACCCATCCTGTCGATCCCGCTGTCGATCGGCGCGATGGTAAGCTTCTTCGCGCTTAATTGTTCCTGCATCAATGCCGGCTCGCGCGTGATCTATGCCATGGGACGCCACGGCATTTTCCACGAGGCGACGGCCGACTCGCACGAGACCAACGAAACGCCGCATATTGCGGTGACGACGATGTCGATCATCTCGTTTTCGCTGCCGACGCTGGCGACGCTGGGGGGTCTCGCGGCTCTCGACATCTTCAACTACGCCGGCACGCTCGCGGCATTCGGCTTCATCACGCCCTACTGCCTCATCACCGTGGCGGCGCCGGTCTATCTCAAGCGGCTGGGCGAGCAGCGCCCTGTCGACCTGGTCATGGCCGCGGCCGCGCTCGTGCTGTTGCTGATCCCGACCGTGGGCAGCGTTATTCCCGTGCCCGCGCCGCCCGTCAATTACTTCCCCTATGCCTACGTCGTCTATCTGCTGGCGGGGATTGGATGGATCTTGGCCTTCCATGCGCGTAAGCCCACGGCGGTCGGCCACATCAACAACGATCTCGAGCTCAACCACGCCAAGTTTACACGACAAGCGCCGCCTGTCCCGGCGATCGGAGAAGCCAAGGCTGCCTGAAATCGGCCGCCTGTAGTTGCGATGCGGGCGACCTTCCCCCACTCGCACGCCATCGACATTGACCGCCATGTCCGGGTCCTCCCCGTTCATGGCGGTCGGTGATTTTTGAGAGGGCCGGCATGAACGGCAAAGTGGTGTCGCTGAACGTCGTCGAGCCCCGGCTGGTCACCTACCGGGGCATGTCGTTTCGCACCGGCATCTTCAAGGAGCCGGTAGACCAGCCGCTGACGTTGAAGAAACTCAACTTCGCCGGCGACGGCCAGGCCGACCTGTCTGCGCACGGCGGCATTGACAAGGCAGTCTATTGTTATCCGTTCGAGCACTACGATTTCTGGCGCCGTGAGATCGGTCGAGCCGATTTGCCGATGGGCCAGTTCGGCGAGAACGTCACTGCCGCAGGCTTGCTCGAAGACGAGCTTCGCATCGGCGACATATTGCGCATGGGCACCGCAGTGGTGCAGGTCTCCGAGCCGCGCATCCCCTGCTACAAGCTGGTGATGCGGATGGAAGCCGGCAGCGATTTTTCCGTCCGCTTCCTTGCCGCCAATCGCACCGGTTTCTATTGCAGGGTTCTGGAAGAGGGCGTGGTCAAGCGCTCGGACGCCATTTCTCTTATGTCGAGCGACACCTCATCCCCGACCGTGCGCGAGGTGGTCGCGGCGACCCAGTTCGCCGATCGAGATCCCGTGGCGCTGCGCCGTGTCGTGCGGGCGCGGGATATCTCGGCCAAGTGGCGGTCACGCGTGCGCAGGATGATTGACGCCGAGGTGCGGCGGCGCATCGAAACAACGTCACCACCGATCGCGGCCATGCGCGTGGAAAAGACCGTGACGGAGACGAACGATATCGTCTCCATTTGGCTGCGACCGGACGCCGACGCTCGGATGTTCGATGCCCTGCCGGGCCAATACCTCACCATCGTCTGGCCCGATGGCTTCAAAAGCACCTATAGCCTCTCCGCGCTCTTTCCCGCCCAGCGCTGCCGCATCACCGTCAAGCTTGTCCGCAATGGGCAAGACGCGCTCGGCGGGTCGTCGGCGCGAATCGCCGCGCTCAAAGCCGGAGACATCCTTACCGTCGAGCGCCCACGCGGCAATTTCCACCCCGACCTCGACGACGACACGCCGCTCGTGCTCGCCGGCGCCGGGATCGGCGTGACGCCGATCATGAGCATGATCGACCATGCCACGCGATCCGGCCGGCGCGATGTGTTTGCCGCTTTCGGCATGCGGCGGCCCGGCGAGCATCCGCTGGCGGGCGAGCTTGCCGATCTTGTGGCCGAGCGCCGCCGGCTCCGCGCGCTCGTGGCTTATTCGCGGATCAACGGTGCGCCGCCGATGCCGGGCTTGCCCGCGTCAAAGCACGGCCGCTTGACGGCGGCCGACCTCCTCCCGTATGCCGCAGCGCCGCTCGCCGAAGTATTCCTGTGCGGGCCGGGCGAGTTCATCAGGCAGATGCATGACGGCCTGGTCGAGGCCGGCGTCAGCCCGGTGAACATCCGCTACGAAGCGTTCGGGCCTTCGACGCTGTTGCCGGCACGAACCATGCCGGCCGATCCGCAGGCGGCGTTCAAGGTCGCATTCACGCGCAGCCACATGGACGTAATCTGGACGCCGGCGTCGGGCACGCTCCTCAACCTCGCCGAAGCGGCCGGCGTCTCGCCGGTTTTCGGGTGCCGGGCCGGCAGTTGCGGACTGTGCCGGATCGCGATCAGCGAGGGCAGCGTCAGCTATGTCGAGCCGATCGATGAGCCCGAAGCCGGCTACGTGCTGCCGTGTTGCACGATTCCGCAGTCGGACTGCCGGCTCGATCTATGAATCTTGCCTTTGCCTATCTGCTGCTGCTCGTCGCGGCGGGCCTCGAAGCCGGCGGCGATGCGCTGGTCCGGGTCGCCCTGTATAGTGCGGCAACCGGAAGCCGCGCTATATTCTTTGCCGCCGGTGCCGTGGTCTTATTTGCCTATGGATGCGCAGTGAACGCGCCGCCATGGGATTTCGGCAGATTGCTCGGCGTTTATGTCACGCTGTTCTTTTTAGTCGCCCAGGCGATCAACTTCTTCGTCTTCGGCGTGCGGCCGCCGCTGCCGATCTATGTCGGCGGATCGCTCATCATTACCGGCGGATTGCTGATCACGCTGTGGCGCGCCTAGCCTATCGCTAGGCCAGCCCACTGGCCCGCGCCTGGTCCTTCGCCATAACCGCCCAGTCGTACTCGGCCTCGCCGTGCGCCACCGCGCCGACCAGCCGATCGCGCCAGACATTTCCCGAGGGCAGCGGCACGCCGACGGCGCCGCCGGCCTCCAGCGCGAAATTGGCGTCCTTCAATCCCAGGATGGCGCGCTGGCCCGCCGGCTGATAGCGCTCCTCGGCGATGATCTTGCCGTAGACCTTGTAGGCCGAGCAGGCGAACAGGCCGTCGGTCATGACGTCGAGGAAAACGTCGGGCGTCACGTCGTATTTGCGGATGAGCGAGAACCCCTCACCCATCGCCTCGATGGCGCAGCCGAGCACGAAATTATTGGCGATCTTTATCGCCGCCGCTGCGACCGGATCGGGACCGGCCTCAAACGTGCGGCGCGGGATGGCATCGAACAGCGGATGGCAGCGCGCGACGGTGTCTTTGTCGCCGGCGACCAGCATGCCGGCCTGACCCGATGCGACGAGTTCGGGCCGTCCCAGCATCGGCGTGGCGATCAGAATCTGCCCGGCATCCCCATGCAGCTTCTTGATATTCTGCATGGCCGCAACGCTATGCGTGCCGGCGCAGATGTGAATGCCGCCTTTGGGCAGTGATTGCAGTAGCCCCCCCGGCTTGCTCACGACCTCGAGCAGCGCCGCGTCGTCGGCGAGCATGGTGAAAACCGCGTCGCCGTAAGTGGCCGCCGCCTTGATCGAGTCCAGCGGCTTGGCGCCGGCATCCGTCAGCGCCTTTAATTTGTCGAGGCTGCGATTGTAGACGCCGACGTCATGCTTGCCGTCGATCAGCCGGCGCGCCATGGCCGAACCCATGCGGCCAAGTCCGATAAATCCGACCTTCATGACAACTCTCCTGGCTGCTCCCCTCCCCCTTGCGGGGAGGGGTTGGGGGTGGGGGTGGAGAGGTGGCGCGCCGCCGTCAACGCCATCGCATTCACCTCGCGACCCGCCTCCCTACCCTCCCCCGCAAGGGGGGAGGGAAAGAAATACTAGACCAATTGCCCGCGCACCCATTCGAGCTCGCGGCAAACGTTGTCGACGATGTCGCCTTTCTTGAGGTTGTCGGGCAGCACGTCCCAAGTGTAGGTCTCGACCTCGAGATGGCGCGACAGCGGCTTTTGCTTGTGGAAACGCAAACCGTCCTCGATGGCAAAGCGCGTGGTGCGGAACTGCCCGAGATCGTCGAGGAAGACCGGCACGTGGATGTGGGTCCGCCATTCCCGCGGCCCCGGCTCCTTCTCGAAGGCGGCGATGGCGTCGTCGACATTGAGGAACTTGGTGAGCTTGCCGTCCATTTTCTGGATCGTCTGGGTCAGATAAATCGTCTTGGCGTAGCGCTTGAGTGTATTGACGACGTCCTGCGTCACTTCCGGAATATGCAGGGCTGCTGCTTCCTGAAACTTGAAGATCGGCACGCCGCCGTCGATGAGTTTCTGACAGGACTCCGAAATATTCTCGTATTCGACCGCCTGATGGCAGATGTCGTAGACGATGCCGACATGGCGGCGCAGCGCTTCGTTCGCCTCGGAGATCGGCACATGCGCCAGCTTGGCGAGCTTTTCGACCGCGGCGCCGGAATACAGGTGATCGCGGAAATAAGCGACTGTTTCGTCGGTGGTTTCGAGGAAGCAATACGGCTCCGGTTCGAGCGCCAGCTGCACGGTGCGGCCGGTCTTTGATTCCAATGCAATGAGATGCGCGACCACGCGGAGCACATGGTCGGTGTAGCTTGCGATCACGTCGTCCCCGGTCACCCGCGGCTTGAAGCCGAGCGGCGCGCTCTGGATCGACGGCGCGATGCCGGCCGGGCAGACATCGGCGAGCACGTTGGCGACATTGATCGTGTACTGGGTGCGCTCCTCGCCGCGCCAGTCCGGTTCGTAGACTTGCTCCTTCACCTTGTCGCCCTTGAAATGCCCGTACACAAAGGCATTGGCGGTGTAGATGTACATGTCGTTGTCATCGAGAAATTTTTTCAGCTTGGCGCGTTCGGCCGCGCTGTTGGCGAGCGTTTGCGCAGAGCTCGCCGATAGCCGGATGCAGACGCCGAACGCCTTGTTGCCGGCGATGCGCGCCTTCACCTGCGGCAGATACGTGGTCAGCGAATGGTAGAGCTGCTCCCAGTTGTCGGCGGGATGCACCAGCGTCGAATAAGTCAGATGGCCGAGGCCGTTACCGAGATCCATGGTGGCTGTCCTGTCTTTTTCTGCGCTTTTCCCGGGCGCAGCGCAGCACGAAGTGGTGCGCTGCAGACCCGGGATCGTCGCGAGCTCAGCGTATCGAAACGCAGAGCTTGTTGAGACCCCGGATCAGCAGTGCACCGCTTGCGCGCTGCACCGCGTCCGGGGAACGTGTTGATTCCTTCACTGAACCTTCTCGACCTTCTCCGACCCCGCGGCGCGCACGATGGCTTCAGTCACCGCGACGCCGTGAATCATCTGATCGTAGGGGATCGGATAGGCCGGTCCGCCCTCGGCCGCCTTGGCGAAGGCTTCGAGCGCGGCGCGCGACACATCGAGCTTCGCCGCTTGCCAGACCTTGGCCTCGCCCTTCACCGGCTGGAACTTGCAGGTGCCAAACAAACTGGTGCGGCGCTCTTCCGAGGACGCGCCGGCAACGTGCGTGACGCCTTCCAGCCGCAGCCAGCCCTTGGAGCCGAACACCTGGAAGGAGAAGCCGGGGCCGGTCGTGGTCATGGTACCGAGATAGCCCGACATGCCCTCTTTCATGCGGAACAGGATCGAGGTGGTGTCGTCGGCATCGATCGGCGCGGCGCGCCGAAAACTCTGCGCGAAGACGTGATCGATCGGCCCGCACAGATCGATCACGCCGTCGACTGCATGCACGCCCATCGGCATCAGCCCGCCGAGCGGCGTTTCATGCTTGTCGGCGCGCCAATGGCCCGGATTGATGAACAGCACGTTGGGAAATGTCATGGTCGCTTCGACATGCAGGATGATGCCGAGCTCGCCGCCGCGGATCATCTCGCGCAGCTTGATGATTTCCGGATGGAGCCGGCGATTGTAGCCGAGACCGAGCGTCACCCCGGCTTTCTTCACGGCGGCGACGGCGTCTTCGGCTTCCCGCTTGGTCAGCGTGAACGGCTTCTCGCAGAACACGTGCTTGCCCGCCGCTGCGGCCGCCACCACTTGCGCGCCATGCATCGAGTGCGGCGTCGCCAGCACAACGGCGTCGACGGTCTTATCGACGAGTATGGCGCCGTAATCCGCCTCAAGCTTAAAGCCGTTCTTCTTGGCGAAGGCCTCGGTGTCCGGTGTCACGGTACGCGTCGCGCCGGCAACGAAGCGGATGGCGTCGCTGCCTTCGGCGGATTCGACAACCGTCTTGCCCCACCAGCCAAGCCCGACAATGGCCGCTCTGATCATTGGCACTACTCCTTGCCGACGCTTCGGCTATCTGAACGGCAGGAACGGCATGGCGTCGGCCGAATAATGCATCGCCACGATCAGGCAGCAGATCGCCCAGAACACGCAATATTCGTGGCCGCCGATGTTCCACAACCATTTGCCGCCGGTGACTTTCCACACCGCGCCGCCGGCGATCAGCAAGTGGATGAAGCCAAGCAAGCCGGCATAAAAGGGGAAAATCGCGAAGATAAGTCCGGCCGCGATGAAGAGCTCGACCACGCAGGCGACGTACATATAGAGCGCCGGCGGAGTAAACTTCGCCGCCTTGAAGAAGCCGAGCGCCTCCGGGACGAAGAATTTGGCATAGATATGCGGGATGAAGAACAGCCCGCAGATCAGCCGCAGGATATTGATTCCCTGGGTGAGATCGAAATTTTGCCAATAGCCTGACATGATGCTCTTTAGTCCTCCCCGGCTTTCCCGCCCCTACTTAGCCTGACCGTTTCGATATTGCCATCGCCGCAGCCCCGGCAAAGCAAGCTTACGCGTCCAGCTCCTTGAAATAGCGGTAGACGCCCCACTGGGAAAACGCGATGCGGCGCTTGGAGGCGAGATAGGCCTTGATGCGCGGCCGTTGCGCGACGCGGTCGCGTAGCGCCACCAGCCCCGGTATTTTCTTCTCGTATCGTTTCATGCGCTTCGGGAAGGCGTAACGCATTCCTTCGACAATCTGAAACAGCGACAGATCGACATAGGTCAGGCTGCGCCCGACCGTGTATTTGCCGCCGTTCTTCTGCAGCACCCGCTCGAAATAACCGAGCATTTGCGGCACCTGATAGCGCCAAAAATCCTTAGTGCGCCGTTTCGCCGCCGGCCGCTGCTCCTCGAAATAAAGCCAGCCCGATATCGGGTGATGGGTGTCGTGGATGCGAACGACGAGATCGGTGATGGTGTGCTGCATTTGATGCGCCCACAGCCGGCCGGCGTCGTTGCGCGGCGCGAGTTTTAGCCGTGGGCCGAGGAAGAGCAAGATTTCCGCGGTCTGCGCGATGACGAATTTGCCGGCTTTGAGGAAAGGCGGCGCGTAAGGCGGATGCGCGATACCCTTGCCGTGGAGCATCGCCTTCATCTTCGCCATGCCGCGCTTGCCCTGACGCGCCACATCGACATAGTCGGCGCCAGCTTCTTCCAGGGCGAGGCGGACGAATTCGCCGCGGCCCTGGATCGAAGGCCAGTAGTAAAGTTCGTAACGCATCTTTGGCTCGACCGGTGCGACTTCTCCGACCGCTCGTCCCCGCGAAGGCGGAGACCCAGAAATTTTGAGTTGCGCCTTCCTGGATTCCCGCTTTCGCGGGAATGAGCGGACAATCGTGGATTACGGCGCGGTTTTGTATTGCTCGTCGGTCACCGGCTCCATCCAGGTGACGTGCTTGCCGTCGAGCGCCTCCTGCATGGCGACGTGAACCATGTTGGTCGTCGGCGCGGCGCCGTGCCAATGCTTCTCATTCGGCGGGATCCACACCACGTCACCGCCCTTGATCTCGCGCACTTTGCCGCCCCAGGTCTGCACCCGGCCGGCGCCCGACACCACGAATAATGTCTGGCCGAGCGGATGGGTGTGCCAGTGGGTCCGCGCGCCGGGCTCGAAACGCACCAGGCCGGAACGCAGGAGCGCCGGCGCCGGCGCCTCGATGATCGGCTCCTGCCAGACCACCCCGGTAAAACTGTCGGGCGGCCCGCGCCGCGACGGCACCGAGCCACATACTTGAATGTCCATAATCCTTCTCTCCCTATCGACGAACGGCGCGATTGGTAAAGCCGCGGGCCGGTCGGCGGTAAGATAGTGGAAATCCCGGCGCGATACTCTGGCAAAATTCAAAGCCTTCGACCGTGCCCGAGCGTGCGGCAGGCCTCACCTCGCACATGGGTGTGATGCTCGATTGGGATGGCACGCAGCCGCGCAGCCGTTTATGACAAGCGCCCTAACACCGATCCTGCCGATGGCGGTCGGCAGAGATCAGGAAAGGTCTTTATCCCTTGAGCCAAGCCGTTATCGGCCGGCAACAGGCCGGCACCACAGCCATTGCGATTCTGAGCGCGGTCACCTTTTGCCACTTCCTCAACGACGTGGCGACGTCGCTGCTGCCCGCCATCTATCCGATGCTCAAGAGCAGCTTCGATCTGAGTTTTGCTCAGATCGGCGTCATCACGCTGATCTACCAAGGCATCGCCTCGCTGTTCCAGCCGATCGTCGGCCTTTATACCGATCATCGGCCGCAGCCCTATTCGCTGCCCTTTGGCATGACCTGCACGCTATTCGGGCTGGCGATCCTGGCTTTCGCGCCGGGCTTTCTCGTCTTGCTGGCCGGCGCGGCGCTGCTCGGAATCGGCTCGGCCATATTCCATCCGGAATCATCGCGGCTGGCGCGGCTTGCTTCCGGGGGCGCTCACGGCTTCGCGCAGTCGCTGTTCCAGGTTGGCGGCAATATCGGTAACTCGTTCGCGCCACTGATCGCGGCGTTTTTCATCCTGCCGCGCGGACAGGAGAGTCTGGCCTGGTTCGCCCTGTTGGCGCTCACCGGCATCGTCCTGCTCACGATCGTCGGGCGCTGGTACAAAAACTCCGGCCATAGCGCACGGAAATCCGGACGGTCGGCGGACGCTCCCTCGGCGCTGCCGGCAGGCCAAGTGCGTCGCGCCATTGCGGTGCTCATTGCTCTGATCTTCTCCAAGTTCTTCTACCTGTCGAGCATCACCAGCTATTACATCTTCTATCTGATGCATCGGTTCGCCTTGCCGACCGAGAAAGCTCAACTCTGCCTGTTCGTCTTCCTCGCTTCCGCCGCGGTCGGAACCTTCGTCGGTGGTCCGATCGGCGACCGCATCGGCCGCAAGCGTGTCATCTGGGCGTCGATCCTGGGCGTGCTGCCCTTCACCCTGGCGCTGCCTTATGTCGGGCTGAGGGCGACGATCGGCTTGAGCATTCTGATCGGCCTCGTGCTGTCGTCAGCCTTTTCGGCGATCGTCGTCTACGCCCAGGAGTTGATGCCGGGACGGGTCGGCATGGTTTCGGGACTTTTCTTCGGTCTGGCATTCGGCATGGCCGGCATCGGCGCCGCAGTCTTGGGCGTGCTCGCCGATTGGACCAGCATCGAATTCGTCTATCGGATCTGCTCGTTTTTGCCGCTGATCGGGCTTCTCACCGCCTTCCTTCCCGACGTTCGGAACGACGCCCGCGCAGTACGCCTGAAGGCAAGCTGAAGAGCGGGGTTAAGGCGCGCAGCGCCGGACTCGCCTTTGCTTCGACAGAACGGCGGAACTCGGCTGCTGCCGAGAGCCGCGAAGTTCCACGACGCTTACTCGATATTCCCGCCAAACCATGGTAGTCCCGGACTTCATCCGGGATACCCGCATCAATCAATGGCGGCAGCCGTAGGCCTCTGACACCGAGCAATCCGACCTGTCCCGGATATCATTCAAATTGGACCGCGCGTGAGCGATGCGGCGATTCAGCCCGGACCACTCGTCCGTTTTATTCGTGGCGGCTTGAATACGCCGCTGGCGCATTCGGCCGTCGCCGGCATCGTGGTCGGCGTATTGTCCATACTGTTCTACGTCTCCTATGCGGCGCTGATCTTCTCCGGGCCGCTGACGCCTTGGCTGGCCTACGGTCTCACCGCAACCTTCATCACCGGCGCGATCGGCGGCGCGCTGACGTCATGGCGCAGCTCGCTCGCCTTTGCCATAGGTGGACCTGACGGCTCGACCTGCGCGGTGATTGCCGCGCTCGTTGGCACCCTCGAGGTTCGGCTTCGGTCGAACGGTCTCGACGACGGCCTGCTGACCGCAACTTTGGTGGTGCTGGCGCTCAGCGCCGCATTGACCGGACTGCTTCTTTGCGGCCTTGGCCTGGCGCGCCTCGGCCGCGCCATCCGCTTTGTGCCCTTTCCGGTGATCGGCGGCTTTCTCGGCGCGTCCGGGTGCCTGATGCTGGCCGGCGTTTTCCGCATCCTGACCGGCTACCCGCTGAGCGTCGCGGCCGTCGCGCACCTCGTCGACGCCGCCACCGTCGAGAAACTGGCCGCCGGGATAGCGGTCGCCGCCTTTCTCGTCGTCGGGCGGCAATATTGGAGATCGCCGCTCGCCATGCCGGCCCAGCTGCTGATCAGCATCGTCGGTTTCTACATCGTGCTCCTGCTGTTCCGGATCCCGATTGCCGATGCCCAGACGCAGCGCTGGATGTTCACCATGCCGTCGGCGCGGGCTTTTGCTCCGCCGTGGACGCTCGCCTTCGCCCGCGTGCCGTGGTCGGCATTGCCCGAGCTCGGCGCCGATTTTATCGCCGTGATGTTCGTCGGCACCATCAGCATCCTGCTCAATATCACTTCGATCGAGATGTCGACCAAACGCGAGGCCGTCCTCGATCGCGAACTCAAACTACAAGGCCTCGCTAATCTCCTGTGCGCCGCGCTGGGCGGCTACGTATCCTGCCTCACCAGCACCCGCTCGCGGCTGAATTTCGTGTTGGGCAAGAACAACCGCGTATCCGGCCTCTTGATCGCGGCCATGTCCGCGGCGGCCGTTTTCGTCAATCCCGAATTTCTCGGCTACATGCCGAAATGCGTGCTCGGCGGGCTATTGGTGACGATCGGCTACGATTCCGCCAAGCGCTGGCTCTATAACAGCGCGCGGCAGCTGGAGCGCATCGAGTACCTGTCGTTACTTGCGATCGCTCTGATCATTGTTTGGTGGGGCTTTTTGCCCGGCGTCTCGATCGGAGTGATCTTCGGCTGCGCCACCTTTGCGTTAAGCGCCGGCCGCATCAGCGTCGTCAAGCTCACCTTCGACGGCTCGGAATATCGCAGCTCGCTCGATCGCGGTGCGCAGGAGCTGGCGCTGCTCGGCGCTCACGGCAGAGAACTGCAGGGCCTGCGCCTGCAGAGCTATCTGTTTTTCGGCTCAGCCAACCGGCTCTATGAACAAGTCAAAGTCTTGCTGGCCGAGCGGCCGGAATGCCGATTTCTACTGTTCGATTTCCGGCTTGTCACCGGGCTCGATTCCTCTGCCGTCCATAGCTTCACGCAAATCAAGGAAGCCGCCGAGGTGCTGGGTGCCTGCCTTGTACTCGTTCACCTCACGCCGGCGGTCGAAAAGGCTTTTGGCGACAACCAGGTCATCAGCAAAAACGTCCTAGTCTTTCCAGAAATCGATCGCGCGCTCGAATTCTGCGAGAACGCCATCATTGCCGATCATAGCGACGCCGGCAGCGGCGGGCGCTCGCTGCACGACTGGCTCGCCGACGCGCTGGGCAACGCCGAATTCGCCGAGATCTTGGCCGATAATTGCCGACGCTACGACTTCGCCGCCGGCGACGTCATCGCGCGTCAGGGCGGCCCCTCCGATTCCATGCACTTCATCATCGATGGCCGCATGGGAATCATGGTCAACCTGGAGGACGGCAGCGCCATCCGGGTGCGAAGTCTCGGACGACATACCACCATCGGCGAGATGGGGCTCATGACCGGCCGGCCGCGCAGCGCAACCGTGCAGGCCGAAGTCGCGAGCGTGGCCTACGAGCTGCGGGCCGATGCGTTCGAGCGTCTCAAGGTCGAGCATCCCGCTTTGGTGCAGGCGCTCCTGACCTATGTGATCGGCCTGATGGCGGAACGGCTGAGTTTTGCCAGCCGGGTCATCGGCGTCCTCCAACGCTGACTTTGCGACCCGATTAACGATCCTTTGTCAGGGCGTGGCTTAGCGTATAAGGAAGACGGCTTATGACGCGTACCCGGTCCGATATGTTGCGCATTGCGCCCCGACGCCGGGCGCGGCTTGTTCTTTTGCTCGGCCTCTTCGCCCTGGCGCTCGGCGCCTGCTCCAAATGCGACGTGCCGAACTTGCTGCCCCATCAAGCCGGGCCGCAGACGTGCCATGACGGGCCGTCCCCGTCGTAAGAAGGCAAGAACCGCTTTACCCAGACGATCAGTATCACATCATCAGATGCGACACGTTCTTCACCACGGTGTAGTGTGACAGACCTTCGGTCCCGCCCTCGCGGCCATAGCCGGAATCTTTGACCCCGCCGAAGGGCGTCTCGGCGACCGACGCCACCAGATTGTTGATCGAGAGATTGCCGACCTCCACGCCGTCCGCCAGGCGATCGGCGTTGCGCGCCGACTTGGTGAACGCATAGGCGGCAAGCCCGTACGGCAAGGCGTTCGCCTTCTCGATCGCGTCGTCGAGCGAGGTCACCGGGTTGATCAGCGCCATCGGGCCGAACGGCTCCTCGTGCATGGCCCGCGCGTCGTCCGGCAGATCGGCCAGCACGGTGAGCGGGAAGAAGTAACCTCGATTGCCGAGCCGCTCGCCGCCGGCAAGAAGTCGCGCACCCTTCGCCTTTGCGTCGGCGACAAACATTTCCATCGCCTCGATGCGGCGATGATTGGCCAGCGGACCCATCTGGTTCGACGGATCGAGACCGTCGCCGACTTTGACAGCACGGGCCTTTTCGGCAAACGCTTCGGTGAATTTCTTGTAGATGGCTTCCTGCACGAAGAAGCGGGTCGGCGACACGCAGACCTGGCCGGCGTTGCGGCTTTTGCCGACGACCGACGTCGCCGCGGTCGCGACCGGATCGACGTCGTCGCAGACGATGACCGGCGCATGGCCGCCGAGCTCCATGATCGCGGGCTTCATGTAGCGGCCTGCCATTTCCGCCAGCCGCTTGCCGACCGGGATCGAGCCGGTGAAGGTGATGAGCCGGACGAGGTCCTGCGGAATCAGATATTCCGAAATTTCCGCAGGCTTGCCGAACACCAGGTTGAGCACGCCGGGCGGCAGACCGGCATCATGGAAGGCGCGCGTCAGCTGGACCGCGCCGGCCGGCGTTTCCTCCGACGCTTTGAGAATAATCGAGCAGCCGGCCGAGAGCGCCCCGCCCACTTTGCGCGCCGGCGAACTCATCGGGAAATTCCAAGGCGAGAACGCCGCGACCACGCCGATCGGCTGCCGCAACACCATGTGCTTCATGCCCGGTTCGCTCGGGATAATGCGGCCATAAGTGCGACGGCCTTCCTGCGCGTCCCACTCGATAATTTCGCAGCCGCGCAGAATTTCGAGCCGCGATTGTGCGATTGGCTTGCCTTGCTCCAGCGTCATGGCGACGGCCATCTCCTCGGCCCGCTCGCGCATCAGCGCCACGGCCTTGAGAATGATCTCGTAGCGTTTCGCGGGCGAGGTTTTGCTCCATCGCTTGAACCCATCCGCCGCGGCGGCCAGGGCGGCGGCGAGGTCGGATGACGTCGCAGTTGGAACAGTGCCGAGCACGCTCTCGTCGGCAGGATTGAGCACAGGCTGGCCGTCCGCCTTCTTCCATTGACCGGCGATGTAAAGCTCGAGATCGGGATACTGGGTCACGACGAAACCTCTTCTGTGCTTAAAC
>JBAQAB010000577.1:0-1850 GCA_049285535.1 Xanthobacteraceae bacterium
CCATCGCCGACTGCGCGCCGATCTATCTGGGCAAGGCCAAGGGCTTCTTCGCCAAGCAGAATCTCGATGTCGAGCTGTCGACCCAGGGCGGCGGCGCCGCCATCATCCCGGGCGTGCTGTCCGGCCAATTGCAGTTCGGCTTTTCCAACGTGCCGTCGCTCTTGATCGCACAGAACAAAGGACTGAAGTTCATCGGCATCGCGCCCGGCGTTGCCTCGACCGGCGTCAGCGGTCACGATTTTTGCGCGGTTCTCGTTCCCGGCGACAGCCCGATCAAGACCGCCAAGGACCTCAGCGGCAAGACCGTCGCGGTCAATAACCTGAACAATATCGGCGGGGTTGCGGTGCGGGCCGGGGTGAAGGCCGCGGGCGGCGACCCTGACAGCGTAAAGTACATCGAGGTGCCGTTTCCCGACATGCCGTTGGCGCTGGCCGACCATCGCATCGAGGCCGGCTGGATGGTGGAACCATTCGTCACCATCGCCCAGTCACGCGGCGACAGGGTTGTGGATTGGCCGTTTGTCGCTATCGCGCCGAAAGCAGAGATCGCGGTCTATTTCGCGTCGGTGCAATACGCCAATGCGAACCCGGACATGGTCAAACGTTTCAAGGCCGCAATCAGCGAGTCGCTGGCTTATGCCGGCTCGCACGCCGACGAAGTTCGCCAGATCATTCCGACCTATACCCGCATCTCGCCCGAAATCGCCGCCAAGATCATTCTGCCGATATGGCCGCCCAAATTTAACCTCGTCTCGGCCCAGGCGATGGCCGACGACATGCTCAAGAGCGGGCTGATCAACAAAAAGGCGGACGTCGCGGCGCTATTGCCTTCATAACCCATGCCAACGGCACAAACGACCAGAGTGCGGGCCAAGCTTACGGCCCGCACTTTTATTTGGCTGCAGGGCTTGAGCGGCCTGATCGGCTTTGCCGCACTGCTCGAGATCGTGCCGCGGATCGGCATCGTCTCGCCGGATTACCTGCCGCCGTTCTCCGCGATAGTGGTCGCGCTGTTCAAGGAGATGAAGACGGCGACGTTCTGGACGGCGCTGAGCGACACCTTGGAAGCCTGGGCGATCGGGCTCGTCATATCTGTCGTTGCCGGCGTAGCGATCGGCATTGCCATCGGCAGTTCGCGCCTGCTGCGTCGCTTGACCCACTCGACCATCGAGTTCCTGCGTCCGATTCCGTCGGTCGCGCTCATCCCGCTCGCCGTGCTGCTGTTCGGCTCGCAGATCCAGTCAACACTGGTGCTGGTGGTCTACGCCTCGTTCTGGCCGGTGCTGATCCAGGTGTTGTATGGCGTGCAGGACGTCGATCCGGTGGCGCGGGAGACCGCGCGCTCCTACGGACTCGGAACCTGGGCGCAAATCCGCTACGTCACCTGGCCGACGACGCTGCCTTATCTGATGACCGGCATCCGGCTCGCCGCCGCAGTGGCGCTCATTCTCGCCATCACCAGCGAAGTCGCGATCGACACCCAGGGCCTCGGCAAGGAGATCAGCGATACCGAGTCCGGCGGCGCTGTCGCCATCATGTATGCCTATGTCATCGTCGCCGGAATTATCGGCGTCATCGTCAACCTGGGTGCCCGGGCGCTGGAGCGGCGGGTGCTGGCTTGGCATCCATCGGTGCGCCTGGATACTGCCGAGGCCGGCGCATGAAGAATCTCCTGCCGCCACTGCCACGACGTGTCGCAGTCGCACTCGCGCTGCCGGTGACGCTGATCGCAGCCTGGTGGATCACGAGCGCGGACAGCCAGAGCTTCTATTTCCCGCCGCTACAGACGATTCTGCAGACCTTCGGCAAACTATGGTTTTCGCCGCAGGGCTTGTCCGACGTGGGGCCGA
>JBAQAB010000578.1:0-7267 GCA_049285535.1 Xanthobacteraceae bacterium
GCGCCGACGATCTGGTGCAGGAGACATTGCTGCGGGCGCTGGCGCATATCGACTCATTCCAGCCCGGCACCAACATGCCGGCATGGCTGTTCACCATTTTACGCAACCTGTTCCGCTCGGAATACCGCAAGCGGCGGCGCGAGGTGGAGGATGCCGACGGCCGTTACGCCGAGACGCTCAAATCGCATCCCGAGCAGACCGGAAGGGTCGAATTCGAGGAATTCCGCACGGCGCTGGCGAAGCTGCCGTCCGATCAGCGTGAGGCACTCATCTTGGTCGGCGCGTCAGGCTTCTCTTACGACGACGCCGCGGCGATCTGCGGCTGCGCGGTCGGCACCATCAAGAGCCGCGTCAATCGCGCGCGCACCCGGCTTGCCGACCTCTTGGCGATCGACAGCGTCGACGATTTCGGCCCCGATCGCGCTACGCGGGCGGTGCTCGCCGGCGGCGGACGGAATTAATCCGGCGTCACATATGTGACGGCAGCCACAGCGCCAGAATCGGAAACGAGATCAGGATCACCAGCCGGATAAGGTCGGTGACGATGAACGGCAGTACGCCGACAAAGATCGTCGAGAAGCTCACATCCTGGACCACGGTCTTGATGACGAAGACGTTCATCCCGACCGGCGGATGAATGAGCCCGAGTTCGACCGTCATCACGATGATGACGCCGAACCAGATCGGGTCGAAGCCGAGCTGGGTGATCACCGGAAAGATGATCGGGATCGTCAGGATGATCATGGCGAGCGAGTCCATGAGGCAGCCGAGCACGATGTACATCAGCATGATCAACGCCAGCACGCCGTAGCGGCCGAGTCCCAGACTGGTGAGGAATTCGGTCACCTTTTGCGGCGTCTGCGTCACGGTGAGGAAATAGCCGAACAGCAGCGCGCCGATCAGCACCGTGAGTACGGCGGCGGCGGTGCGCACCGCTTGCAACAGCGAGCGCCGGATCTCGGTGCGCGACAGTTTTCCACGCGCCACGCCGATGATCAGCGCACCCGACGCGCCGACACCGCCGGCCTCGGTCGGCGTGAACAGCCCGCCATAGAGGCCGCCGATGACGAGGACGAAGAGCAGAAGCGTCGCCCAGATGTCGCGCAGGCCGGCGCGGCGCTCGGCCCAGCTGTGCCGCGGCGCCGCCGGCAGGAATTTCGGCCGCAGCTTCCCGATCAGCACCACCGTCATCATGTCCATGGCCGCGGCAAGGATGCCCGGGATGATGCCGGCAATGAACAGCTTGCCGATGTCCTGCTCAGTGATGATGCCGTAGACGGCGAGCACGGTCGAGGGCGGCAGCATGGCGCCGAGCGTGCCGCCGGCGGCGATCACGCCGGTGGCAAAGCTCTTCGGATAATCGTAGCGGCGCATCTCCGGATAAGCGACGGTAGCGAAGGTCGCCGCGGTGGCCACCGAAGAGCCCGAGATCGCGGCAAAGCCGGCGCAGGCGGCGATGGTGGCGATGCCGAGACCGCCTTTGAAATGGCCGACGAAGGCGTTGGCGGCGCGGAACAGCTCGCGGCTCATCCCCGAATTGGACACGAAGGCGCCCATCAGGAGGAACATCGGGATGACGCCGAAGGTGTAATCGGTCACCGTGCGCATCGAGGTCAGCCCGACGCTCTTGAGCGCCGGACCGGCGCCGACCAGATACGAGAAGCCGGTGACGCCGACGAGACCCATCGCCATGCCGACCGGCACGCGCAACAGCATCAGAGCGAACAGGCTGAGAAAGCCGATTACGGCGACGGCGTCGGGACTCACATCGGCCTCATGCGCTGCCGCCTCATTCGACCGGCTTGTACTGGTATTTGCCGCCGAGCAGTTCGGGTTGGAAAATCAGCCGATAGGTGCGCACCGCGATCAGCAGCACCGCCGAGACGTCGCCGAGCCAGGCGACCAGGAAGAACGGCCATACCGGCAGCCGCAGGTCGAAGGTCAGCACATTGTCGGCGTAAGTGTCGTGGACCTTGTCGAACAAGGTGTAGGTCTGCACCGTCACCACGAACAACAAGACCAGTGTCGCGAAGACGTCGATGAAGCGCTGCATGCGCTCGCCGACATTGGCGTAGAGCAGATCGACGGTGATGTGATTGCCCCGGTACGACGTCGCGGCGATACCCCAGAAGATGACGATGCCGAGCAGCAGCCGGCCGAAGTCGTAGCCGTCGGGGATCTGCACGCTGAAGAAATAACGCAGCATCACCGAGACGAAAATATCGAGCGCGACGAGGCCGATGAAGAACGCCGCGATGAGCTCGATGCCGTCGATGAAACGGTCCATCGCGCTGGGCTCGCGCGCCGGCTCGGGCGCGACAACTCCGGCGACGTCAACCTCGGCTTCCGACATCGGCACTAGTCCCATACGGCGACGGCGGCGAGAAACCCGCCGTCGCCTTGATTGCGCTGGTGTCGGTCAGAAGCCGGCGTTGTATTGGGTGAGCGACGCCTCCAGGCCTTTGTAGATGGCATCCGGATCGCCGCCGGCCTTCTTCACGCCGTCCGCCCACTTCTGCTTGAGCGGCTCGGCCGATTTTTTCCATTCGCCGAGCTGCTCATCGGAGATCTTGTAGACCTCGTGGCCGGGCGTCTGTTGCATCTTGGCAAGCCCGGCATGCTCGAAGTCGGCCCACGGATCGGCGAAGCGGGCGGCCCATTGCGACGTGCAGTGATCGTCGATCACCTTCTGCTGCGACGGCGACATCGCCGCGTAGACGTTCTTGTTCATGATCCACACGAACATCACCGAGCCGAGCGGCTCGTCCATGTCGTATTTGGTCACCTTGTCGATGCCGAACAGGAACATCGAGCCCCACGGGAAGGTGACGGCGTCGGCGACGCCCTTGGCGAGCACGTCCCGCACCTCCGGCGCGCTGGATTCGACATTGGTGCCGCCGAGCTGCGTCACCCAGGCGGCGATGGTGCCTTGGGCCGGCCGCACCTTCATGCCCTTGATGTCGCCCGGCACAACGATCTTCTTGTTGGTGGAGTGCCAAGCCAGCGGATCGAGCACAAAGGCGAAGCAATAATGCACGTCCTTCATCTCGGTTGCCGCGTATTGCCGGTACCAGGCGTCGACCGCGAGATTGCCGCCCTTGGCCTTGCCGACCAGGAACGGCAGCTCGCCCGCGGCGATGATCGGGAAGCGCCCGGGCTGATAGCCTGGATTGACGTACGCGAAGTCGGCGATGCCGTCGCGCGCCATGTCGTAATGATCGAATGCCTTGCCGAGCTGCTGCGACGGATAAATCTGGTATTTGATGGTGCCGTTCGAGGCCTTCTCGATGTCGTCGGCCCAGTCCTGGATCGCCTTCTGCAGCGGATGCGACGGCGGCACCCAATGCGACAGTTTCAGCGTGAACGTCTTGTCCTGCGCCGAGGCGGCGCGAATGCCGAGACCGAGCGCGAGGCCGCAGACGACAACAGCGCAGAGTTTTATGAGGCGCATCCGAACTTCCCCCCTATGTCGCCGCATTGCAAAGCGACGTTAGTTTCAAAGCCAACCGTCGTATTTAATCGCAGAAACGGCCCACTGTAAAAGCATTTCCAACGCGATTGATAAAATTGTTCGCAACCGTTTGGCGGTTGCTACACGCTGATTTCGTTCCGCCGGTCGTATCGCTGCCGCTTTAACCGGACGGCAGCGACGGCCGCGTTATGGCGTCCCCGAACAACAAACCGGGAGAGAGCGCAGAAGCGCCGGACCCGGGAGTTCAGGGACGTCAAAATGTTGCGTCGTGGAGCGGCATTCGCTTTTGCCGCATGTATCCTGGTATGGCCGGCCGGCGCCGGCAGCGATACCGACACGTTCTGGAGCGCGCCGTCAGCGGCGGTGCTCGGAGCGATACCTGTGCCCGCGATCGAGCCCGCACTCGATCCCTATCAACAGCAAATCGCCGAGACTGCCGAAGAATCGCCGACCGAAAAAACCGCCGGCGAAGACCAAGCGCCGACGCAAAATACTGCGCGCGCGGACGTGCCCGCGCCACTCGATCCGGTGCAAACGAAAATCGCGCCGGCCCCCGCTTTGCCGCCGGCGCCGCAGCCTGCACTCGCGCCCGCGAAGCAGCAAGTCGCCAGCGCCGCCGCCGAAGCCAGTCGCGCCGATAACTCCGACGGCAAAGACGAGGCGCACGGGGACAGTAACACGCACGCCGATGGACCGGCGCGGACGGCGAAACTCGATCCGGCGCAACCGGAGACCCCGTCGTCGCCGCCGCACGCGCTGGAACCCTTCGGCCTCACGGCAACACCCGTCTGGTTCGGCCAGGTTTTGACCAAGTGGCACGGCGTCGAATCCAGAATTCGCACCGACAATGAAGTTTTCGCGCGGTGCGCCCAGAGCGAACAGCGCTGCCCGCAAGGGGCGCGGACTTTTCTTGCCATCGTTGCGCAGGGCCGCGCTTTGAGCGGCATCGCCCGCATCGGCGTCATCAATCGTGCCGTTAATCTGGCGATCGAGCCGATGAGCGACATGGCGCAATGGGGGGTGCCCGACCGCTGGAGCCCGCCGCTCGAGACCTTCACCACCGGCCGCGGCGACTGCGAGGATTACGCCATCGCCAAATTCGTCGCGCTGACCGCTGCGGGCATACCCGCACAGGACGTCAAACTGGTGATCGTCCGCAATACCGCAGCCAACGAAGACCACGCCATCGTCGCCGTACGCGACGGCGGCGATTGGATCATGCTCGACAATCGCTGGCTGACGCTGGTCAAAGACGCCGCAATGCCGAAAATCATTCCGGAATTCGTGCTCGACGACGCCGGGGTGCGCGAATTCGTCCCGCCGGCGATTGCGGTGGCACGGCGGGGGACGGCGCCGGCTTCGGTTGGCTTTTAGATAGCGCTATTTCGACTCGGCTTCATAGACGCCGTCCCAATCCGGCCCAGGCGGCTCGGCGCGGTAAGTGGCGATGCGCTCCTCGTACATGTCGTAGAGACCGGCCACCTCAAATCCGTCGGTGGCCTTGCGGCAGCGTGCGATCAGATCGAGCGCCTCGTCCCATTGCTGCTTGCGGAAGGACGCCAGCATTTGGGCGTTGAGCTCGCGTAATTGGCGGCAGCGCGGATCCTGGTCGACTTCGGCGCGGCCGAGCACCGCAAACACCGCCTCCGGCTGCGTCTTGCCCTTCACCTGGATCAGATCGATCTCCATGGTGGCGAATTTTTGCTTGGCGCCTTCGGCGGTGCGCGAACCGATCACCAAAGGCAGGCGATAATCCTTGGTCCGCGCTTCGAGCCGCGAAGCAAAGTTCACGGTGTCGCCCAGCACCGAATAGTTGAAGCGAAAATCCGATCCCATATTGCCGACCACGCATGGCCCGGTATTCAGTCCGACGCCGATTCGCAGCGGCATATAGGTCCCGCCATCGGCTTCGGCCTCGCGCTTGAGCTCGACATTGAGGGCGGCGGCGCGCGCCTGCATTTCCAGCGCCGCGTCGCAGGCGTTGGCTTCCTGCTCCGGGTCGTCGATCGGAGCGTTCCAGAACGCCATGATGGCATCGCCGATATATTTATCGATGGTGCCCTTGCGCTCGATGATGGCGTTGGTCAGTGGCGTCAGAAAACGGTTCATCAGCCGGGTCAGACCCTGCGGATCGTCCTTGTAGTGCTCCGAGATGGTGGTGAAACCGCGCACGTCGCTGAACAGGATGGTCATGCGCCGCTCTTCGCCACCGAGCACGAGCTTCTCGGGCGAGCGGGCCAGCGCCTCGACCATGTGCGGCGACAGGTAGTAGCCGAAAGCGGAGCGAATCTGCTGGCGCTGCTTCTGTTCGCGGAAATAATTCACGAAGGTCAGCACCAAATAGATCAGCCAGCTTGAAATCAGCGGATAGGTAAAATCGATCAGCAGGTTGTGCTCGTCGAACAAGTAGAGCGACAGCCCGATCAGTCCGGCGACCATACCGGCGCCAAGAACCACGACAACGGTCGCCGACAGCATCGGCGCGGCGACGATGATCGCGAGGCCGATCAAGACCGCAATCGTGAGCTCGGCGCCGATGGCGTAATTCGGATTAACCAGAAGCGACTTGGTCAAGACGCTTTCGAGGATTTGCGCATGAACTTCGACACCCGGCATCGCCGCCTCGACCGGCGTCGTCTTGAGGTCAAGAAGACCGATCGCCGAAGTGCCGACCAGCACGAGCTTGTTGCGAAAACGGTCAGGGGAGACGGTGCCCTGCAGCACGTCCTTGGCCGGGACGTAACGCGCCGGATCGGTCTTGTCGAAATGCACCCATAACTGGCCATGCTCGTCGGTCGGCACGACGAGGCCGGGCACCGCCACCGATTGCACACCGACATTGTCGGCGCGAACCAGGATCGCGCTGGCATGGGTGACGACGCGCAGCATTTCCATGGTCAGCGACGGCACCATTGCACCTTGCGCCTCCATGATCACCGGCACGCGGCGGATGATGCCGTCGTGCTCGGGATCGATCGAGAACAGGCCGCGGCCGGCCGCGGCCTCTTCGATTGCCGGCACGTTCCGCAAGATGCCGGGGAAAGTCACAAGATGCGGGGCCGGATCGGACCCGAGGACTGCAAAGCCGGTTTGCAATGCGGCTTCCCCCGGGGCCCGCGGGGTGGCGACCGCCGTGCCGACTTCGCCAACGACAACACGCGACTGCTTGATCGCATCGGCCAACACGGCATCGTTGCTCGGCAGGCTGTCGAGCTTGGCGCGGGTATCGGCGTCGATACCGCGAAAGCTTTGCTCGGCGATCGCCGGCGACATGCGGTCGGGCTCGGCGAAAATGACGTCGAAACCGGTGGCCAGCGCGCCGAGCTGGGTGATGCGGTTGACGAGATCGGCCACGGTGGTGCGCGGCCACGGCCACTGCCCGATGGCTTTGAGGCTCGCTTCGTCGATGTCGACGATGACGACCGGATAGCCCTTTTGCACCCGCGGGCGCAGGACCTGGAAAAAGTCGAAGGTCCGCACCCGCAGTTCCTCCAGCGGCCGCGGATCGGCCAGCCGCAGCGGAATGAGCGCGAACAACAGCACAAGGCAAACCGCGCGCGCCACCCCGAACCGGCGCGCCCAGCCGGCGATCTTGTTCATGACCCTGATGGTTCCCGCAACACGCGTCCCATACTAGCCTACTCTGCCCGGCGCGGGAGGATGAAAAGACGCTTATTTTTCCCGGAACGACCGCATCAGCTGATCGTGCAGCGGCTTGAGCAGATAGGACAGCATCGTGCGCTCGCCGGTCTCGATATAGGCTTCGACCGGCATGCCCGGCGTCAGCTTGACGTC
>JBAQAB010000579.1:0-3005 GCA_049285535.1 Xanthobacteraceae bacterium
GCCAATGCCAGGATCTCGTAGTACTCAAGCGATTCACCGAGCCGCATCAGCCGCTGGCGCATTGGCGCTCGCGCTTGACGCCGGCCATCGGCGAACGCTCGACCGCTTTAGCCCATCGCGCCGCACGCATCGCGCACCGGCTGTTCGCCGAGCGGCCGAAATCGTTCCGCCACCGGCTGGAAAGCCTGTGGGAGCACGGACGATAGATTCGTCATTCCGGATTTGGAAAGCGCCTTAGCTCCTCGGCCATCCGCGCGATGACACCGTCCCAGTCGCCGAGCGACGTCTGTCGGAACAGCCGCGCCGTCGGATACCACGGCGTCGTTTCGCCTTCGCGCGTCCAGCGCCAGTCCGGGGCGGAAGGAACGAGCACCCAAACCGGGCGCCCCATGGCACCGGCCAAATGCGCGGCGGCGGTATCCACAGTGATGACGAGATCGCATAGTGCCAGCACGGCGGCAGTGTCGCTGAAATCGTCCAGCTCGCCGCCGATGTTCGTCACGCGAAACTCTGCAGCAAGCAGCGCCGCATCCTCGGCCCGCACGTCTTTTTGTATGCTGATGAAACTCCCCGGCGCGGCGAACAGCGGCGCCAGACGCGCGAAAGCGATCGAGCGATTGCGGTCGTTGTCGTGACCCGGATTACCCGACCAGGCAATGGCGATGCGCGGGCGCGGTAGCGCCTCGAGCCGCGCCGACCATTTGGCCAGCCGCGCTCCGTCGGCCGAGAGATAGGGGATGGGCGTCGGCACCGTGCCAAGTTCGGTATGCAGGGCAAGCGGCAGGCTGCCGAGCGGACAGTGCACATCGAAGGGCGGGCTCGCCTCACCGCGAGCGATGATCGTGGAGGCACTGTCGAGCCGGCGCAGCAGCGCCTGCAATTCGGCTTGCACTTCGAGCACCACTTTGGCGCCGCTCGCGGCGATCAGCGGCACGTAGCGGGCGAATTGGATGGTATCGCCGAGGCCCTGTTCGGCGTGGAGCAGCACGGTCTTGCGTGCGAGCGGATATTCGCCGAGCCACAATGGCTTGCCGCGGCTCTTCTGCGAGGGCATGCCGGTGCGGCGCCAGCGCCATTCGTATTCGGCAAAGCCGCGCGCGTAATCGCCCCGGGTGAGCAAGGCGAGCGCATTGTTGAAATGCGCATCGGCGAAATCCTTACTGATTTCGAGGGCCTCGGCAAAGCCCGCGATCGCCTCGTCGAAGCGATTGAGCTGCATCAGGGCTTTGCCGCGGTTGAGCCGGGCGGAGGCATAGCCCGGCGCAATGTCGAGCGCGCGACCGTTGGCTTCGACCGCTTCGGCATAGCGCCCGAGCTTGATCAGAGCGACGCCGCGATTGTAATGCACGCCGGGATGGCCGGGCGCGAATTGCAGCGCGGCATCGAAGTCGGCCAGAGCCTGTTCGGAAAATCCGAGCATGGCCCGGGCGAGACCGCTATTGAGCCGTGCCTCGACGTGGTTCGGCGCGCGCGCCAGCACTTGCTGGAATTCCGCCAGCGCCTCCTCCGGCCGCGCCAGCGTGATCAGCACATTGGCATGCTGATTGAGAACGTTAAGGTCGTCCGGGGAAAGCGCCCGCGCTTTGTCGAGACAGCCGAGCGCCTCCGGCGCACGCTTGAGCGCATGTAGCGCCTGACCGAGATTGCACCAGGTTCCGGCCGCCCGCGGATTGGCTTTAATCGCGGCGCTGAGCAAGCGCTGCGCTTCGCCGATCTGACCCTGCTGCAGCTTGACCGCACCGAGAAGATTGAGCGCGTCGAAATTGTCCGGCACGGCCTTGAGCACACGGCTGTAGATTTTTTCCGCTTCGCGCAGCTGGCCCTGGCGCTGCAACGCGACCGCTTCGTTGAGCGATTGTCCGACATTGAACGACCGCGAATTCATAGCCGGTTGATCCGCGCGATGCGCCGCGTCACGTCGGCTGGCGTTGCATTGTCGGAGTCCGTTTTCAGCTTCAGCGCCGCGCGCGCCGCCGGCCGGCCGAGACAGCGCAGGAGCCAGTTTTTCAGATGCGGCCACGGCGAGAGATCCATGTCGATGGCGCGGCTGATGACGGCGGCGACGTTGAGATCGGCCACCGTGAAATTCTCGCCGAGCAGATGCGGCTGCGCTGCCACAGCCGCGTCTAGCACCTTGAATGGGGCCGCAAGGACCTTGAGCGCCTCCTCGCGCAGCGCCGGGTCGCGCTCGGCCGGCGGCAGCCGCACCGCATGCAGTGACCAGATATTGACGCCACGGTCGACCTCGGCGATCGCCCAAAAACTCCATTGCCAGGCGCGCGCCTCGTTATCGAGCGTCGCCGGATAGAGCTTACCAAGGGAATGTTTCTTCGCGAGGTAAAGTGTGATCGCCAGCGACTCGAACAGCACAAAACCGTCGTCGACGATGACTGGTAGCCGCCCATTGGGATTGAGCGCCAGAAATTCCGGCGTACAGGCGCCGGCGTCACCGATTTCAATCGGCAGATGCTGGTACGGCACCCCAATCTCCTCCGCCACCCACAGCGCGCGGAACGCGCGCGTGCGGGCGACGCCGTAGATGCGCAACCCCTTGCTCATTCCTATGGAATTGGCGGGGTAGTCCGGCCGCTGTCAAGCTGCGTTGTCAAGCTGCGGCAAGGGTCGTAACGTGGCATCAAGAAACGTAAGGAATGGACATGGAATTCGGCCTTTTCTCCAACGGTTTTCGCCCCCACACCACCGCAGCCCAGACTTATGAAGAGGACCTCGCCGAGATCGTGCTGGCCGATCAGCTCGGCTTTCGCGATTGCTATATCAGCGAGCATCACGGCGAGCCGGTCTATATCGACAAGGTGGACACGCTTCCGGTGCCTGAATTGCTGATGTGCAAGGCCGCGGCGGTGACCAAGCGCATCCGCATGGGCGCTGCCGTCAAGCTCATTCACCTGCATCATCCGGTCGATACCGCGACCCAAGCAGCGGTTGCCGATCATGTCATCGGCGGCGGCCGCTTCATTTTCGGCTTCGGCTCCGGCTTTCCGAGC
>JBAQAB010000580.1:0-4598 GCA_049285535.1 Xanthobacteraceae bacterium
ACCACGAACAGCTTCACATCGGCTCCGGGCGCGATAACGGTGCCGATATCGCGGCCATCGAGCACCGCGCCGGGCGGCCGGGTGGCGAATTCGCGCTGATAGTTCATCAAGGCTTGCCGCACCTCAGGAATCGCGGCGACGACCGAGGCGGCCTCAGTAATGACCTGCAGCTTGAGCGCATTGTCCTGGAACTTTGTCGGATCGAGAGTGATCGCCGCCTCGATCGCGTGCTCGACGTCATCTGGCTGATAGCCAGCATCGAGCACGGCCTTAGCGACTGCGCGATACAATAGCCCGGTGTCGAGATGCTGCAGCCCATAGACCGCCGCGATCTGACGGGCAATCGTGCCCTTGCCCGAAGCGGCCGGTCCATCGATAGCGATGATCATGACAATTCCGCGCCCAGTGACCGCATCAATTCGACGAATCCCGGAAAGCTCGTTGCAATGAAGGTGCCATCGTCGATCTGCACCGGCTTTTCGCTGGCGAGGCCAAGGACGATCGCGGCCATGGCGATGCGGTGATCCATGTGGGTGGTCACCAGGCCGCCGCCGGCGGGGCGGCCTTTGCCGTGAACGATAAGATCGTCGCACTCGATATCGACACTAATCCCGTTGCCGTGAAGGAGTGCGGCCGTGGCAGCGAGCCGGTCGGACTCCTTGACCCGCAGCTCCTTGAGCCCGCGCATTACGGTCGTGCCTTCGGCGAAGGCGGCGGCGACGGCGAGGATCGGATATTCGTCGATCATGGAGGGAGCGCGCGCCGCCGGCACCTCGACGCCGCGCAATGCGCCGGCGCGAACGCGCAGATCGGCAACGTCCTCGCCGCCTTCGTTGCGCTCCTCGAGTCGCTCGATGCGCGCGCCCATCTCGCCGAGCGTCGTGAAGAGCCCGCTGCGCAACGGATTCATCGTCACGCCGTTGAGGATCACGTCGGAGCCGGGCACCAAGAGCGCAGCGACCAGCGGAAATGCCGCCGATGACGGATCTGCCGGGACCGTGACCGGCCGTGGCGTCAATTCCGGCTGGCCGGCAAGCGTGATCCGCCGTCCGCTCCCCTCCGGCTCGACCCGTACCTCAGCGCCGAAATGAACGAGCATTTTCTCGGTGTGATCGCGCGTCGCCTCCGCTTCGATCACCACGGTCTCGCCCGGCGCGGCAAGTCCGGCCAACAGCGTCGCCGATTTGAGCTGCGCCGAGGGCACCGGGGGCTTGAACACGATCGGCATCGGATCGCGCGCGCCAGCAAGGGTCAGCGGCAAGCGGCCTTCCGCCGAGGCAAGCGCGCGCGCGCCAATGCGCAGCAGCGGATCGAGTATCCGTTGCATCGGCCGGCTGCGCAGCGAGGCGTCGCCGTCAAACGTTGCGGTAATCGGGCAGCCCGCGACCGCGCCGAGCGCCAGTCGGCACCCGGTGCCGGAATTGCCAAAATCGAGGGCATTCGCGGGTTCGGCAAAGCCGCCGACACCGACACCGTGGATCAACCATTGCCGCTCGCCGGTGCGCTTGATGTGAGCGCCGAGCGACTGCAAAGCCTTAGCCGTATTGAGAACATCCTCCCCTTCGAGGAGACCGCCGACACGGGTCGCACCGACCGTGAGCGACCCCAGAATGAGCGCGCGAATCGACATCGATTTGTCGCCGGGGACGCGAACGGAGCCGGAAAGCGGACCGTTGCGGCGGGCAGTGAGCGGAACGCGGTTGGTGGGCATAAGATGTATCCAGGCGGGCCATGAGACGCCATGACCGGCGGCGGCGGTAGCGCCCTCTATCACGGGCCGGCGCAGCCCGTCATCCCGTCGTTTTTGCGTTGTGACCCGCTCCGCCGAACGGAGATATCGTCTATTGACAGCCGCCCTGCGACTAGCCAAGTGAAGCACCCGAATTGCTCGACAAGGATGCGGATCGTGGCCAAAGCCGAACTGGGCACCAAAAGGCTCTGCGCCAATTGCGGTGCCAAATTCTATGATCTGAACAAGGATCCGATTCACTGTCCCAAATGCGGCACGGTTCACGTGGTTGCTCCTATCGTGACGCGCTCCCGGCCGGAGGCCGCCCCGGTGGTTCCGCGCCCGGCTGCACCGGTCGAGGAAGTCGCGGTACCGGAGCCGGCCGAGGTAGAGACTGTTTCTTTGGAAGAGGCTGACGCCGAGGCCCAAGGCGCGAAGAAGCCCGCAGCCGCGGAGGGGGTGGAAGAGGAAGAGGTCGAGATCGACGAGACGCTCGACGACGACACCTTCATCGAGGAGCAGGAGGAAGAGGACGCCGACGTCACCGATATTATCGGCGGCGACATCGAACCTGAGGAGGAAGGATAATCAGCAGTCGGTAATCAGTAAAAGTAACGGAGCAAAATCGCTCGCCTGATGACCGAGTACTGACGTCTGATCCCTGAAGGGGCCATAGCTCAGTTGGGAGAGCGCTTGAATGGCATTCAAGAGGTCGGCGGTTCGACTCCGCCTGGCTCCACCAGCCTTCGCCCGCGAAGCGAGTGAAGGCGGCCGCGCCGAAGCCCAAAGGGCGTAGGCGGACAAAGCTGCCGCGAGCCTCGGCTCGGCGAGCCGGTAGCGCGGCGATAAAACATCACTGGCGGTGTGCGGCGGCGGGCCGCGGTGTGCGAGCGCCGAGGTTTGGCCGGCCGTGCTATATTATGCTTCGGTGGGAACGGAGGCGGGGATGAGTGAGAAATGGAACGGCGCAGCGCTCGCGGCAGCGCTTGGTATGACCCTTGGCCTAACGGCTGCCGGCCCATTGGCGGCGCAACAGCAGCCTAATCCAACGCTGAACTCGGAAGATCAGCTGGCGCCGTCGCAGCTTCAGCAAAGAGTTCCGGCAGCGGTGGCGGAGCCAACCGGTGGCTCCCACACGACGGCACATCCGGCAACGCATACTGCGGCTGCGCCGCGTTCCACCGAACCAAAGCCGCTCCCGCCGAGCGCCCATGTGGTGGCCTGCACCGGCATCTTCAGCAAGGAATCCAACCATCTTCGGCTGGCTATGACGTTCGACTATAAGAACGTCACCTTCGCCGACGTAGACGCCGACGGCGGCGCCAAAGTCCAGGCCACGATCGTATTTCCGAACGATCCCAAGCGCCGGCTCGAAGTCTGGTGGTCCAATCCGGCCGAACGCAGCGGCATTTATCTCATCGACATCAAAGGCAAATCGACCTGGGGCGCACCCGGCGGCATGCGGCTTGGCTTCAACCTCGTGCAACTCGAGAAGCTCAACAAAAAGCCGTTCAAGCTCAAGGGTTTCGACAAAAACGGCGTGGCGACGGTCAGCGACTGGGATGGCGGCGCATTGGCGTCGCTTGCTGGCGGCTGCAAATCGGGCGTGAGTCTCACCGCCGACCCGAAAGCACCTGCGGATGAGGTGAGCGCGCTATCGGCGGACAAGGAATACAGCTCGGCCGACCCCGCCATCCGCGCGGTCAAACCGGCCGTGAGCGAAATCCTCATCGGCTATTAGGCCGCCGAACTGCCGGGTACGCAGCTCTCCCGCTATGGCTTCGGCTGCGCGTGGCCGGGCGGAGCGGATGTCACGGGCGCGGCGGCCGGCTTGGCTGCGTCGGCATTCATGGTCCGCACGTCGCGCGCCATTTCCAGGCAGGTGAGCAGCTCGGTGTAGCTCGACTCCCCGCCCATCTTCGACTCGTTGGTGCATGCGACCTTGTCGGCCGGCGTAAAGCTCGACCATTCCTTGGCCAATTCGTCGCGCATGGCCTTTTCGCTGTCGAGGCAGTTCTTCTTCTCCTCGGCGATATCGGTGTCGTGGAACGAGACGCCGCCTTGCTGCGCGATGCCCTGACAGACCTGGTCGACATTGAGAGCAGGCACGCTGTCGGAAACCGGCATGATCAAATGCGCGCCAAGGATCAGTACCGGGGGAAGGATCATCATAGTGCTCCGTCGATCTACGGCCGCAATTATAGCACGCCTGGGGCATGGAACCAGAGAAGACGATACCGTGGCATTGGATTGTGGGTTGACCGGCAATAACCCGCCCCATTAGCCTCGCAAGGCCGGGTGAGGGACAGACCATGATTCTTGCACCGCTCTTCGGCACGGCCTTGGTCGTTGCCGTGGCTACCGAACCGCTCAACGGCGCCAATGACGGCGCGAACCTTTCCGCACAGCAGAAAAGCGCCGTGACCGAGCCGCTGGTGCGCTCGGCGACCGAGTGCATCGTGCACGCTGTCGTCGCCGACCCGCGCTATGGCGTCAGACCCGCGGCCGAACTCGGCGACCTCATCGTCGCTTCGATGCCTTCCTGCGTCACGCGGGTGCGCGCCATGATCGACGCGTACGACCATTACTACGGCGACGGGACCGGCGAAGCGTTCTTCATGGGTCCCTATCTCGACGTGCTGCCAAAGGTCGTCGTCGAAGCGGGCAAGAAAGCCACACGCTGACGCGGCCGTATGCCGAATAGTCGTCCCGCTTGCTCGCGTCGCGCGCGCTTCTCATTTTCCCAAAGGACGATCGCGCGGTCCGGCGACTAGGCGCTTGGGCGCTCCTCGGCGACCTGGCGCCGGGATGCGCCGTTCATGACGATGCGCATGAGATCGACCGAGTTTTTGGCGCCGAGCTTGTGCAT
>JBAQAB010000581.1:0-3246 GCA_049285535.1 Xanthobacteraceae bacterium
GCCGAGCACAATGCCCGCCGCATCGCCGCCCGCCGCGACGACGAGCGGTGCGGCCCCGGTGCAGCTCAATCCATTTGGGCCGCCGCCGCAGGGGAGCACTGGGGCAGCACGCGCACAATGAGTTGAAAGCGACCGCGTTAGGCGATCTGATGCGCCCGCCATGTTTCGCTCCATCCTCATCGCCAACCGCGGCGAAATCGCCTGCCGTATCGCGCGTACCGCCAAGTGCCTTGGGCTGCGCACGATAGCGGTCTATTCCGCCGCGGACGCCGGCGCGTTGCACGTGCGATCGTGCGACGAGGCCTACTGCATCGGCGGCGCTGAACCACGCGACAGCTACTTGTCGATTGAAAACCTGATTGCGGTGGGGCGGAAGGCTCGGGCGGAATGTATTCACCCGGGCTACGGCTTCCTGTCCGAAAACGCCGACTTTGCCGAGGCCTGCGAAAAAGCCGGCATCGTCTTCGTCGGACCGCCCGCGGCGGCCATTCGCGCGATGGGACTGAAGGATCGCGCCAAGACTCTGATGGAGAAGGCGGGCGTCCCGGTCGTGCCGGGGTTCCATGGCGAACGCCAGGACGTCAAATTCCTCAAGGAGAAGGCCTACGAAATCGGCTATCCGGTGCTGATCAAGCCGGCGGCGGGCGGCGGCGGCCGCGGCATGCGCCGGGTCGACAAACACGCCGATTTCGAGATCGCGCTCGAAGGCGCGATCCGCGAGAGTCAGTCCGCGTTCGGCTCGGGCCGGGTTCTGATCGAAAAGTATGTGGCCGCGCCCCGCCATATCGAAATCCAGGTTTTTGCCGACCGGCATGGCAATGTCATTCATCTCGGCGAGCGCGACTGCTCGCTGCAGCGCCGGCATCAGAAGGTGATCGAGGAAGCGCCCGCGCCCGGCATGGCCGCGGAATTGCGCGCGCGGATCGGCGCTGCAGCAGTCGCTGCGGCCCAGGCGGTGGATTATCGTGGCGCTGGCACCGTCGAATTCGTCGCCGACGGCAGCGAAGGATTGCGGGCCGAAGCCGTCTGGTTCATCGAAATGAATACCCGGCTCCAGGTCGAGCACCCAGTCACGGAGGCGGTCACCGGTGTCGATCTGGTCGAATGGCAATTGCGCATTGCCGCCGGCGAAAAGCTGCCGCGCACGCAAGGCCAAATCCGCCTCGATGGCCACGCCGTCGAGGCGCGCGTCTATGCCGAGGACCCCGAGCACGATTTTCTGCCGTCGACCGGTACGATCGTGGCGCTGGAATTGCCGCTCGATATCCGCGTCGATGCCGGCGTCGAAGCCGGCGGGCAAGTCACGCCCTATTACGATCCGATGATTGCCAAGCTCATCGCGCAGGCACCGTCGCGGCAGGCCGCGCTCGACCGCCTTACGCAGGCGCTCGAGCGCACGGTGATCGCGGGCGTGCGCAGTAATGTCGCCTTCCTCACCAATTTATGCCGCGCCGACGAATTCCGGCGCGGCGCGGTCGATACCGGCTTTATCGATCGCAATCTGCCGCGGCTGGGTGCTGTGCCGCAGCCACGCGACAATGGTGCGGCCGCGCTTGGCGTTGCACATCTGCTCGACGCCCCGGCTGCGAATGAAGCCGGCAGTGTCGACGGTTCGACGCCATCCGAGTCCCCCTGGGACAGCGGCGACGGCTTTCAGCTCGGCGGTGTACGTTCGATTGCGATCCCGATTGTGATCGACGGCGAGAATGCCGATGCCACCATCACCTACGCAAAAGACGGCGTTCGGGTTGCGGTGGATGGCGCTGATCCGGCGACTGACGCGAAGGTCTTCGCCGCGGGACAGGATGCCTACGTCGTGCGCGGCGGCCGCCAAACCCGCATTCAGATCCGCGATTTTGCCGCGCCGAGCGCGTCGGCTGGCGCCGGCGACGGCGTCATCAAAGCGCCGATGCACGGCAAGGTACTGGAGGTACTCGCCGCTGTAGGCGACCGCGTCGCATTCGGTCAACGTCTTGCCGTGATCGAGGCGATGAAGATGGAGCACACGCTGCGTGCGCCGTTCGCCGGCATCGTGACGCAGGTTCCTGTGCGTACCGGGACTCAAGTTGTGGAAAGCGCGCCGGTCATGGTGCTAGAGCCGATCCCGGAAAGCCCGGACGACATAAAGTAGGATTATGCCGCTTCATCTCATCAAGCTTTGCGTCGGTTGCGAGTCGGTGCGCGATCTCGAGGACTGGATCAAGCAGAAGCTTAAAGCCAGGCGCAAAACTGGCGAAAAACCCGAGCACATCCATCGAACCCGCATGGTGCCCAAGCGCGCTGCCGAGCTCACCGACGGCGGTTCGCTCTATTGGGTGATCCGCGGCGAGGTCATGTGCCGGCAGCGCCTTCGCGACGTGCGGCCGTTCCGCGACAAGGACGGCATCGGCCGTTGCGGCCTTGTGCTCGATCCCAAAGTGATTTTGGTGGAGCCACGGCCCTATCGTGCATTCC
The DNA here is from genome assembly GCA_049285535.1 of Xanthobacteraceae bacterium. GTDB lineage: Bacteria > Pseudomonadota > Alphaproteobacteria > Rhizobiales > Xanthobacteraceae > BOG-931. Next base: position 2,455 of record JBAQAB010000581.1, read on the forward strand.
AGGGCTGGCGCTACTTGGCGGCGAACGACGCTCCGCGCGACCTCGATAAAGCGGTCAAGGGCGCTGCCGCCATGCCGGAGACTTTGCGCCGCGAGCTGCGCGAGCTCGGCCTGATGTGAACGGTTGCGTGCCCGTGGCTTCGCGTCTGCCATGGCGCTTGCCAAAGCGATCACGTAAAATCTGTCCAGACCGCGATAATACGGTTTGGAGCAAGAAGAATGATCATTGGCAGTGAGAAAGACGTCACCAACGCGGTGCTCAAGGAATATGAGCGCATCAAAAATCCGCGGCTGCGCGAGATCGTGGCGGCGCTGGTCCGTCACCTGCACGAATTCGCCCGCGAGGTGAAGCTGACCGAAGAAGAATTCCAGGCTGCCATGGCCTATATCGTCGCCCTCGGCAAGAAGACCACCGAGACCCACAACGAAGCGGTGCTGATGTCCGGCTCGCTGGGCTTCTCCACCCTGATCTGCCTCCTCAACAACGGCAATCGCGGCCAGACCGAAACCGACGCCAATCTGCTCGGACCGTTCTGGCGCATGGATTCGCCGCCGACCAAGAACGGCGACACCATCATCCGCTCGCCGACGCCGGGGCCGGTGCTATTCGTCGATGCCTGGTTCCGCGACACCGCGGGCAAGCCGATCGTCGGCGCCGAGGTCGATGTCTGGCATTCCTCGACGGAAGGCTTTTACGAGAACCAGGATCCGGTACAGGCCGACATGAATCTGCGCGGCAAGTTCACCACCGACAAGGACGGCCACATCAGTTTCCGCAGCGTCAAGCCCGCCG
>JBAQAB010000582.1:0-3100 GCA_049285535.1 Xanthobacteraceae bacterium
CGGCAGCGGCGGCCAGTCCGACCGCGCCCAGGACGGCCCTTGCGCATTCTTTTCGACGTCGCGGGCGTCGTCTTTCAGGCTCTGGAAGAACGCCTGCCACTCCACGTCGACGGATTTCGGGTCGATCTCGTAGCGCCCGTAAAGGTCGTCGATGTAAGCGGCATTGCCGCCGTAGAGAAACGAAGTGAGAGCGAAAGCGGCGTTCGCGTCCTGGCGAGACATGGTGCAGTCCTTGGCAAGTCCCGAGCTAGGGAACGGTAAGCGTGGCGCAATACGTAGAAACCGATTCACGCGTAGAGGATGCGAATCGGTCCCGGCCCGGCGCTGGGGAACTCTATTTACCTTATTTAATGGCTCGATGCGGCAGGCAAAAGACGTAAAAAGTGAATCAGGATTTCAGTATTTCGGCAAGCGTGTGGCCGAGCCGCGCCGGCGACGGCGAGACCTTGATGCCGGCCGCTTCCATGGCGGCGATCTTGGAGTCAGCGCCGCCCTTGCCGCCGGCGATGATAGCGCCGGCGTGACCCATGCGCCGTCCCGGTGGCGCCGTCCGTCCGGCGATAAAACCGACCATCGGTTTTTTGCGGCCGCGCTTGGCCTCGTCTTTGATGAATTGGGCGGCGTCCTCTTCCGACGAGCCGCCAATCTCGCCGATCATGACCAAGGCTTCGGTGGCTTTGTCGGCCAAGAACATTTCCAGCACCTCGATGAAATCCGTGCCCTTGACCGGATCGCCGCCGATGCCGACCGCCGTAGTTTGGCCGAGGCCTTCCCGGGTGGTCTGGAACACTGCTTCGTAAGTCAGCGTGCCGGAGCGCGACACGATGCCGACCTTGCCGCGCTTGAAGATATTGCCGGGCATGATGCCGATCTTGCATTCGCCGGCGGTCATGACACCCGGGCAGTTCGGTCCGATCAGGCGCGACTTCGAACCGCATAGCGAGCGCTTCACTTTCACCATGTGGCTCACCGGAATGCCTTCGGTGATGCAGACGATGAGCGGGATTTCCGCGTCGATCGCTTCGGCGATGGCGTCGGCGGCGCCGGGCGGCGGCACATAGATCACGCTGGCCTCGGCGCCGGTTTTTTCGCGCGCTTCGGCGACGGTGTCGAACACCGGCAGGCCGAGATGCGTCGCGCCGCCTTTGCCGGGCGAGACGCCGCCGACCATCTTGGTGCCGTAGGCGATCGCCTGCTCGGAATGGAACGTGCCGTTCTTGCCGGTAAAGCCCTGGCAGATGACCTTGGTGTTCTTGCCGATGAGGATGGACATCAGGCCGCCTCCCTCACCGCTTTGACAATCTTCTGCGCGGCATCGTCGAGATCGTCGGCCGAAGTGACGTTAAGCTTCGAGTCGGCGATAATCTTCTTGCCGAGATCGACATTGGTACCTTCGAGACGCACCACCAACGGCACTTTCAGTCCCACTTCCTTCACCGCAGCGACCACCCCTTCGGCAATGACATCGCATTTCATGATGCCGCCGAAGATGTTCACCAGGATGCCCTTCACGCTGGGGTCCGAGGTGATGATCTTGAATGCCGCCGAGACACGGTCCTTGGTGGCGCTGCCGCCGACGTCGAGGAAGTTCGCCGGCGCCATGCCGTAGAGCTTGATGATGTCCATTGTCGCCATGGCAAGGCCGGCGCCGTTGACCATGCAGCCAATCGAGCCGTCGAGCGCGATGTAATTGAGATCGAATTTCGACGCCTCGATCTCCTTGGCGTCCTCTTCGCTCTCGTCGCGCAGCGCCGCGATCTTCGGGTGCAGGAACAGCGCGTTGTTGTCGAAGTCGATCTTGGCGTCGAGGCAGATGAGCTTCTTGTTCTTGGTCACGACCAGCGGATTGATCTCGAGCAGGCTCGTGTCGGTGCCGATAAAGGCCCTATAGAGATTGCTTAGAATCGGTCCCATCTGCTTCGCCAGATCGGCGTCCAGATGCAGCGTGTGCGCGATGGTACGGACATGGTGCGGACAAATGCCGGCCACCGGATCAATCGAAATGGTCACGATCTTGTCCGGCGTGCTGTGCGCGACCTCTTCGATGTCCATGCCGCCCTCGGTCGACACCACGACGGCCACCCGCGAGGTCGCGCGATCGATCAGCATCGACAGATAAAATTCCTTGTCGATCGCCGAGCCTTCTTCGATGTAGAGGCGATGCACTTCCTTGCCGTGTGGCCCGGTCTGGTGGGTGACGAGCGTCGAGCCGAGGAGCCGGGTGGCTTCCTTGGTCACGTCGTCGACCGATTTAACGACCTTCACGCCGCCCGCTTTGCCGCGGCCGCCGGCATGGATTTGCGCCTTCACCACCCAGATCGGTCCGCCGAGTTCTCTGGCTGCCTTCTCGGCCTCACCGACGCTGAACGCCGGAATGCCGCGCGGCACCGGCACGGCATATTCGCGCAACACCGCTTTGGCCTGGTATTCATGGATGTTCATGGGGCGCTCTCACGTTTCCCGGAGCATGCGACGATCCCGGGCGCAGCGCAGCACTTCGCGCTGCGCTGCGCCCGGGAAACGAGAGTCACTTGCCCAGATCGGGGGCGATCTTCTTGCAGGCGTCGACCAGGCTTTGCACCGCTTGCGCCGATTTCTCGAACATCGCGCGCTCGGGGCCATTGAACTCGATCTCCACGATGCGCTCGACGCCTTTCGCGCCGATCACCGTCGGCACGCCGACATAGAGGTCTTTCACATCGTATTCGCCGTTGAGATAGGCAGCGACCGGCAGGACGCGTTTCTTGTCGCGCAAATAGCTTTCGGCCATCGCGATCGCCGAAGCCGCGGGGGCGTAGAAAGCCGAGCCGGTCTTGAGCAGGCTCACGATCTCACCACCGCCGTTTCGGGTGCGGTCGACGATTTCGTCGATCCGCGCCTGCGTGGTCCAGCCCATCTTGACGAGATCGGGCAGCGGAATACCGGCGACCGCGGAATAACGAACCAGCGGCACCATGCTGTCGCCATGGCCGCCAAGCACGAAGGCGTTGACGTCTTCCACCGAGACGTTGAACTCGTCGGCCAGGAAATAACGGAACCGCGCCGAGTCGAGCACGCCGGCCATGCCGACCACCATGGTCTTCGGCAGGCCGCAGCACTT
>JBAQAB010000583.1:0-7376 GCA_049285535.1 Xanthobacteraceae bacterium
TATGTCGAGCGCGCCGAGGCGACGCTGCGGCTGGTGCGCGCCATCATCAACCGGGTCGCCGAAGCCGATGACGCGGCGGCGCCGGTTATCGCCACCATGGCAGCGCTGCTCGCCGCGTGGGACGCCATCCCGCCCGGCGGCGTTGCGGGGCCGCCGGCCTCCATCGCGCGCACGGTCTTGACGCGCGCGGATCTGGACGGGGCTTTGCCGCGACTCTTGAGCGCCGCGCGCTTTGCCGCTTCCGTCATTCGCGACCGCTTCTCGCCGGACGCCTGGCGAGCGATCAACGACCTCGCCAAATTGGTTGCAGCGCCGCTAGCGGCCGGCCCGACCGAAAGTGCGATTGCCGAGCGCGTGGAAGCAGCGTTACGCATCATCGCCGCGTTGTCCGGTCTGGCGCAGGAAAACATGACGCAGCTTGCCGGCTGGCGCTTTCTCGAGCTTGGCCGCCGCATCGAACGCGCGCTGCTGACTTGCCGGCTCACCCGCGCCTTGGCGCAATCCGGCACCGCCGACGGGGAGCTCGACGTGCTGTTGGAGCTCGCCGACAGCCAGATCACCTATCGGCAGCGCTATGTGATGATCGCCGCGCCGGCACCGGTCATCGACCTCGTCGTGCTCGACCCGAACAATCCGCGTTCGGTGCTCTATCAGCTCGATCGCATCGAGGCGCATCTGCGGGCGCTGCCTAAGCGCAGCTCCAGCGGCCGTCTGTCGCCGGTTCAGCAAATTGCCGCGGCCATCGCCACGCGGCTGCGCACCGCGGAAGCCGCCGCCGTCAACGAGGCCTTGATTGCCGATATCGAGCAGGCGCTGATGAGATTGTCGGATGCCATCACCGCCGCCTATCTCGCCAACAATGAGCGATCCGAACTGGTCTGGGAGGCGCTGGCGTGATCTACGACGTGCGGCAGACGACGACCTGCAGTTATGCGAGCCCGGTGGCGCATGCGCGTCATGTGCTCCGCCTCACGCCGGTGTCGCGCGACGGCGAGCGCGTCCATGTCGCGGCGTTGCAGATCGTGCCCGAACCGGCACACCGCCGCGAGGGGCAGGACTTTTTCGGCAACCGCCTGACCTGGATCGAAATCAACGAGCCGCACCAGACGCTGACGGTGAAACTGTCGGCGCGGGTCGCGGTGGACGCGGGGGCTGTCCCGTCGGAAACCCTGACCTGGGAAAATGTCCGCGAGGCGGCGTTTGCGACCAGCGAGCTCGGACCGCTGTCGCCCGCGCATTTTCTGTTCCCGAGCCGTATCGTCTCGCTCGATCCGGAGATCCGCGACTATGTCCGGCAAAGCTTTACGCCGGGCCGCGCTGTGCTGGAGGCGGCTATCGAGCTGATCGACCGCATGAAGGCCGACATCGTCTATGAGATCGGCGCCACCACCGTCACCACCACGCCGCCGATGTCGTTCGCGCTGCGCCGCGGCGTCTGCCAGGATTACGCACACATCATGATTTCGGGGCTGCGCGGCATCGGGTTGCCGGCGGCCTATGTTAGCGGCTATCTGCGCAGCGCCCCGCGCACCGATCCGACGCGGCTGCAAGGCGCTGACGCCATGCACGCCTGGGTGTCGGTGTGGTGCGGCGCGGCGGCGGGCTGGATCGGGCTCGATCCCACCAACGGGATTTTGGCGGGCGAGGATCACGTGACGCTGGCGATCGGCCGCGACTACACTGATGTTGCACCGATGGATGGCGTGATCCTGGGCTCGGGCGGGCAACGCATCGACGTTGCCGTCGCCGTCACGCCGGCCGCCTGATCGCGGCCGCGATCGTCAGGCGCCGATTGCGGCTTTTGCCAGTGCGGCCAGCCCAGCAGCCAGGCGGCTTGTCACCTCGGTAACGCCCGTCGCGCCGTGGCGCTGCGCGATCCAGCCTGGGTCGTTGTAGGTCAGCCAGACCTTGCCGTCGGCGTCCTCCCAGACCAGCGCCTTTAAAGGCAGATCGATGCCGATCGTCTGCTGGGATTGCATCAGCGGCGTACCGCCTTTGGCATTGCCGAAGATCAGGACTTCGGTCGGCCGCAGCGCCATGCCGACCTCCTTGGCGCCGGCGGCATGATCGATACGCGCGAATACGGTCATGCCTTTGGCAGCTATTTCGGCTGCGAGCCGATCGGCGGTTGCCTTCGCGCCGCGCGCGCTTGGCAGCGTTATCAAGCCATTTTCGGTCATTGCTGGCGCTCCAGTCTGGGCATGTCGCCCCGGTATTGACCTGCGCTCCCCAGCGCGAGAATAAGATCACGAAAGCCCAATGAAAATAACAAGGAAATTAATATATGGCCGACGACAAGAGTGAGAAAGCAGCCCACACGCTCGCCGACCATCTATACGGCCGCGATGTCGTCCATATTCACGCCGACGATTCCGACCACGATCACGACCACGATTTCGACGACGACGACGGCCCGCTCGAGGACAATCCACTGTGGCGGCAAGACAACGTCACGCTGATGACGGTCGGTATCGACATCGGCTCCTCCGGCACGCAAGTTATTTTCTCGCGCGTTCATTTGCGCCGCCTGGCGGAAGATCTGACCAGCCGCTATTACGTCGTCTCGCGCGAGACATTATTTCAATCGCCGGTCGCGCTGACGCCATATCAGAGCGAAGAGCGCATCGATGACGCCAAGCTCGGCGCCATCATCGACGACGCTTATGTCGCGGCGGGTATTTCACCGGATCAGATCGATACCGGCGTCGTCATTCTCACCGGCGAAGCGCTGCGGCGCGACAATGCGCAAGGCATCGCCAAGATCCTGTCCGAGCAGGGTGGCGAATTCGTCACTGCCACGGCCGGCCATCATATGGAGGCGATGCTAGCAGCGTACGGCTCCGGCGCGGCGCGGGTTTCGAACGATGAAGGTAAGCGCATTCTCAATATCGACATCGGCGGCGGCACCACTAAGCTGGGCCTTGTCGAGAACGGCAAGGTGATCGCGACCGCCGCGGTGCATATCGGCGGCCGCTTGCAAGTGGTCGAAGACGGCAAGATCGTCCGCCTCGATCCAGCCGGCAAGCACCACGCCAAGCGCGCCGGCTTTTCCTGGAACCGAGGCGACGCCGCCACGGCCGCTGAGTTGCAGAAAGTCGCCGACGGCATGGCCGATACGCTGCTTGCCGCCGTGACGGCACGGCCCCTGCCCCACGACGTCGCGCACCTTTATCTCACCGACCCGATCGCGGAGCTCGGCCGCATCGACGGCGTGATGTTTTCGGGCGGCGTCGCCGAATATATTTATGAGCGCGAAACGCGCGACTTCGGCGATCTCGGCGCCAGACTCGGTCACGCCATTGCCGCCCGCATCGCGCAAGGCGCCTTTCCCTGGCCGGTGCTGCCGGCCGGCGAGTGCATCCGCGCCACCGCGCTCGGCGCCTCGGAATACAGCGTGCAGCTGTCGGGCAACACCAGCTACATTTCCACGCCCGGCATTTTATTGCCGCGCCGCAACCTCCAGGTCGTGCAGCCGCCTTTCGTTCCCGGCGAAAGCATCGATCCCGAGCAACTGGCGCAGGCGATCCGCAGCCACGTCACCGCCTTCGACCTCGACGGCACCGACCGCGATATCGCGCTCGCCTTGCGCTGGATCGGCTTGCCGTCCTACCCACGGCTCGCCGCCTTTGCCGCAGGCATCAAAAGCGGTCTGGCCGACCGGCTCGCCAAAAAACTGCCGCTCTACATCATGCTCGATGGCGACGTGGCGCAGACGCTCGGCCACATCCTGCGCGACGAGCTCAATGTCGAAAGCGAGCTTCTGGTGATCGACGGAGTGGTGTTGTGGGATTTCGACTATATCGACCTCGGCCGCATCCGCATGCCGTCCTATACGGTGCCGGTCACCATCAAATCGCTGGTGTTCAACGAAGACCCGCGTGGCCCGCGACCGCACCAACGCCTGCACCACTACGAGCATGATCATGAGCACCAGCATGGCGAAGAGCAGGGCCATGAGCATGACCATGTGCACAGCCATGAGCATGGCCATCATCACCACGGCCACAGCCATAGCCACGATCATACTCGCGCGCATGACCATGCCCACGAAGCCACGGAACCGCGCCGCCGCTAGGGTTTAGCGTTTCCGTCCGTATTTCGCTAAGATCGCTACCGAGGAAAACAGGTAAGGTAAGCCCATGGCCGAAAATCCCAAAAAGAATGCCGTCGTTTCCGAAGAACTCGCCAGCAAGTTCAAGACCGAGAAGGAAACGCCTTATACGCGGTGGGTGAAGGCCGAAGGCCTCGACATCATCCCGTCCTTCTATGTGAAGAACCTGAACACCGTGGCGCTCAAGCCCTGGGCGCGCCGCGGCGGCAATGCGGTGTTCCTCAACCACGACGCCTCGCGCACCTCGAACGACTGCTATGTGATGGAGATACCGCCGGGCAAGAGCCTTCACCCGCACCGGCAGCTCTACGAAGAAATGGTCATGGTACTCTCGGGCCGCGGCTCGACCACGGTGTGGAACGACTCCGGCGCCCGCATCACCTTCGAATGGGGGCCGGGCGCGCTGTTCGCCATCCCGCTCAACTGCCATCACCAGCATTTCAACGGCTCCGGCAAGGATCCCGCACGTTACGTCGCGGTCACCAATGGGCCGCCGGTCATCAATCTTTACGAAGACCTCGATTTCATCTTCAACACCAAATACGACTTCAAGGACCGCTTCGCCGGTGAGCCGGATTATTTCTCCTCAAAGGGCGAGCAGAAGGGTTTTTTGCTGGCCACCAATTTCGTACCCGATGCCGTCAACATTCCACTAATCACCGCGACGGAGCGCGGCGCCGGCGGCGGCCACATCCGCTTCAACATGGCTAAGGGCTCGATGAACAGCCACATTTCGCAATTCCCGATCGGCACCTACAAAAAAGGCCACGCCCACGGCCCGGGCGCACACGTGATCGTGCTGTCGGGCGAAGGCTTTTCGATGATGTGGCCGGAGGGCGAAGAGCCGCAACGCTACGATTGGGAGATCGGCACGCTGATCGTGCCGCCGAACATGTGGTTCCACCAGCACTTCAACACCGGCACCACGCCGTCGCGCTATCTCGCCTTCAAGCACGAGGGCGTTGCTATCCGCAACGCGCAAGGCGTGCCGAAAGCGTGGATTTCCAAGCGCGTCGGCGGCGACCAGATCGACTATCTCGACGAGAAGCCGGAAATCCGCCGCATCTTCGCGGCCGAGCTCGCCAAGCACGGCCTCGCCTCGCGCATGGACGCGGCCTACGCCAAGGAGCAGGCGGAGCTCGGGGTGAAGACGGCCTAGCGATATCGTTCAATCAAATAATGCGTTAGCTTGGCGTTGCGTCACTTATGCGGTCGCGTCCGGGACCATGAAGCCTGCGCCCTTCGACTATCACGCGCCGCGGCAGCTCAAGGAAGCGGCCGAGCTTCTCGCTACGCTTCCCAACGCCAAAATCCTCGCCGGCGGGCAGTCGCTGGTGCCGATGATGAACTTTCGTTACGTGATCGTCGATCATCTGGTCGATCTCGGCCACGTCGACGACCTGCGCGGCATTGCCGTGATCGACGGGCGATTGCGCATCGGTGCCATGATGCGGCAGCGCGACCTCGAAACCTCGCCGGAGATCGCGCGGCATTGCCCGCTGCTGGCGGAAGCGCTGCGCCATGTCGGCCATCGCCAGACGCGCAACCGCGGCACCATCGGCGGCTCACTTGCGCACGCCGATCCGGCCGCCGAATTGCCTGCGGTGTGCGCCGCCTATGACGCTATTTTGCATCTCGCCAGTATTCGCGGCCTGCGGTCGGTGCCATTTCGCGAGTTCAGCCTCGGCTTCATGACGACGACGCTGGCGCCCGACGAAATGATCGCGGCCGTCGAGCTGCCGATCTGGCGGCTCGGTCACGGCCACGGCTTTCACGAATTCGCCCGCCGCCAAGGCGATTTCGCCCTGGCCGGTGCCGCGGCACTCCTCGACATCGGTGCCGGCAACGTGGTGCGGCGCGCGGCGCTTTCTTTGTTCGGCGTCGCCGAGCGGCCGCTACGCGTCGATGCCGCCGAAGCGGCGCTCACCGGCAAGGCGATCGATTCCAGAGCGATTCACGCCGCGTCCGCAGCGGCATGGCTGATCGAGCCAATTTCCGATATTCATGCCGGAGGCGACTACCGGCGGCATCTGGCGCAGGTACTAAGCGCTCGCGCTCTGGTCGACGCGGCGCGAGGTGCCGGCGTCGAAGTCTGAACTGCGGTGCGTAGAGTGGCGTATGGGTAAGCAGGCGACGCGGATCACGGTGAACGGCAAGTCGCACGCCCGCGTCGTCGAATCGCGTCTGACGCTCGCAGATTTTTTGCGCCACGAGATTGGTCTCACCGGCACGCATCTTGGCTGTGAGCATGGCGTCTGCGGTGCCTGCACGGTGCTGGTCGACGGCCGCACCGCCCGCGCCTGCCTGATGTTCGCGGTGCAAGCCAATGGCAGTGAGGTGACCACGGTCGAGGGCCTGACGCCCGATAACGGGCTATCGGTGCTGCAGCAGGCGTTCATGGACAACCACGGCCTGCAATGCGGCTTCTGTACCCCGGGCATGCTGATCACGCTCACCGAATTGTTGCGCGACAACCCCGACCCGACCGAACACGAAGTGCGCGACGCGCTGACCGGCAACCTGTGCCGCTGCACCGGTTACGCCGGCATCGTCAAAGCCGCGCTCGACGCCGCGCAGCGGCTGCGCGGCGGATCCGGAGCTTAAGCGATGGGCGCAAAACATTTTGGCGCGCGCGTGAAGCGACTTGAGGACCCGGCGCTGCTGTCCGGACGCGGCCGCTTCGTCGACGATCTGAAACTGTCAGGCATGCTGCAAGCATGCTTCGTTCGCTCGCCATATGCGCACGCACTGATACGCGGCATCGACAGCACTGCAGCAATGGCGATGCCCGGTGTGCATGCCGTTTTGACCGCCGACGACCTGCCCGAGCCGATGCGCCGGATGCCGATCCCGATGCTCACACCCAATCCGGCTATCGCGACGCCGCGGACGCAAACGGCATTGGCCCACGATGAAGCCTGTTACGTCGGCCAGCCGATCGCCGTGGTGATCGCCGATTCGCGCTATCTGGCCGAGGACGCCGCGGCGGCGGTCGTCGTCGATTACGACGTGCTCGCCGCCGCCGGGATCACCGCTTCTTCCGGGTAGAAGATCGCCTTCGGCCCGAAACCGCCGCCGACGTCCGGCGCGATCATGCGGATCGATTCGAGATTGCGATCGAGCAGATCGGCAAGCGTGCCGCGGCCGAGATGCGGCGTCTGCGTGCCGGACCATACCGTCAGCACGTCCGCCACTGGATCGTGAGTTGCCAGCACCGCGCGCGTCTCCAGCGCCATGCCGCCGCCGCGGTGCTGCCAGAGCACTA
>JBAQAB010000584.1:0-23308 GCA_049285535.1 Xanthobacteraceae bacterium
CGATCATGCGCAGCGCGGCGATGAGTTCGCTACGGAACTTGTCCGGCCGCCGGCAGTCGTATGCCAGCGTCGCCAGCGAGCGGATCGTCGGGAAGTGACCGGTATCGGCGCCGAAATCGGTTTCCAGCCCCCAGATCGCGACGATGACGCCGCCGGGTACGCCATATTGCTGCTCGATGCGGCTCAGCAGCGAGGCGTATACCAGCATCTTCTGCCGGGCGCGGGCGAGCCGCGGCGGCACCATGCGGCCGGAGAACTGCTCAAAACTTTGCCGGAAAACGCCTTGGGCGTGGTCGCGCGCGATGATGGTCGGGTCGTAGGTGACGCCCGCTAATCCCGATTGGATGGCGGCCTGCGAAATACCGTCGGCCGCGGCTTCCTGCTTGACCCCTTGGAGCCACGCGCCGAAATCGCCGCCGCAGGGCGCCGCGGCGCGCACCGGCACGGTGGCAGCGGCCATAGCTGCAGCAGCCATGGCTGCGGCGAGACAGATCGAAATGAGCAGTCGCATTATGCTGTCCTATTAACCGCCGGCCTAACGGGCGCCATGATGCCGCAGCGGCGGCGGTGCTGCCAGGGCCGTATCAGCGAATTAGACCCCGCCATCGTGATAGCGCTCGGCATCGTAGAGCTCGCGAAAAATCTTGGTCGAAATCAGGACGACCACGATGGTGCTCAAACCGCCGAGCAGCACCGAAGGTACGGTGCCGAACACCGCAGCCGCCGTGCCGGCCCGGAAAATGCCGAGCTGGTTCGAGGTATTAGTGACCATCGAATTCACCGCATAAACCCGGCCGCGCATCTGGTCCGGCGTGCGCAGCTGCACCATGGTCTGGCGGATCACGACGCTTATAGTGTCGGCGGCGCCAACGACCGCCAAGGCAGCGAGCGCGAGCCCGAAATTCGGCGTCAGCGCGAAGAGTATCGTCGCCACGCCATAGATCGTCACGGTCGCGAACATGACGCGGCCGACGCGATCGGAAATCGGCCAGCGCGCCAAAACGAGCGCCGTGGCGATGGCGCCGGCGGCGGGCGCGGCGCGCAAGATGCCGAAGCCGAGGGGGCCGGAGAGATAAATGTCGCGGGCGAAAATCGGCAGCACCGCGGTGGGATTACCGAGCACGACCGCGAACAGATCGAGCAGCACGGCGCCGAGCACGACCTTTCGGCTCACCATGAAAGTCAGCCCGCTGAACATCGATTTGAGATCGAGCGGGGCGCGCTCCGGAAGTTTTGCTTCCATGGTGATGCCGAGCATCACCAGTCCGGTGGAGAGCCAGAGCGCTGCGCAGACCGTGAAGACCAGGGTCGGACTGATTTCGATCAAGATGCCGCCAAGCGCCGGCCCGGCAATCACGGCGGTTTGCGATGCCGAGCTCGAACCGGCGATGGCGCGCGGCAGCAGATCAGACGGAACGATATTCGGCAGCACCGATTGCAGGCTCGGCTGCTCGAAGGCGCGGCCGGTGCCGACCACAAAGGCCATGGCGAGAAGAAGCCCGGGCGTGAGCCGGCCGGTGGCATTGGCGAAAGCCAGCGCGGCGACCGCGAGCGCCTCGATCAGTTGCGCGACGAAAGTGGCCCAGCGCCGGTCATAATGATCCGCCACGTGGCCGGTGAAGACGAACAAGCCGACGGCGGGGATGAATTGCACGAGCCCGATCAAGCCCAGGTGGAACGGGCTATTGGTCAATTCGTACATCTGCCAGCCGACCGCGACGACCTGGATTTGCTGCGCAATCGAGGCGGCGACCCGCACATAGAGAAAGCGGACATAGGCCGGATGGCGCAACAGCGACAGCGGCGGGGAAGGTTGAGTCATTCGCGGCCCTTATAGCCGGATCGGCGCGATTTTACCCATCCTTGACAGCATAAGACGCCGGTCCTAAATGGCGCCCACTCGCCACGAAGGCGGAATTTGCCGATTGGCGGGGCCGTAGCTCAGTTGGGAGAGCGCCTCGTTCGCAATGAGGAGGTCAGGGGTTCAACTCCCCTCGGCTCCACCAGCCTTTCGCTAGTTTCTGCCACCTTTAACCCGAATCCGGTCCATGCGCGCCCTTTTTCTGGTCATCGATTTAGCTCTGCAGCTCTATGTCTGGATCGTGATCGCGATGGCGATCTTTTCCTGGCTCGTTGCCTTCAACGTGGTGAATACGCGCAACCATGTGGTCGCGATGATCGGCGATTTCCTCTATCGCATCACCGAGCCGGCGCTGCGTCCGATCCGCAGCATACTGCCCAATCTGGGCGGTATCGATATTTCCCCGGTCATCTTGTTTCTGATCATCGTCTTCATCCGCTATGTGATCGCGCTCTATATCCTGCCGAACGTCTACTGAACGCCCGTGACGGCTCGCATCATCGACGGCAAGGCGATTGCGACGGCGTTGCGCGCTTCGGTCAAGGCCGAGACGCATCGCCTGACCGCGGCGCACGGTATCGTGCCCGGGCTGGCGGTCGTGCTGGTCGGCGATAACGCGGCCAGCAAGACTTACATCACCAGCAAATCGCGCGCGGTGGTCGAAGTCGGCATGCGGCCGCTCGACTATCAATTACCCGCCGCGACCGGCGAAGCGGAGCTCCTCGCGCTGATAAAAGCGCTTAATGCCGATCCGGCGGTGAGCGGTATTTTGGTGCAGCTGCCGCTGCCGCCGCAGATCAATCCGGCGCGCATTCTCAACAGCATCAATCCGGACAAAGACGTCGATGGCTTCCATCCGCTCAATGCCGGGCGGCTGATGACGGGGCTGCCGGCCTTGGTGCCGTGCACGCCGGTCGCCTGCCTCAAGCTGATCAAGACCGTGCATCCTTCGCTCACCGGCCTCGATGCGCTGATGGTCGGCCGCTCGCACATCGTCGGCAATCCGCTGTCGCAGATTCTGCTCAATGAAAACGCCACCGTGACCGTGGCGCATACCCACACGCGCAATCTGCCCGATGATTGCCGGCGCGCCGCGATCCTTTGCGTAGCGATTGGCTGCGCCGAATTCATTCGCGGCGACTGGATCAAGCCGGGCGCTACGGTGATCGACGTCGGCATCAACCGCGTCACGGACGGCAGCGGCAAATCCCGCATCGTCGGCGACGTGAATTTTGCTGAGGCGGTGGAAGTGGCCGGCGCAATCACGCCGGTGCCCGGCGGCGTCGGGCCGATGACTATCGTTTGTCTGTTGGTCAACACCTTGCGCGCGGCCTGCGCGCAGGCCGGGCTACCGCCACCGGCGGTGTGAGTCAGCTGTTCCAGCCGAAGGCGACTTTGTCGAGCACGCGAGTGCCGAATTTCTCGGAGCTGCGCGCCACTGCCTTGCCGCCGAGCGCGCGGTAGAACTCAACCGCGTTTTCGTTCTCCGACAGCGCCCACACGATCAGCGATTTGAGCGCGCTCTGCGCCAGATCGCGCCGCGACGCGGTGAATAGCCGGCGACCGAAGCCGAGGCCCTGAAATTCCGGCCGCAGATAGAGCTCATAGATCTCGCCGTCGTAATAGAGGCTGCGCGCGCGATTGCGTCCGTAATTGGCGTAGCCGGCGATCTTGTCGCCGAATTGCAAGAGCGCGATGCGGCTGCCCTTGCGGATGGCGCTTTCCCACCATGCCGGACCGCGGCGATTGATCAGCCGTTCCAGCTCGGCGCCGGGGATGATGCCCTGATAAGCGGTCCGCCACGCCTCATCATGGGCGTCCGCGACCGCGCCGGCATCGCAGGCCCGGGCCCGACGGATTTCAATGAGGATGGTGCTCATGATGCGATGCTTGTCCTGCGGCTCATCACCCGATTCACGACCCGATCAAAGCAAGCGGTTCTGCGGCCTTCAAGGCTTTCGATTCACCTTCGGTTAACGATGTGGATTATTAGCCAAAACATAGGGGTCTGACCACAATCGCGAACGCGAAAATGTCAGCCCCGCGTGCGATCCGGACGCGCTGTTGCAATCCTGTCACGGTTCGCCGTATTCTGCGCCGGCGGCATCAGGTGCGACGAAACTTGTGACAGGATGACGCTTGGTTTTCGCGGGCGGCCTGGGACGCACACGCGCGGTCGAGCCGCGACTAGACGCGCTCGGCTTCTTTGCGCCGCTCGTCGCGCTTGCGCTCGACTGGATCGAGCAGCTTCTTGCGCAGCCGGATCGATTTCGGAGTCACCTCGACCAGTTCGTCGTCTTCGATATAGGCGAGCGCTTTTTCCAAGGTCATGCGGATCGGCGGTGTGAGCCGGATCGCCTCGTCCTTGGAGTGGGTGCGGATGTTGGTCAGCTTCTTGCCCTTGAGCACGTTGACTTCGAGGTCGTTGCCGCGCGTATGCTCGCCGACGATCATGCCGCGATAAACCTTCCAGCCCGGCTCGATCATCATCGGGCCGCGATCTTCCAGATTCCACATCGCGTAAGCCACGGCCTCGCCCTGATCGGTCGATATCAATACCCCGTTGCGCCGCCCGACGATGTCGCCGCGATGCGGTCCGTAAGCGTGAAACAAACGGTTCATCACCGCGGTGCCACGAGTGTCGGTGAGGAGTTCGCCCTGATAGCCGATAAGCCCGCGCGTCGGCGCATAGAAGATGAGCCGCACCCGGCCGCCGCCGGAAGGCCGCATCTCGACCATCTCGCCCTTGCGCTCGGCGAGTTTCTGCACCACCACGCCGGAATGTCCTTCGTCGACGTCGATGACGACTTCCTCGATCGGTTCGAGGAGTTCACCCGACGGGCTATGTTGATAAAGCACCTTCGGCCGCGACACCGAAAGCTCAAAACCTTCCCGCCGCATGGTTTCGATCAGGATGCCGAGCTGCAATTCGCCGCGGCCGGCGACTTCCATGGAATCCTTCTCCATGGATTCGGAAATCCGCAGCGTGACGTTGCCCTCGGCCTCCCGCAAGAGACGGTCGCGGATTACCCGGCTCTGCACCTTGTCGCCTTCGGTGCCGGCCAGCGGGGAATCGTTGATGTGAAAGGTCATAGTCAGCGTCGGCGGATCGATCGGCTGCGCCGGTAGTGGCTTGGTCACCTCAGGCGCGCACAGCGTGTGCGAGACGAACGCATCGGGTAGCCCGGCGATGGCGATGATGTCGCCGGCAAAACCTTCATCGATCGGCGCACGCTCCAGGCCGCGGAAAGCGAGGACCTTGGTGACGCGGCCCTCTTCGACGAGTTCGCCGTTGCGGTCGAGGACTTTCACCGCCTGGTTGGGCTTCACCGAGCCGGAGAAGATACGGCCGGTGACGATGCGGCCGAGATAGGGATTGGCCTCGAGGATCGTGCCCAGCATGCGGAAGGGGCCTTCCTCGACCTGTGGCGGCGCGACGTGACTAATAACGAGTTCGAACAGCGGCGCCATGCGCCGGTCCTTGGGCCCGGCCGGGTCGGACGCCATCCAGCCCTGCTTGGCCGAGCCATAGAGGATGGGGAAATCGAGCTGCTCCTCGGTCGCATCGAGCGCGGCGAACAGGTCGAACACTTCGTTGGCGACCTCCGTGGGGCGCGCGTCGGAGCGGTCGACCTTGTTGATGACCACGATCGGGCGCAGCCCCATCTTGAGCGCTTTCGACACCACGAACTTGGTCTGCGGCAGCGGCCCCTCGGCGGCGTCGACCAGCACCAGGGCGCCATCGACCATATTAAGGATGCGCTCGACCTCGCCGCCGAAATCGGCGTGGCCCGGCGTATCCACGATATTGATTCGGGTATCGTTCCACACCAGCGAGGTCGCCTTGGCGAGGATGGTGATGCCCCGCTCGCGCTCAAGGTCGTTGGAATCGAGTGCGCGCTCGGCCACGCGCTGGTTCTCGCGGAACGAGCCCGATTGCTGCAAAAGCCGGTCGACCAGGGTGGTTTTGCCATGGTCGACGTGGGCGATAATGGCAATGTTACGGAGATTCATGTGTGTTGTGCGCGCTAAACCGTTACGGGCCCCGAAGGGGCCCGCGATTGATGGGCCGTATATAGTCGGGAATCGCGCAGAAGCAATCGTTTATGCTGCGGCGGCCATCTATGCTGCTGCGGCCTTGGCGCCCGCCGCCGCGGCGCTGCCGTTAACCGTGCCCGTCTGCCCGACCAGGGCAGCGCGGCGCGCCGCAATGGCGAAGCGCAGCTGGTCGAGCGCGAAGGCAAACGACATGCGCACGGTTTCGTCGAATTCCTCGTGTTCGCCCTGGTGGATGATCGCAATCACCAGGTTGTCGGCCTCGACCTGAAGCCGATCGATCGCCTCGATCGTCGGTGCGGCGTGCGCCTTGCGCACCAGATCCAGCACGCGCTGGAGGAGCCGCAACCGCCGGGTACGGCTGCTGCTTCGCAGATAGCTCGCCAAGCCAGCAATCGCCGATCCGAATACCGGAAAGATCAGCATGCCGTAGAAAATGTCGTCGCCGTATTTGTCGAAAAACGACTGCTGGCTGTCGGAAAGATACGCCAACGCGCCCGGATGGACGACGACCTCGGCATCCTTGTCGGTCGAGGGGGCCGCGATCTTGACGTCGCCCGGCATCGCGGCGGCGAGCGCCTGACGCGACGAATAGATCACCCTCGACAGCGCCGCGATGACGGAATCGCTATACGACTTTCGCGCCACCAGGTATTCGGCGAAGCTCAGACTTTTGAGGCTGTCATCGGGAGTCGGCGGATTGCCGCCGAAGGTGCCGGCGTCGATATCGATCGAGGCGAAAGCCGGGTTGCGTTTGGCAATGCCGTCGGCCTGATCGATCTCGATGAAGGACGGCGCCTTGCCGTTCACCGTCGCTGCCGCCACTGCGTTGGAGATGTCCCGGCCCGTCGCGGCGCCGGCCACGAATAGCGCGTCGACCAGATTGTTCCTGACGGCGTCGGCAAGATTTTTCGGGTCGATCTGCGATACCGTCACTTTGGCAAGCGGCACGCCGTAATGGCTCAGCACGAGTTCAAGCAGGCCGGTCGTCGCCTCATTGCCGGTGACGATGCCGACCCGCTTGCCGAAAAGCTGGGCCACTTTGCCGAATTTATTGCTGTCGTCGCTGTCATCGCTATCGGATTTTTTTGCGCTCTTGGTGCTTTTGGCGCTTTTGGTAGCCTTCGACGCCCCGGCGCTTTTGGCACCCTTGGCATTCGCTGTGCTGGAGTCGGGATTCTGGCCGCCTTTGGATTTGCCTGCGCCGGGCGGCGGCACGATCAACGCCATCACGTTTTGCCGGACAATGGCGATGACCGGCCAATTCACGGAGTCTTCGAGATTACTCGGCAGCACCGCGAGATCGGCGGCGCCCTTGCTGATCGCCTGCGCGGTTTGTCTCGACCCCTGCGTCGGAACGATCTGCAAAGAAATATCTTGGCGGCCCTTCGCGATTTGATTGGTCAGCGCCTGAACAAATTTGGCGTCCACCGGACCGGCGGCGATCCGCATATGGTCGGCTTCGGTGGTGAAATAGAAGGCCACCCACAGCGCCGCGGCCAGACCGAGGGTGCCGAGAACGGTGACCAGCCACGTGTGGCGGAGAAACATCCGCACCCGGCTTCGCACCATGTGTTCGAGTGACTCGATGCTCATGGCATGACTTGATGAGTGGCCCGGTGCGGCGGCCGAGCCCGCCGCGTTTCCCTTGGAACGCCGGAAAAGCCAAAACCTCATGGCAAGCGGCGGACGTTGTGGTAGGCCGGGCGGCATAGTTAATTCTAACACGGCTCGCTGGGTTTGACTCCAGTGCGCAAGCGCGCATTCAAGGAGCAGACGATGCTTTGGTTAATTGCCAACGCTTCATTTTCGCTCGACTCTATGGCCCGACCTTGACGGGCTCCGCCCCGTAGCGGGGCACCGTCTACCAGGCCGAACGTCCCAGCCGGCGGCAAAAATCCAGGCGAGAAACACCTTGAATGTCACATGGATGCGGATCGCCCGGCGACGGGCCCGTGGCCTCCGGGCTTCCCCGGCGTTGACCGTTGGTTGGCTATCTACTCATGTTGGCCCATAGTTGCGATAGCGAGAGGTTGGTGGCGTTCGGGCGTTCGCCTGTACAGACGGAGCTTGCAGATGACTCAAAAACTCGCCGGCGAAGCACGCAAGGCTGCCTTGGCCCGGCTCAAAGGCTGGAGCGAGACATCGGGGCGCGACGCCATCACCAGGAAATTCGTTTTTGCCGATTTCAACGAGGCCTTCGGCTTCATGACCCGTGCAGCACTGGTCGCTGAAAAACTCGATCACCATCCCGAATGGTTCAACGTCTACAAGACCGTCGACGTCACCTTGTCGACCCATGACGCCGGCGGCTTGACCGAGCGCGACATCAAGCTCGCCGAGGCGATGGATAAGATTGCGGGCTAACCGACCGGCATCCGGGCAAACCGGCGAATTGCGGGCCGCCTTGCGGCCGCCGCCTTTCGGCGCCATCTTTTCGGCGGCAATCGATTATCCGTGGGAGAGCCAATGAGCTTTTGGCAACAAACCGCCGCTTGGCCGAGCTTTTCTTGGCAGGATTTGGCTGCGCGGAGCCGCCGGATCGCCGGCGACGAAGCGGGTCTGCGTCGCAAATTCTGGCGCAAGCTCAAGCGCGAAGCGGCGAGCATTCCTTTCCTGGAGGACGTGCTCACCGCGCATTACTGCGCCTTCGATCGCCAGACGCCGCTCTATGTGAAGGTCGCGCTGGTCGGCGCCATCGTTTATTTCGTCGTACCTGACGATTTGATTCCCGACACGATACCAGTGATCGGTTACGCCGACGACGCCGCGGTGCTGGGCGCAGCGTTCAAGCTCGTCGCCTCGCATATCAAGCCGGAGCATCGGCAGGCGGCGCAAAGCATGCTGGCGCGGTTGCGGGCGTAACGCCGCTACGGCCGCAGTACGATTTTTCCCATCACCTCGCGGTCGGCGATAGCCTTGAGCGCGGCCGCGATCTCGCGCAGCGGATAAACCGCATGCACATGCGCGCTGAGCTTGCCTTGCGCGCACCACTCGACGATTTGCGTCATCAAGGCGCGTTGCGCCTCCGGCTCGCGCCTCACCCAGGTGCCCCACAATACGCCGCGAATATCGCAGCTTTTCAGCAGCACGAGATTAAGCGGCAGCTTCGGGATTTCGCCGGCGGCGAAGCCGACCACCAGATAACGGCCCTCCCAGGCCAGAGAACGCACGGCGGGTTCCGCGTAAGGACCGCCGACCGGATCGTAGATCACGTCGATGCCGTGCTCGCCGCCGAGTTTCTTGAGCGCATTGCGCAAGTCGTCGGTCGCATAATTCACCGTCTCGTCGGCGCCGTGCTGTCGGGCGAAAGCGAGCTTGTCGTTCGAGGACGCGCAGGCGATGACGCGCGCACCCATGATCTTGCCGATCTCGATCGCCGCGAGACCGGTGCCGCCGGAGGCGCCGAGCACGACCAGCGTTTCGCCGGATTTGAGGTCGGCGCGTTCTTGCAGCGCGTATAGCGTCGTGCCGTAGGTGACCGTCAGGCCGGCGGCGCGGTCGAAATCGAGCCCGTCGGGCATTTTTACCAGCTGCTGCGCCGGGACGGCGACGGCTTGGCGCGCCGCGCCCCAGCCGATATTGCCCATGACGCGGTCGCCCGGCGCGATGCCGGTGACGCCGGCGCCGATGCTATCGGCCACGCCGGCAAACTCCGCCGCCGGCGAGAACGGAAACGGCGGCTTGTGCTGATATTTACCGGCGATGATCAGCGTATCGAAGAAATTCAGCGCCGTCGATTTCACCCGCACCACCGCTTCGCCGGGGCCGGCGTGCGGCTCCTCGATATCGGCGAGCTCAAGTTCATCGGCGGTGCAGAAATGGCTGCAGAGGATGGCCTTCATGTGCGCTTCATATCAAGCTTTCGTCATTCCGGCATCATGGCGACGGTTGGCTCTGCCCTTGTCCGATGCGCCGCGGGGGTGCCAGCAAAGGCGGCACGAATCGCGCCGTCGCAAAGACCGGTTCCTGGCGCCGGCTATCTCATTCCGTATTCGAACGAATTGGATTAAAATGACAAAATTGCTAATCAGGGCGGGGGCGCCCTCCACGAGGCATATGCGCATGGATCGAAGATGGCAGTTTGCCTGTTTGCTGTTCATTGCCGCGGCATTCGGCGTTCCGGCGCGGGCCCAGCAGCCGGCACCGGCCTCCGCCGCGCCGGTGGCCGGGGCGAAGCTGAAGCCCAAACCTAAACCCAAACCGGCACCGAAACCCGCGCCTGCGACGCCAGCGGCCGCGGTTGAAAGGCACGAAGCCCCGGCGGTGCATGAGGCCGGTGGCCAGCCGAAGCTCCTTGGCCAATATGCCGAGTGGGGCGCCTATACGGCTTCTCCCGGCGGCAAGAAGGTCTGCTTCGCCATTTCCAAGCCGATGTCCTCAGAGACCAATCCGCCCAACCGGCCGCGCAACCCGGTCTACATGTTCATCTCCACCCGCCCGGCCGACAAAGTGACCAATGAGGTCTCGATCATCATAGGCTATCCGTTCAAGCCGGGGTCTGAGGCGAGCGCACAGGTCGGCTCGACCAGTTTTGCGCTGTACACTCAGCAGGACGGCGCCTGGATCAAGAACGCGGCCGAGGAAGCGCAGATGGTCGATGCCATGCGGGGCGGCGATAACGCCGTCGTCAAGGGGGAGTCGGCCAAAGGCACGCAAACCACCGACACATTCAATTTGAAAGGTATGTCGCAGGCGCTCGACCGCATGGCGCAGGAATGCAAATAGGCGTCTGCCGTCCGCAGGCTTAGCGGTGTTAAAGTCGCTTTTTCAGCCCCATCTATGCGGCAGGCGCCCTTTGGCCCCGCTTTTCGACCTTGGATAGCCGATGGCTTCCTTTGCAGTGACCGAAACCGAACGCCCCGGTGCCGCGCCGTTCATCGAGAAGCGGCCGCTCGAGGCCTATGCGGCGCCGGCGCAGCCGTCGCTCGTCGGCATGACGCGCGAGGCGCTGGCTGCGGCATTGGGCGAGGCCGGCGTGCCGGAACGGCAGCGCCGCATGCGGGTGCAGCAGATCTGGCACTGGCTCTATGTGCGCGGCGCGCAAGATTTCGACGCGATGACAACGCTGTCGAAGGAGTTGCGCACGGCGCTGGCGCAGCGCTTCACGCTGGCGCGGCCGGAGATCGCCACCGAGCAGATTTCAGTCGACGGCACGCGCAAGTGGCTTCTTCGGCTGCCGGGCGAGGCCGGCAGTGCGCCGCATGAGGTCGAATGTGTCTATATTCCGGAGACCGACCGCGGCACCTTGTGTATTTCGAGCCAGGTCGGCTGCGCGCTCACCTGCACGTTTTGCCATACCGGCACGCAGCGCCTGGTGCGCAATCTGACCGCGGCTGAGATCGCCGGTCAGGTTGTCTTGGCGCGCGACCGGCTCAATGACTGGACCCCCTCCCTTCCCTCCCCCGCATGCGGGGGAGGGAAGGGAGGGGGTCGCGAGCCGGAAAAGCGCCTCGTCTCCAATATCGTCATGATGGGGATGGGCGAGCCGCTCTATAATTTCGAGGCGGTGCGCGACGGCCTCGCCGTGGTCGCCGACGGCGACGGATTGAGCATCTCCAAGCGGCGCATCACGCTGTCGACGTCCGGCGTCGTCCCCAATATCGTGCGCGCCGGCGCGGAAATCGGCTCAATGCTTGCGGTGTCGCTGCATGCCGTCACCGACGAATTGCGCGACCAGCTGGTGCCGCTCAATCGCAAATATCCGCTGCGCGAGCTGCTCGATGCCTGCCGCAACTATCCTGGTCTCTCCAATGCGCGGCGCATCACATTCGAATACGTCATGCTCAAGGGCGTCAACGATTCGCTGGTCGACGCCAGGGCGCTGGTGCGGCTGCTCAAGGGCATTCCGGCCAAGATCAATCTGATCCCGTTCAATCCCTGGCCGGGCACCAAATACGAATGCTCCGACTGGGAGCAGATCGAGAAATTTTCCGAAATCGTTTTCAACGCCGGTTATTCCTCGCCGGTGCGCACGCCGCGCGGCCGCGACATTCTTGCCGCCTGCGGCCAGCTCAAAAGCGCAACCGAAAAGCTGTCCGCCCGCGAGCGTCTGGCGCTGCGCGCCATGGCCGCGACCGACTGAGCACGATCCCGAAAGGTGGATGCCGGTTTTCGGACGAGATCATGCGCAAAGAAAAATCGCTAGGGCCAATCGAATTGTCATGACCGCTCTGTTCCGCATCGTCATGATGTTCGTCGGCTATGTCTGGGCCTGCATTGCGGCTTCGCTCGTTCTTGCGCTGGGCACGCTGACGCCGGAATGGGATTATTTTTTCCGCTCGCTCGGCGTGCAGTCGTCGCAAGCACAGTCGACGGCGATGTGGGTGGTGGTCGGGATTGGCGCGCTTATTATCTTCGTCATCGGCTTTTTGCCGACGTTGCTCATCATCGTCATTACCGAGGGTTTTGCGCTGCGTTCGGTCATTGTCTATGGCGTGATCGGCGCCGCGCTGGCACTGGCTATGGCATTCGGGCTCGATTTTTCCGGTTATCGGGCGGCCGCCGATGTCGACATCGCGCGCGAACGCGAGGTCTTTGCCGCAGCCGGCATTGCCGGGGGCATGGTTTATTGGCTGTTCGCCGGCCGGCGCGCCGGTTTGTGGAAGTGATCCGGCGCGTGGACGTCATCGCATGAATCGCACGGGGCTCACTATCGCGCTCGGCATAGGGTTTGCGGTCGGCGTGATCTGCGCGGTCGATCCGCAGCTCGACCTCGATATTGCCGGCGCCTTCTTCGATCCGGCGCGGCATTTGTTTGACGTCAATGCCCAGATGTGGGTGCAGCACACGCGCGAAGCGGCGCGTGTGCTCATCACGCTCATCGTGCTGCCGGCCTTTCTGGCCGTTATCGGCAAGCTGATTTGGCCGCAGCGGCGCATGCTGATCGAAGCGCGCGCGGCGCTCTTCCTGATCGCAACGCTGGCGCTTGGGCCCGGCCTTCTCACCAACGTCATTCTCAAGGATCACTGGGGACGGCCGCGCCCGATCGACGTGCGGCAGTTCGGCGGCGACTATCGGTTCACGTCGTGGTGGGACCCGCGCGGCGACTGTCCGAATAATTGTTCGTTCATTGCCGGCGAACCATCCGGCGCATTCTGGACGCTGGCGCCGGCGGCGCTGGCAGGCCCGGAATTGCTGCCGCTCGCTTATGCCGCCGCGCTCGCCTTCGGCTTCGGCGTCGGCGTGCTGCGCATCGCCGCCGGGGCCCATTTTTTCTCCGACGTCGTCTTCGCCGGCGTGTTCATGTATCTCCTGATCTGGCTCATCCACGGCCTGATCTATCGCTGGCCCGCGACCCGCATCGACGAGGCGGCCGCCGAACGTCGGCTGACAGAAGCCGGCGAGAAGCTCGGGACGCTGGCGCGGCGGCTGGGTGGCCGAAACGGCAAGGCTTCCTGAGCCTTTCGAACGCTTGCGCCCGGCTACCGCGCCCCTATAGTCCGCGCGCATTTCGGGCGGGGCAAGCCGCCTTCAGCGAGAGGTTTTCGCCATGCCTGCGGGCGGCAAGAAAGACGTCGAGAAAGTCGTGCTGGCCTATTCCGGCGGGCTCGACACTTCGATCATTCTTAAATGGCTGCAGACGACCTATGGCTGCGAGGTCGTCACGTTTACGGCCGATCTCGGCCAGGGCGAGGAGCTAGAGCCGGCGCGAGCGAAAGCGCTGACGCTCGGCATCAAGCCGGAAAACATCTTCATCGAGGATTTGCGCGAGGAATTCGTCCGCGATTATGTGTTTCCGATGTTCCGCGCCAATGCGCTCTATGAGGGCCAGTATCTGCTCGGCACTTCGATTGCTCGGCCGCTGATCGCCAAGAAGCAGATCGAGATCGCGGAGAAGGTCGGCGCCGATGCCGTGGCTCATGGCGCGACCGGCAAGGGCAACGACCAGGTGCGGTTCGAACTCGCTTATTACGCGCTCAAGCCCGACGTGAAAGTCATCGCGCCATGGCGCGAATGGGAGTTCAAATCGCGCGAGGCGCTATTGGAATTTGCCGAGAAAAATCAGATCCCGATCGCCAAGGACAAGCGCGGCGAGGCGCCATTCTCGACCGATGCCAATCTGCTGCACACTTCGTCCGAGGGCAAAGTGCTGGAAGACCCCTCCGGCGAAGTGCCGGATTACGTCTATTCGCGCACCGACGATCCGGCGAATGCGCCAAACGAGGCGGAATATATCGAGGTCGAATTCGACCGCGGCGATCCGGTCGCGATCGACGGCAAGAAATTGTCGCCGGCGCAGTTGCTCACGGCGCTCAACGCGCTGGGCAAAAAGCACGGCATCGGCCGGCTCGATCTGGTCGAGAACCGCTTCGTCGGCATGAAGTCCCGCGGTATGTACGAAACGCCGGGCGGCACCATCCTGCTTGCCGCGCATCGCGGCATCGAATCGATCACGCTCGACCGCGGCGCGGCGCATCTCAAGGACGAGCTGATGCCGAAATACGCCGAACTGATCTATTTCGGATTCTGGTTTTCGCCCGAGCGCGACATGCTGCAGGCGGCGATCGACCGGAGCCAGGAATTCGTCAGCGGCAAAGTGCGGCTTAAACTCTACAAGGGAAATGTCGGCGTGGTCGGCCGCACGAGCAAGTACTCGCTTTACGATCAGGACTTGGTGACCTTCGAGGAGGGCGCTGTCGCCTACGACCAGCGCGATGCCGAAGGGTTTATCCGGCTCAACGCGCTCCGCCTGCGCACGCTCGGCCAGCGGAAGCGGAAGTTGAAGTTGTAAACGGCGTACGCGGTGATTACTGGATCATCCGCCTTCGCGGATGATGACAAGTGCAGGTGGATAGTCGTCACACCTGGCGCTCGACCAGTGCGCGCTTGACCTCGGCGATCGCTTGCGCCGGATTGAGGTGCTTGGGGCAGGCCTTGGCGCAGTTCATGATGGTGTGGCAGCGATAGAGCCGGAACGGGTCCTCCAGGTTGTCGAGCCGCTCGCCGGTGGCCTCGTCGCGGGAATCGACGATCCAGCGCTGCGCCTGCAGTAAAGCGGCGGGACCAAGGAAGCGGTCGGAATTCCACCAATAGCTTGGGCACGCGGTCGAACAGCACGCGCACAGGATGCACTCGTAGAGCCCGTCGAGCTTTTGCCGGTCCTCGTGGCTTTGCTTCCATTCCTTGGGCGGCGTCGGCGATTTGGTCTGCAGCCAAGGCTCGATCGAGGCGTGTTGGGCGTAAAAATTGGTGAGATCGGGCACCAGGTCCTTCACCACCGGCATGTGCGGCAGCGGATAGATGCGTACGGCGCCCGAGACCTCGCCCATCGCCTTGGTGCAGGCGAGCGTATTGGTGCCGTCGATATTCATGGCGCAGGAGCCGCAAATGCCCTCGCGGCAGGAGCGGCGGAAAGTGAGCGTGGCGTCGATGTTGTTCTTGAGCCAGATCAGCGCATCGAGAATCATCGGTCCGCAATCGGCGGTATCGACGTAATAGGTGTCGATACGCGGGTTGCGGCCTTCATCCGGGTTCCAGCGGTAGATGCGGTATTCGCGCTCGGCGCTCGTCTTTGCCGCATGCGGCCAAGTCTTGCCTTGCTCGACTTTGGAGTTCTTCGGCAGCGTGAATTGAACCATCGGAACCTCAATAAACCCGCTTTTGGGGCTCGATATAGGACACGTCGTTGGTCAGCGTGTAGGTGTGCACCGGCCGATAATCTATGGTGACTTTGCCGGTGGCTGGATCGAGCCAGGTCAAAGTGTGTTTCATCCAGTTCTGGTCGTCGCGATCGGGGAAATCCTCGCGTGCATGCGCGCCGCGGCTCTCGGTGCGATTGCCCGCGGCATCCATGGTGACCACGGCCTGCTCGATCAGGTTGACGAATTCCAGGGTCTCGATCAGGTCGGAATTCCAGATCAGCGAACGGTCGCTCACGCGCACATCGTCGATGCTTTTATGAACGTCGTGAATGAGCGTGGAGCCTTCTTGCAGCACTTCGCCGGTACGGAACACAGCGCAATTCGTCTGCATCGCCTGCTGCATCTTGGCGCGCAATTGCGCGGTCGGCGTCGAGCCCGAGGCATTGCGGTATTTGTCGAGCCGCGATAGGGCGCGGTCGGCAGAGTCTTTCGCCAGATCCGGCTGCTTGTCACTCGGCGTAAGGATCTCGGCGCAGCGATGCGCCGCGGCGCGGCCGAACACCACGAGGTCGATCAGCGAATTCGAGCCAAGCCGGTTGGCGCCATGCACCGAGACGCAGGCCGCTTCGCCGAGCGCCATCAGCCCCGGCACGATCTGGTCGGGGTTGCCGTCCTTCTTGGTCACGGCTTCGCCGTGATAATTCGTGGCGATGCCGCCCATATTGTAATGCACCGTCGGCACGATCGGCACCGGCTCGCGTGTCAGATCGACGCCGGCGAAGATGCGCGCGGATTCGGTGATGCCCGGCAGCCGCTCGGCCAGGATTTTGGGATCGAGATGGTCGAGGTGCAGGAAGATGTGATCCTTTTTCGGCCCGACGCCGCGGCCTTCGCGGATTTCGATGGTCATGGCGCGCGACACCACGTCGCGCGAGGCAAGATCCTTTGCGGACGGCGCATAGCGTTCCATGAAGCGCTCGCCCGCGGAATTGACCAGATAGGCGCCTTCGCCGCGCGCGCCTTCGGTGATCAGCACGCCGGCGCCGTAGACGCCGGTCGGATGGAACTGCACAAATTCCATGTCTTGCAGCGGCAGGCCGGCGCGCAGCACCATGGCATTGCCGTCGCCGGTCTGGGTATGCGCGCCGGTGCAGGAAGCATAGGCGCGGCCATAGCCGCCGGAGGCGATGATGGTCATCTGCGCCGAGAAGCGATGCATGGAGCCGTTGTCGAGATTAATGGCGACGACGCCACGGCAGCGCCCGTCCTCGTCTACCATCAAATCGATGGCGAAATATTCGATGAAGAACTCGGTCTGGTGGCGCAACGCCTGGCCATACATCGTGTGCAGCATGGCGTGGCCGGTGCGGTCGGCGGCGGCGCAGGTGCGTTGCGCGGTGCCTTTGCCGTAATGCGTGGTCATGCCGCCGAACGGCCGCTGATAGATCTTGCCGTCCTCGCGCCGCGAAAACGGCAAGCCCCAATGCTCCAATTCGTACACCGCCTCGGGCGCGTTGCGGCACATGTACTCGATGGCATCCTGGTCGCCGAGCCAGTCCGAACCTTTCACGGTGTCGTACATATGCCAGCGCCAATCGTCCTCGCCCATATTGCCGAGCGCGGCGGCAATGCCGCCTTGCGCCGCTACAGTGTGCGAGCGCGTCGGAAACACCTTGGTGATGCAGGCGGTGCGCAAGCCGGCCTCGCTGCAGCCGACCACGGCGCGCAGGCCGGAGCCGCCGGCGCCGATAACGATGACGTCGTAGGCGTGATCTTCGATCGGATATGCGCGGCCATTGATGGCGGGAGCTGTGCTTCCGTTTTTGCCGCCGTTTGCTCCAGTCTCTGCCATGCTCACAATCCGAACGAGAGCTTGAGGATGCCGTAGACCGCCGCCAGCCCGACGGCGAAGGTGAAGAAGGTGTTGGCCATCAGCAATGTCAGCTTGGCCGATTCGTCATGCACGTAGTCCTCGATGATCACGGCCATGCCGATGCGCATATGGACGGTGATCGAGAAGACGAACAGCAGCATGATGATGGCGACGAGGGGCGAACCGAGAATCTGCGCTACGGCGGCCTGATTGCGGCCAAGCAGCGTAATCAGGATGATCACCGCCGCGATGGTCAGCGGGATATTGGCGACCGCGGTCAGCCGCTGGTGCCAGAAGTGTTCGGTGCCCGACCGAGCAGCGCCACGGCCGAGCACGCGCGCCAGCGGCGTGCGAATATGTTTCGGAGCGCCCATCACGAGCCTCCCATGGTGAGCAGAACGAAAATCCACAAGATCAGCGTGATCGCGATCGAGCCGATCAGGTTGGCGGCGGCGAGCCATTCGCGTTCGCTCGGACCGAAGCCGCGCCCGGTATCCCAGATCAGATGGCGAATGCCGCCAAGCATGTGATGGATGAGCGCCCAGGTGTAGCCGAATAGAATGAGGCGGCCGATCCATGAGCCGGCGAACCATTGAAAGCGCGCATAGCCGTTGGGGCTCGCCGCGGCGTTCAGCCACCACGCCACCAGGAGCATACCGAAATAGAGGGCGAAGCCGGTGATGCGATGCGCGATCGACATCATCATCGTCAACATCGGCCGGTAGATTTGCAAATGCGGCGACAGCGGCCGCTCGGCAGGGGTGCGTGCTTCGAGCGAGCGTGTCTCGGCCATCGGTGTCATCCGGAATCATGCGGCGGCGGCGCGCCAAGCTTGGACCCGTTCCTATCCAATTCGCGAACCTGCTGCAATGCAACAGCGCGCAAATCTCCGGATATTCGGGTCAGTACGATTTCGTATCCTACGAAAGGATAGTCTTGAGAAATCAATATACAATGGGCAATATATTAAGTCTGACTTCGCCAAAGACGAAGGTAGAGTTCTCCGATGCGTTTCGACCTCATCGATCTCAGCCTGTTTCGCCATGTGGTTGAAGCCGGCAGCATTACGCACGGCGCCGAACGCGCGCATCTCGCGCTTGCTGCGGCGTCGACCCGCATCCGCAACATGGAGACTGTCCTCGGCGTGCCGCTTTTGACGCGCGGCCGTCAGGGCGTGACGTTGACCCAGGCCGGCCGCACGCTGCTGCAGCATGCCCGGACCATCCTACGCCAGGCCGAGCGGCTGCACGAAGATCTCGGCGCCTATGGCGGCGGTATGGCGGGGCAGATCCGGCTGTTGTCGAACACCAACGCCTTGACCGAATTTTTGCCGGAAGCACTGTCCTCGTTCCTTGCGACGCATCCGAGTGTCAGCGTCGACCTGGAAGAGCGGCTAAGCGACGAGATCGTCGGGCTGATTGCCGAGGGCGTTGCCGACATCGGCATTGTCGCGGGCACCGTCGATGCCGGCGCGCTGGAGACTTATCCATTTCGCCGCGACCGTTTCGTCCTTGTTGTCGCGCGCGATCACCCGCTGGCCAAGCGCGCCAAGATCGGCTTCGAGGATGTCCTCGATTACGACTTCGTCGGTCTCGCTCGCGCCAGCGCGCTGCAGCGCTTCCTCGCCGCCAAGGCCGCGCGCAGCGGCCGGCCGCTACGTCTGCGCGTGCAATTGCTCAGCTTCGATGCGGTATGCCGGCTGGTGGAATGCAATGTCGGCATCGGCATCGTGCCGGAAACCACTGCGCGAAGGGTGTCGAAGACGATGGCGATCGCCGCCGTGACACTGTCCGATCCCTGGGCGGTGCGCGACCTGACGATCTGCGTCAAAAGCCGCGCCGACTTGCCCGCCTATGCGCGGCAGTTGGTCGAACATTTAAGGGCGCGGGGATAAGACTCGCTGCTGTGGGACTGTACGGTCATGATCTTCAAGACAGTCTTTGATGCCGCTGATCAAGGATATATTGTCACCGCCGGATGGTTTCCTGCATTCGGGCTCATTTTCGTCTGCTTAGGCGCTCTTATGATTTTTGCTCCGGGCATTATGGATAGGATTCTGCCTTCGGGACCGCAGGGCAAAGCGAGACGAATCTTCAGCTGGTGTTTGTTGATCTTCGCAGTTCTTTGGACTGTCATAAATTTTGCGGCGACGTATAGGGAATATCGCACCGCTGTGACGGCGCTGCGGGGCGGGGAATATGCGATCGTCGAGGGACCGGTTACAGACTTTGTTCCTATGCCATACGCGGGTCATTCGATGGAGAGCTTTGTGGTCGGAGGCCATCGCTTCTCCTACTCTGATTACGGTGTGACCTCCGGCTTCCACAACACAGCCTCTCATGGAGGTCCGATCCACGACGGTCTTCACGTACGCATATCTTATGTCGGAAATCTGATACTTCGGCTCGAAGTCGCGCAGTGAGAAATCACCGCGGCATCAGCACCCAGTAGTCGAGATCGAGTAGAACGGCCGGATCGTATTCTTCGGCGGTCTTGAACGGGAAATCGGCGCAGGGCTTGTCGCAGGTCGCCACAGTCCGCAGCCGCAGGCCGCCGACGTCGTCGCGGCCGGGCAATTCGGCTTTGGCTAAGACCTCCGACCAGGCATAGACGGTGCCGCCGGCAAACAGCGGTGCGACATGACGGCCGCCATTGATGGCGGCGACATGGAAGGCATTGGCGAGGCCGTTGAACGATAGCGAGCGCGCCAGAGAAATGACATGGCCGCCGTAAATCAGCCGCCGGCCGAATCGGCCTTGCTTGGCCGCAAACTGATCGAAATGAATGCGCGCGGTGTTCTGGTAGAGCCGCGTCGCCATCATGTGCTCGGCTTCCTCGACGGTGATGCCGTCGACGTGGTCGATCTTTTCGCCGATGCCGTAATCGCCGAACTTGTAAGCGCTGCCGGCCAGTTCGAGATCGTAGGCCGGCACGTTGATCGCGGGGCAGGCTTCGCCGAGGACCTTCGGCTCGAGCGCGGTCGGCAGCCGTGGCACGTGGTCGCCGGGCGCCGGTGCCGCCTCGTCGCGTTTGCGCACCATCACCCAGCGCACATATTCGAGCACCGGCTTTTGCTCCTGATTGTAGCCGGTGGTGCGCACATAAACGATGCCAGTCTTGCGGCTGGAATTTTCCTTCAGACCGATCACTTCGGATTGGGCGTTGAGCGTGTCGCCGGGATAGACCGGGCCGCGGAAACAACAATTGGCATAACCGAGATTGGCCACCGCGTTGAGCGATACGTCAGGCACGGTCTTGCCGAACACGATGTGGAAGACCAGGAGATCGTCGATCGGCGAGCGCGGATAGCCGATCGCCTTGGCGAAGGCGTCCGACGACTGCACGGCAAAGCGTCCGCCGAACAGGCCGGTATAGAGCGCGACGTCGCCGGTGGTGACCGTGCGCGGCGTGGCGTGGCGGATCACCTGGCCGATGCGGAAATCTTCAAAAAAATTACCGGGACTAGTCTTCGACATTTGCAACACCTGTTACCGCCAAATTCAAAAGCGAAACCCGGCATTTGGCGCGCGCTTCATACCGTACCGGATGATCTTGGGGAAGCCTTCACGCGGCCGTGACTGCCGGGGCTGAAACCGTTGCCGCAACGCCCCGTAGCTGTTGCAGACGGCGCGATCGATCTCGCGTCGCCGGCGGTTCACCGCTGTAACCTCAGAGATAAATGGAGACGATTATGTCCAAGCGTTTGGTTCTGTTGGCCGCGGCCGCCGCTCTTGCTTTCGGCGCCATGGCGTCCGCTCCGGCCTACGCGCAAATGTCGGAGAAGACCGTGACCGTCGGCGGCGCGCCGATGTGTCCGTCGAAAAACATCATTCAGAATGCGATCAACTCGAAGGACCACACCACCCTGGTCGCCGCGGTGAAGGCCGCCGGCCTGGTACAAACGCTGGAAGGTCCCGGCCCGTTTACGGTGTTCGCGCCGACCAACGCCGCCTTCGCCAAGCTGCCGGCCGGCACCGTCGACAATCTGCTCAAGCCCGAGAACAAGGCGACGCCGGTGAAAGTGCTGACCTATCACGTCGTCCCGGGCCGCATGACCGCGGTCAAGCTCATGAAGGCGGTCAAGGACGGCGAGGGCGAGGCGCATCTGAAGACCGTCGCGGGTGAAGATCTGATAGTTAAGGAATCCAGCCCCGGCAAGCTCACGGTGACCGACTCCAAGGGCGACGTCGCCGACATCACGATTGCGGATGTTTTGCAGTCGAACGGGGTTATTCACGTCATCGACACGGTGCTGATGCCGTAAACAGGGCGTTACCTCTCCCCGCCGCGCGGGGAGAGGTGTCTGTCTGACACAAATGTGAGGCGCGCGTGCGCCTGCGATTTGGTAAAACCCTGCGTCATGACCACAGAATTTGCGGGCAATTCTACCGCGTTGCCCGATACGGCGGCGGGTCCTCTGATCCATCCGCGCTGGGTGCGCGTGACGCATTGGATCAACGCGCTGGCTGTTTTCATGATGATCGGCTCGGGTTGGCAAATCTACGACGCCTCGCCGCTGTTTCGCTTCATTTACTTTCCAAGTCGCTTTGCGCTCGGCGAATGGCTCGCCGGCGCGCTGCTGTGGCACTTCGCCGCGATGTGGCTTTTGGTCATCAACGGCATCGTCTATGTCACGCTTGGCATTGCGACCGGACGCTTCCAACGTAAGCTATTACCGATCCGACCGCGCGAAGTCGTGCGTGACCTCGGCGCTGCCTTACGCGGCCGGCTCGCTCATGACGACCTAGCGGTCTACAACGCGGTGCAGCGGCTCCTTTATCTCGGCGTGATTCTGGCCGGCATCGTCATCGTGCTGTCCGGCCTTTCGATCTGGAAGCCGGTGCAGCTCAAATGGCTCACGGCGTTGTTCGGGGGCTACAGCGCGGCGCGCTATGTGCATTTTTTCGCCATGGCCTCGATCGTGGCGTTTCTGTCGGTGCATATCGTGCTGGCGTTGATCGTGCCGAAAAGCCTCCGCGCTATGATCTTCGGCCGCTGAGAGGAAGAAAGCGATGTCCCGTCCGCGCAAGCCGATCAAAGGCGTCGATCCACAGCTTCTGATCAAAGACGCGGCAAAACTGTTGCCGGATCCGTCGCGACGATTGTTTTTGCGTGGCGGGACCAGCCTCGGCGCGCTGGCGATGCTGACCGGCTGCGACATCATCGACGGTCCGACCTCGGAGAACGCGCTGCGCGTCATCTCCAATTTCAACGACTGGGTTCAGGCGCGCCTGTTCAGCGAGACGACATTGGCTCCGACCTTTCCGGAGAGCGCCATCACCCGGCCGTTTCCGTTCAACGCCTACTATGCCGAGGACGAGGCGCCCGATATCGACGGCGACAATTATCAGCTCGAGCTCGGCGGCCTGATCGACAACAAGAAGCCGTGGACGCTCGCCGAACTGAACAAGCTGCCGGAGGTGTCGCAGATCACGCGGCTCGTTTGCGTCGAGGGCTGGAGCGCGATCGGCTCCTGGCAGGGGGTGCGGCTGTCCGATTTTCTCAAGCTGATCGGCGCCGATACCAAAGCCAAATATGTCTGGTTCCAGTGCGCCGAAGGCTATTCCAACACCATCGATATGCCGAGCGCGCTGCACCCGCAGACGCAACTCACGCTCAAATTCGACAACAAGACCCTGCCGCAGGCCTACGGCTTTCCGATCAAAATCCGCATCCCCACCAAGCTTGGCTTCAAAAACCCGAAATATGTCACCGCCATGTGGGTGCAGAACAACGACGCCGGCGGCTACTGGGAAAACCAAGGCTACAACTGGTTCAGCGGGCTGTAATCCTCTGCTCTTGCCAAGCTGAACATCGCCCTTTAGCAATCCCTTCCGTCATTCCGGGGCGCGCGTAAGCGCGAGCCCAGAATCCATAATCCCGGCGCGGTTTGCCCGATTTCGATCGCTGGGGTTATGGATTCCGGACAGCCTC
>JBAQAB010000585.1:0-4163 GCA_049285535.1 Xanthobacteraceae bacterium
GTCATTGTCTTCGTCACCGGTCGCCCGTTCTCGCCCATTGGACAGGCGATCGCCGCCATTGGCGGACCGCTTAATCTCGAAGACCAGAACGGCAAGCCTTTCACCGATGCCCAGATGAAGGGCCACCCGTTCCTGGTATTTTTTGGCTTTACCCACTGCCCGGACATCTGCCCGACGACCCTCTTCGACATGTCGCAGATGATGAAGGCGCTTGGCCCCGATGCCGATCGCGCCGGCGTACTGTTCATTACCGTGGATCCGGATCGCGACACGTCCAAAGTGCTCAAGGACTACCTGTCGAACTTCGATCCGCGCCTGCGCGGGCTGACCGGCGATCAGGCCCAGATCGACGCCGCGATCAAGGAATACCGGGTTTATGCCAAGAAAGTTCCGCTCGAAAACGGCGACTACACGATGGACCATACCGCCATCGTCTACCTGATGGATAAAGACGGCCGTTTCGTCGCGCCGTTCAACATGACCCGCACGCCCGAGGCGGAAGCCGCCGATCTGCGGCGCTACATGTAGAAGCCTGCCCGTTTACCGACCTAGCCGCGCCCCGCGTGACGTCTCCATGATCTTCATTGGGGCGATGGGCATGTTGGGGCCGATCTGCTCGACGGATGGGACGGTCGGTCGGCCGACAACCGCTTTTTGGCGCGGCTTATTCACCGGTGTTTGGCGCAGTTGTTCAGGGGGTTGCGGATGCCGCGATCGCGGGCGGTGCGATTCGGCCACCCGCGACGTCGAGGCTATACCGTGCTCGGTCTTTTCCCAGCGCTGTGGATCGTAGATCAGTTGAAACAGCGCCCGCCACGCCGCGAGCGACAGCAGCAGCCAATGAAGCGGCGTCAGGACGAGCACCCAGGCACTGCCAAGCAGTCCTCGGCGCCCCAAGCCGATCAGGTCGAGCACGATTGTCGAGGCGTAGCCGGAGAGGAGGCTGGTCACGAAGATCGGCGCGGCATTTTCCATCACCGTGTTCGCCCACGGCGTCGGCAGCGCGTACAGCGTAACGCCGAGCCCGGTCATAAATAGAGGATGGATCAGGGCCGCCAGAACATTGGCGGCAAAGAATATCTGAAAGGCAATGGCGCCGGCGGGCGTTAGCTCACGAAACAACCGGCCCGGGCGGCGCATATGCACGAACCAGGTTTGCATCCAGCCCTTGTACCAACGGGTGCGTTGCTTGAGCCAAGGCAGGAAGCGCACCGGCGCTTCTTCATAGGTTGTCGACGGTATGGCCGCCGCGCGATAGCCGAGGCGGTAGAGACGGACGCCGAGGTCGGCATCTTCGGTGACGTTGTACGAATCCCAACCGCCGGCTTTGCGCAATACGCCGGTACGAAAATGATTCGATGAGCCGCCCAGCGGAAACGGCAGGCTTAGCGCTGCGAGCCCACGAAGAAACACGTCGAACTGGCCGGCGTAATTGGCAGTGAACATGCCTGCGAGCCAGTTATCGGCGGTATTGTCGATGGTGAGGCTGGCCTGCACGCATGCGAGCCGATGGCCGCCCTTGTGAAACGCCTGGAGCGCGCGGCGGAGCTGATCGGATTCGGGCTTGTCCTCGGCGTCATAGACGACCGTGTAAGCGCCGCGCGCGAACGGCAGGGCGACGTTGAGCGCCTTAGGCTTGGTGCGCGGACCGATTGCCGGGGCGACGATAATCTCGAAGGGCGGCCCGAGATTGAGGTCGAGGAGGGCACGGTGCGTCGCGGGATCGTCGGCTTCGAGCACGAATTTCACGTCGAGCTTTTCCGGAGGGTAATCCGGTATTATGGCGCAAACGCCACAAGAATTTCAGCCAGCAGCGACTAGCTAAAAAATGCCCCGGCCAGGGGGCTCACTAAAGGCCGGGGCGAGGGAAATCGCGGGACGGAAATCCTGCGACACTTGGATTTAGCTTTTATTTTGCGGCGCAACAATGGCCGAAATTCGCACCGTCACAACGCTGGTCAAGAAGCGGGACGAAATCCGCGCCTCGATACGGATGTACGAGGCCAAGATCGCGCAAGCCCGTTCCGACCTGTCGCACGTCACGGCCGTGCTGCGGCTATTCGAAGTATCGGGACGCGGCCAAGACCTGGCCCGCTACATGGACAGCTACCGGCTGTTCAAGCGCGGCGAGCCTTGGGCGATCTGTGCTGCCGCCCTCGCCAATGGCCCGCTTAGCACCAAGGAACTGGCCTTGGAATTGATGAAGGCCAAGAGCATGGACCTAAAAGATGCCGTCCTAGCCAAGACTCTTGGGCACCGGCTCATTCATTCGCTGCGGATGCAGGAACAGCGGGGCCGCGTGAAGCGGGACGGGAAGCGGCATGGGGTGAGCGTTTGGCGGTTGCCGTAGGGGTGCGCAAATTTGCGCACCATCAATACTGCCCCCAGTGAACGACTTATCCCCAACCGATAAAAGTCGGGCCACAGCCGAGTCAGAATCTCTTAACTTGTTGAAATATCGTGAGAAATTTGATTCTGTGGGCCGCATACATATTTCGGAATCGGAAGTCAAGAACTTTCTTGATTAATTAGTGTTGACTCAGGCATAGTCCCCTCGATTCGAGCCCGCCGCTACCTGCGGCGGGCCTCTCTGACTCGACGAGGACGCTATGCCGGTTACTAGCAACCTGGAGCTCCCGATCAAGTTTGTCCCGGTCTCAGGACCGGGCGTGGATGCGCTTGAGTCGCGGAAGGAAAATAACAACAACAAAAAGATCACGGCGTCAGGACTCCGTGCGAGTTACGAAAAGGTGCGGAAAGGGTTGATTGCCGGACTACAGGATCTTATAACGTCCGCTCAGCCGAAATAATACGACGACCTACCCCACACCGCACGGGGGTGATCTTTGACGGGATTTTACGTCTCAGAAACGGAAATTTCTGAGCGGGCCGACCTCCTAGCCGATATTGCAAAAGGCTTATTTACCGACGGTATCTTCTCGTCGGATAGGATCGTCCTGCGCGAGGCACGGATTCCGTATCTTGCTCGCGGCTATTTCTTGTTGAACAAGGCGTACAAGCAATGGCGGATTTCTGACGGTCATTATACGGAATTGCCGAAGATTGCCGCGCTTCAAGCGGCAACTATCATCCGCTTCCAACCGTTTCGGTTGCTCCACATTGGAAGTGCTGGAAATATAGCTGAGGCGCGCTGCAATGAAATTTTTGCCTGTGCCTACGCTCTGGGTATCTTGGAATGCGCTTTCACCCCTGACACACCAATTAAGCGTGATTTTTGGCTTCGACTTTTAGACATACTTTCCGCCGCCGATATTGAGACATTGGAGCCATACGTAGTTGATATCAATATGACGTGTGTCCGACCTCTAGACGAATACACGCTGGTTATTCACAAAGACGACAAGCTAATAATCAATAGTCTGATTTCGATCTTTGAACTGATATCCGACAAAGGCCGCCAATTCTGGAAATGACGGCGTAGCAATAGCCTTTGCCACAATAGACGTATTGCGGCAAAAACTAGTCACGCAGAAACATGACGCTGCCAATATCCCGTGAAATCCACTGACTGCTTTTGTGCCATCGCCAAACCCGCTACGCGGCTCACCTGTTCGCCGTTCGATACGCGGCGATTATCTTCCCGCCATGACGCCTCTTGCGCATAGCGGAGCAAATACGCGACAGCGATGTGGTGATGGTGGCCGATTTCGGCGCGGCGCATACGGCTGAAAAATTCCTCTGCCCAATTCGTGCAAGCGCCGTCCAGGCTGTAAGCCTCTTCGTGATTGATCCGGCGGACCTCGTAACGCTTGTGCAATTCTTCCCATGATCCAGCTTCGTCGGCATTCATGATCGTGCCCTTGGCGACGTGGGCGCGAAGGAAGGCCATTGCCTTGGCTTCCGACTTGAATACAGCCGGGACCGAATTGCCGCCGCGCTCTCGCACGACGACCACGACCTTGCGCTTGCCGTTTTGATTGCGGACAAGGCGACGGTCGCGGCGGTTCTCTATCAGGTTCGCTGGCTTGATGTAGCCGCCAAAATAGCCGCCATCCACCTCTGCGATTTTGCCCTCGCCGCCGATCATGCGGCCCTTCAATTCGGCCGCCATGGCTTCGCGGAGTTTGTGCAGCAGCACGAAAGCACACTTGTACGAGACATTCAGATCGCGGCTCAGCGCCAGCGCCGACTTGCCTTTGACC
>JBAQAB010000586.1:0-1711 GCA_049285535.1 Xanthobacteraceae bacterium
CGTCGCGGCGGGCGGCGATGCGGCGGGCATTGTGCTCGGCTGGCTCTGCGGCAGCCAGATCGTATCGACGCTCGGTGCCGGAGGCGCGGCCGCCGAAGCTTGTGCGGGTGGACCAGCTGCCGGCTTGCGCGCGCGCCGCGGCGGCGTGGGTGCCGGTGCTTCGTGAGCCGGCGCTTCGTGCGTTTTGGCTTCGCCGGCAGTCGCAGAGGCAATGGCGGCGGCGGCCGGTGGTCCCGCGGGTTCCGGATTCATGATGCTGATGGCCGGGATCGAGGCGGCGCTGGGAAAGTCGATATTAACCATCTTGTGCGGCGGCGGCGTACCCGGCTGAAGGGCGGACGTGGACGTTGCGTCAGCCACCGGAACATCGGGCCCCTTCGCCCACACTGGCAGATAATGATCGAGATAGCGTTCCAGCGTTTGCCCGCTCAAATTCGCGCGTACTTGGCTCGGATTGTCCAATAGCGCCAGCGCCTCGCAGTGATCGCTGCTGCAGCGGTCGGCGACGGCGAGCGTGTGGGCCACGAAGCCGAAGCGATCCGACTCGAGCGAGCGGCGCAAAGGCAGCAGCGTGCTATTGATGCCGCCACCGCCGCGCTTGGTATAGGCGACCATGTCGGCAAGCAGGGCAAAACGCGCGGCAACATAGGAGGTGGCGCTGGCCACGGTCGAAGGCGCGGCGAACAGCGCCTTTTCGCAGGCGGCCTCGACATCGTCGCCCGCCAGACCGTTCAAGCACGCCAACGGAGAACCCGGGGCGAGACTTTCGGCATTGAGCCCGGCCGCCCGCGCTTCGAGCGCACGTCGCTCGGCGCTGCGGTCGCGAAACGAGGCGGCATCGAGAAACGCCCAAGCCAAGCTTGCCCCGAGCACCGCGCCGAGGACGACGACGCCGACCCGCGCCAGCGTTCGCGTGCGCGTCCAATCGAATGCCAGCGCGCAAATAAAGACGAGCAGCGCCGCCGATCCGGCCGCGACCCACAAACGCAACGCCGAGCTTCCGATGTCGGGATCAACGCCGAACATCAACCACCTCAAAAGCACACAATTATGCCGCTTGCCGAGGCGGCAGTATGGCGCGGCAAAGATTCAGGCGCCAGCAGCGCAACGGCAGGGTCAATGCTCGAGATCGAGCTGACTTTCCTTGGCGACGCGTTCGAACGCCTCGCCGGGATTCTTGATCCGGTATTGATAATCGTCGCCGTCGGACGGTAACAGCCGGACGACCTGGTAACTGCCGCTCGCGCCGGGCCGGCTGATTGGGCTCGACGTGTAAAACACAGTTTGGCCAACGCGATATTTGTGCGTCTTCAAGCCCGGAGCCAACGCGGTGACCCGCGCGACCGTCACGGTCGCTACTTCCACCGTTGCAGTGGCAACTCTTGCTGCGCTCAGCGACTCCGGCTTGCGCGCCGACTGCCGCGTCGCGGAAGGCTTGCGGACGGCGGCGACGGCGCGCGAAGGCGCCTTGCGAGGAGCTGCACTCCGGCTCGTTTTGGTGCCCGCTTTGGCGGGCCGTTTCTTTTTCACTGAATGTTTGTTCATGGAACTAACTATAGCATCCAAATTAGCGATCGAGCAAAAAATATAGTGCCGAAAAGGGACGTTTAAACCACCCGCCAAAGCTTATGATTAAGACCGGGAAAGTCACATAGTTTCAATATGGTAATAGACTTATTTGCGCTGACTTCGAAGCCGTCCCACCTTACCC
>JBAQAB010000587.1:0-4292 GCA_049285535.1 Xanthobacteraceae bacterium
GGTATTTGGCAGGCAAGGCGAACCGCTTCACAAAGTCGCGTGAACTGTTTGATCGGAGGAAACGCTGATGCGATTGCAAATTGGTGCGCTAGGCTTGGCGATTGTCTGCGCGAGCGGTCTCGCGGGCTCGGCAGAAGGCGCGCATTCGGCGGTTCTCGATCGAACATTCGCCGTAGCGCAAGCGATGATACCGCCGACCGGCATGGGGCCTGCGGACAAGGCCATGGCGGCGCAGGACATGGCGGAGACCGCGCGCATGCAGTGTCGGTTTCCGCAATCCGTGCGCGTCGGCGATCTCATCGGGCTGCCGGTGCTTGACGACGATAGTCGCACGCTCGGCCATGTGCGGCGGGTGGTGCGTACGCCGCAGGGCAAGATCAGACTGATTGTGGCTTACGGTGGCTTCTTCGGCTTCGGCACGCGACTGGTCGCGGTGCCGATCGAAGTGGTGGGAATTTTTGGGCGGCAACTCGCTTCGCTCGATATGCCGCGGCGGGACTATGCCGCCGCGCCGACATGGCGAGACACCGGAGATGCTGCGGTGCCAAACGATGACAGTATCCGCGTCGCGCTGGCTCGCCGTTGAGAGTCGGCTGCAGATCACGACTTTGTGAATACGATAACTTTTTGGTGTTTCGAAACTTAGTGGTCTGAGGCGGAAGTGATTGGCGCTTCGCCGTCCGCTTTGGCAAGCCAGTCATATTGCGTTGCTGATTTGAATGCAGGGGGCGACTGCATGGATGGCGTGCGTCGATCTAACGGCAATTCCGATTCAATCGGCTCCGGCGCCGTGGCGGCGTCTTGCGGCATCGCCTTCATGGCCAAAGCCTCGGCGCCCGGGCGTACCAAGACGCGCCTCGTCCCGCCGCTCACCTTCGATGAAGCGGCTGCGCTGAACACCGCATTTCTGTGCGACGTGGCCGACAACGTGCTGCTGGCTGCGCGTCACGCTGCCCCGCAGGCCGGTATCGCCGGCTATGCGGCCTTCGGACCGACCGGCGCGGAAGACTTCTTTCGCGGGACGCTGCCGGGTGCGATCGGCCTGATCGGCGCTTGGTTTCCTAATTTCGGTGATTGCTTGTTCCACACGATCCGCGAGCTTTTTGCGCGGACACATGGGTCTGCTGTGGTGCTCAATTCCGACAGCCCGACTTTGCCGACCGCACTCTTGATCGAGACCGCGGCAATGCTGGCGCAGCCGGGCGACCGCGCCGTACTCGGCCCCTCTACCGACGGGGGTTATTATCTGCTCGGCCTCAAAGCCTCGCATCGCCGCATGTTTGAAGACATCGACTGGAGCACCTCGCGCGTCGCCGAGCAGACGCTGCAACGCGCCCGCGACATCGATCTCGACGTTCATGTCCTGCCGGCCTGGTACGATGTCGATGATGTCGACGGCTTGCGGCGACTCGATGCGGAACTCAACGGCGAGCGCGGGCACGCTGCGCTTGCGCCGCATTATGCGATACAGACGGCAAAATTGATGCGGCGACTGGCACAAAATCGCGATTTTGGCGGCCGGCCCAATTGTCTTATGCAGGTCGACGAAGTGCGCGCTTGAGCCGGTATGATCCGGCCAATAAATCAACGGGGCGAAACGCTGATGCAACGGACGGCGACAAAACGAGCGATCGATCCGCAGCGCTATTTCGAGAGCGTGACGGCTGACAGCGAAACTCCCGAGCACGAACCGGTCTGCCTTTATCTTGAAACGACCAACCGCTGCAACCTCCTGTGCACGACATGCCCGCGTACCTATGAGGAGCTTGAGCCGCCGGCCGATATGAGCTGGGAGCTGTTCACCTCGATTGTCGATCAGATACCGCATTTGCAGCGCGCCGTTCTGCACGGCGTCGGCGAGCCCATGCTGGTCAAGCATCTGCCGCGCATGGTGCGCTATCTGAAAGATCGCGGCTCCTATGTTTTGTTCAACACTAACGGCACGGTGCTCAACGAGAAAAACGGCCGCGCCCTGATCGCCGCCGAACTGGACGAGCTGCGCGTCTCCTTCGACGCGGCAAATGCGAAATCCTATCTCGCCATTCGCGGCAAGAACTATTTTCATCGCATCCTAAAAAACGTCCGCGCCTTTCGCGAGCTGCAGGAGCGCGAGGGCCATCTTAAGCCGAAGGTTTCGGCGTGGCTCACCGGCTTGCGCGAAACCATCGAGGAATTGCCGGATTTTGTCCGTGTCGCGGCGGAGACCGGCGTCAAGGAAGTGCATTTGCAGCGGCTGGTGTTTTTCACCGACAAGGCCATCGGCCTCGCCCGGCCGGACCAGGCGCTCTACGAGCAACTGTCCGGTGAGGAAGCGGTCCATATCGACCGCGCCGCCGCGCTCGCCCGCACGCTCGGCATCGACTTCAGCGCCTCGGGCGGCGCTTCCGAGCCGGGCGTCAGTCTCAAGCGCAGCGATAACGGCGGAGCATCGGGCTCGCCCTGGTCGCTGTGCCGCCGGCCATGGACGGTGATGTATTTCACCGCCAATGGGCGGGCTCTGCCGTGCTGCATCGCGCCGTTTTCGCAGCGCGGCTACGAGAATTACACGCTCGGCGACGCCACCCAGCAGAGCTTGCGCGAAATCTGGACCGGGCCGGCCTACGTCGATTTCCGCAAGGCGCTCAAATCGAACACGCCGCCGGAGGCCTGCGCCAGCTGCGGATTGCGCTGGAGCCTGTAGTGATGCCGCCGCAGCCAGCGCGCGTGGCCGTCGTCATTCCGACCTTCAATGAAGCCGAATCCATCGCCGCGGTGATTGCCGAATTGCCGCGCGATATCGTCGGCCGGGTGATCGTGGCCGACGGCGGCAGCAGCGACGGCACGCAAGACCGCGCGCGCAACGCCGGCGCCGAGGTCATCGCGGTCGGCCGGGGGTACGGCCGGGCTTGTCTTGCAGGCGCACAAGCGGCGCAGGACGGCGACGTCATTGTGTTCATGGATGGCGACGGCGCCGACGATCCGGCCGCTATCGCGGCGCTGGTGGCGCCGCTGCGCGCCGGCAATGCCGATTTCGTCATTGCGTCGCGCGCGCGCGGCCAGCGTGAGGCCGGCAGCATGGCGTCGCACCAGCTCCTCGCTGGGGTCACGGCCGGGTGGCTGACGCAACTGCTCTACGGTGTGCGCTACACCGACATGTGCGCGTTCCGCGCCATCCGCCGCGACACCTTGCTGGCGCTGGGCATGCGCGAAATGACATATGGCTGGAATCTCG
Source organism: Xanthobacteraceae bacterium (assembly GCA_049285535.1). GTDB lineage: Bacteria > Pseudomonadota > Alphaproteobacteria > Rhizobiales > Xanthobacteraceae > BOG-931. The sequence goes on from JBAQAB010000587.1 coordinate 3,212, forward strand.
AAATGCAGATGCGCGTCGCGCGCGCCGGCCTTCGCGTCGTCGAACTGCCGGTTGCCTACCGCCGCCGCCTCGGCGGCGAATCAAAGGTCGCGGGCTCGTTGCGCGGCTCGCTGCGCGCCGGCTTTAAAATCATCACGACCTTCGCACGCGTGGCGCTGGAGCCGATGCGACAGCGCGCGTCCTAGTCGGGCTACATCGCCACTTTGCGCAAGAAACCGTCGACGCTGCCGCGCAGACTTTCCGCAGCCTTCTCGACCGCGGCCGATGCCGACAGCACCGTGTCTGCCGAGTTCTGCATGTCGGCAATGGCGCCGGAAACGCGTTGCAGCACCGCGACCACCGATCGCGTGCCGACCGCGGCCGCCGTGACGTTGTTCGAGATTTCCCCGGTCGCCGCGTTTTGCTGCTCGATCGAGCTGGCGATCGCGGTGGTGAATTGGCCAATCTCCTCCATGCGCCCGGTGATGCTGCCGATGGCGCGCACCGCGCTTTGCGTCGAGGACTGCACCGCCGCGATCTGCGAGGCGATATCGGCGGTCGCCTTTGCGGTCTGCACGGCGAGCGCCTTCACTTCGGAGGCAACCACGGCAAAGCCTTTGCCGGCAGCGCCGGCGCGCGCCGCCTCGATCGTGGCATTGAGCGCCAGTAAATTGGTCTGTCCGGCCACGCTCTGGATGAGCTTGACGACGTCGTCGATTTTCTGCGCCGCCTGCGCCAACCCGGCGATGATCTCATTGGTCGTCTGCGCCTCGGTTGTCGCCGCGCGCACCACTTCGCCGGCGCTGACGAGCTGGCGGTTGATCTCGGCGATCGATTTCGACAATTCGTCCGCGGCCGCCGCAGCGCTCTCGACGCCGCCGAACGCGTCGTTCGACGTGCGCACGGCGCCGGCGGTCTGTGCCGTCGTGTCGCTCGACGTCGTCGACAGTGCGGCGGCGGTCGATTTCATCGCCGCCACGCTCTCGGTGACGGTTTGCAGCACGCCCTCGACGCTGCCGCGAAACCAGACGATCGCCTCCTCGATGACGGCGCGGCGCGATTCCTGCTCGCTCAACAGCGCGCTCTTTCGCTCGGCGGCGCG
>JBAQAB010000588.1:0-1891 GCA_049285535.1 Xanthobacteraceae bacterium
AGATCATCAGGTCGCAATCGTGCATCGCCCAGTTTGCTTCCCAGGTGCCGTGCATGCCGAGCATGCCGAGCCATTGCGGATCGGCGGCGGGAAAGGCGCCGAGCCCCATCAGCGTCGAGGTGATGGGAAAGCCGGTGAGCCTCACCAGCTCGCGCAATTGCTCGCTGGCGGCGCGGCCGGAATTGATGACGCCGCCGCCGGTATAGAACAGCGGGCGCTTGGCGGCGGCCATCAACTCGACCGCTTCGCGAATCTTGGCGGGGTCGCCGTCGAGCTTCGGCCGATAGCCCTTGTGCTGGAACTCCTTGGGCTTGAAGTAAGTGCCCTTGGCGAATTGCACGTCCTTTGGGATATCGACCACGACCGGTCCGGGCCGTCCGCTCGAGGCGATGTGAAACGCCTCATGCAGCACGCGCGGCAGATCGTCGACGGATTTGACCAGATAATTGTATTTGGTGCACGGCCGGGTAATTCCGACGGTATCGCATTCCTGGAATGCGTCGTTGCCGATCAGGTGCGTCGGCACCTGGCCGGTAATGACAACGAGCGGAATGGAGTCGCACAACGCGTCGGTCAGGCCGGTGACCGCGTTGGTAGCGCCCGGCCCGGACGTGACCAGCACGGTGCCGACCTTACCGGTCGAGCGGGCATAGCCCTCGGCGGCATGCACGGCGCCCTGTTCGTGGCGCACCAGGATGTGCTGCACCTTGTCTTGCTGGAACAGCGCGTCATAGATCGGCAGCACGGCGCCGCCGGGATAGCCGAAAATGTGCGCGACGCCTTGATCGGCAAGCGCCGCTATCACCATTTCTGCGCCGGTCATCTCAGTCATCGCTCGCTCCACTCTTCGTTCCGCTTGCGACCTCGCCCGCGTGCGGGGAGGGGAAGGTTGGGGAATTTCGGGTAACAAAAAAGGGCCTCGAGGGCCCCTGGATTGCGCACCGCCACGTCTCGCGGGTGGGATCATCCACCCCCGGCGGTGCGCCTAACTACGAGGATCAGCGACGTTGCAGTACGCACGTGTGCGCCCTTTGCTGGAACGCAGCTTTTATAAGCATTGTGTTCGTTCGGGTCAAGCCGAATGCGGCGACAATGCGACTTCGCGCACGCCCGCCAACTTCAAACTAGCGTTTGAAATCGAATCGGCGGGCAAAACCGCAATTCTTAACCATCGTTAACGGTCACAGCTTGGCCCCGAATTCGCGCGGGAGCCGCCTTCATATTTACCAGGCCTGTTGCTGAATTGTCTCGCGGGGGCACGCGTTCTGAAATCTTCAAACGCGCGGCCGGCTTGCTCCGCTGGAGGGGACATGGTCGAAGCACAATGGGCTGCCGGACATCTGCGCCGCATCGCCGCGGGTCTTGCCGTGGCGCTCGCGCTCGGTGCTGCCGTGTTCGCACCGCCGGCGGCGGCACAGCGTCTGACGCCGGCGCTCAACTCCACCGGCGCCATCCTCAAATGGATCAACGGTTATCGTCACAGGCCGGACCCGGACAGCTTGCCCGTCGTCGTCCATGCGCTCAGTTCGATGCAGGCGTTCAAGGATGCCGAAAGCTCCGGTCCCTATGTCGGGTTCATCGCCGGCGTGCTCGGCGCCAACCCGGCGCTTGCCGAGAACCTCGTCCTCAAGATGATCTCGATCGACCCGGCCGACCATTGGGTGCTGGTGCGCGCCATTGCCTATTCCGGTCTGCCGAATTGGAAAGACCTGCTTGCCACGTTCGTCGATCGCATGCCGACGCGCCGCGAGATGGTCAACAAATATCTCGACGGCAAGCTTCCGACGCTGCAAGAGATCGACTTTAAGCCGGCGAAGCCCGGCATGCTCGATAAGATTAAGACAGACCTCCACATCGGCGATAAGCCGAAGAAGGTCGTGGCGCTCGCGCC
>JBAQAB010000589.1:0-3790 GCA_049285535.1 Xanthobacteraceae bacterium
AAGCCCGGCGATGGACGGCGGTGCGAGCGGAATATATAGAAAGCGCCGGATGCCCGTGTGGCGGAACTGGTAGACGCGCACGACTCAAAATCGTGTTCCGCAAGGAGTGTGGGTTCGATTCCCTCCACGGGCACCACTGAAAGCAATAAATGCTTTGAAAAATAAGCTCTTTTCGCGACGAGGCTCGCTCATACCCTAAGTTTTACCCTAAGAAGCGGCGCGGTTGGTCAGGTTGCTCTTTTGGCACCGCGGGCACCGCGCACAAGCGCTCCCGTCGTATAATTTCCCCGAGTTCTTCATGGAGGCTCGAAATGGCCCTGAGGATGTGCGCAGATTACGAACCACGAACGAGGCTCTCGGAGGAAGATTTTGCCGCGCTGCAAAAACGAAGCGAAGTTAAACTGACCCGAGCGCAGTGCCTAAGTGTTGAGGCCGCCCTACGGCAATACGAACACCTCGTCTTTTTGAAAAGGCGGGGTGAAGGAAAACAGTTGAAAAAGGAACTTGTCAGGCTAGAGGCGGCTACCGTTACTTTCATTAACAGCACATCGGCTGTTAAAAACGAGCCGGGCCATATCTGGGAGTATTTGTTGGATAAAAGCAATGCTGAGATTAACCGTCTCGAATCGTTTCTGAAAGAATGCCAAAAACTACAAAAGGAAATTGCCAAAAGAAAGGGTGACTTCTTTTTAGATAGCCTTCTGAGGGGTTTGGCTGATGTTTATACTAGAGCCACCGGCCGAAGAGCGACGATTAACAAAGGTGCAGCCACCGAGCGTGACCCGGGTGGCAAGGGCGGCCGCTTTCTGCGATTTGCTCGCGCCGCCATCAAATTCCTGCCAGAGAATTTCCAACCCAAGGACAAGCAACTGAGTGGATTGGGGTCCCGATTTGATAGGATGAAAAAGTCTGGGATTCGCCCTTACATGTGGGTTGGCGGCCCTTATCCGGGTTTGGCAAGACCGTGGTATAAAAACTCAGATATTCATCGACTAACCAAGCAAGGCCCATAGCAAGCGGCGTTTAGCACACCGAATTTGCCCCTAGGCTCAAATTCGGGGCTGCATAATGCACCGCTTCTGAGCCCTATTTTTTGCGTTGCGGATCACGATTTGCACTGGCGACAGAGATCACCGTGCAATGGCCATGACTCGTAACGCAAAATCGAAAACTCAAACGAATTCCAGCTCGAAGGTTCATCCCGACAACGGTGATGGAATAGATGCTGACCGCCTTCTCCGCCTGAAATCGGTGTTGGCTGTGTTTCCGGTCTCAAGGTCCGCATGGTGGGAGGGCATTCGCTCTGGAATCTATCCTCCTCCCGTGAGAATCGGCATCCGGTCGGTCGCTTGGCGAGACCGCGATATTAAACGGCTCGTGGAGCAGGGCATTTCTCCGTTGAAGCCCGAGCGTGCCCGATGATCATAAAATCAACAGCGGGAACACGTCCGGCGCTCTTCGACGTCGAATCGCTGGCAGCGCTTCTCGCGGACCACAGCTACCCGCCGCCGCATCCGTTCGCCGTGATTCTACCGCGCATTTCGGCGGCCGGGCAGGAGGCACTCACGGCATCAATTCGGCAAAACGGCTTTCACGAGAACGAGACGATCACCGTGTTCGACAACAAGATCGCGGACGGAATTGCCCGTTGTGTATCTGCCATCGAACTCGGCATTCCGTGGGAGCAAATGCCCAAGATTCAATTCGAAGGCGATGAGGCCGCGCTTTTGCGCCTCCTCATCGACAAGAACGTTATCCGGCGGCATCTCAACGAAAGCCAGCGAGCCATGGTGGCTGCGAGGTTGGCGACCATGCGGCAAGGGGCCCGCACTGACCGTCCGCAAATTTGCGGAATGTCCCAACCACAAGCCGCCGAATTACTGAACATCGGCGACCGACTCGTGCAGCACGCGAGGGTCGTCCTCGACCGGGGCGTCCCGGAACTGCAGGAAGCGGTAGATAGTGGTATTCTCGCGGTATCGGCGGCAGACACCGCGACAAAGCAACCAGCGGACCAGCAACGTGCGATGGTGGTCAATGCGCTCAACCAACACAATCCAGCTAAAGCATTCGGCGCCGCAATGCGGAAGGCCGAGAGACAATCGCACCACGGTCAAATCGTTGCGAATGCGCGACTGCATGATCTCAGCGGCAGACGATACCCCATATCCGTTGCACCAGAGCGCATTGTCGCACGCCAATCGGATGTTTGCGCCGTCTCAAAGCTTGGCGATTGTTGTATAGTTTCCCGACATGGTCACGAACTCCACAATTACCTGCCAAAAGTGCCGTTATCGGGTGGCCGAAGCCGGGCGAAACCTTCGAACAGCGCGCCAAGGAACACGCCAAAATGTTCGTCGGCCGTGGCGAGCCCGGCGCCTCGGAGATCATGCAGCATTTGTTCGATGGCGATTATCTGTTGAAGAACGATCTCGTCTTCATCGGTTCGCCGGAGACGGTTGCCGCCAAAATCCGTTCCGCCGCGGAGACCGGCGTGTTCAACGTGTTCATGGGTGAGTTCAATTTCTCAGATTTGCCAGAGGACGCGCTCCTTCGCTCGATCCGGCTGTTCGGCGAGCAAGTGATCCCGGCGCTACGCGGGTTTGAGCCGTTTTGACTCTTCGTCGTTCCGGATCGCCGCAAAGCGGCGAGTCCGGAATCCATAGCCACACGCGGTGCAGAACTTGCACTGCCAGTGGATATGGATTCCAGGCTCCGCGCCGCGCGCGACCCCGCAATGACGGCTATTGCGCCTTGGCCAATTCCGGATGCGCAGCGAGCCGCGCTCTGTTCAGCGTGTAGATGAGGAACGTCACCACAGCGCCGGCGGCGAACGGCAGCGCCGACCAGACGTAGAGCTGTTCGACCGGAAGCCCGACGAACAGCGCGCCGAGGAGCGGGCCGACGATGGCGCCGAGCCGGCCGATGCCGAGCTGCCAGCCGGAGCCGTTGGCGCGCAGCATGGTCGGATAGATCATAGCACCGACGACGTTGATGCCGGATTGGATGCCGAGGACCAGTGCCCCGGCAAAAAACGTTGCCGTCAGGAGCGCGGTCGTCGAGCTCAATCCCGCATAGCCGATCGAAACAACCACCGGGACTGCGATGACGAACAGGACGGCGATGGCAAGGAAACGCGCCCGCTGCAGCCACCAGCACAGTACCAACGCGCCGACCGTGCCGCCAACCTGCAAGGCCGCACCGGCCAGCGCCGCGGTTGCCGGCGGCACATGGGCGGCGCCCATCAGCGTCGGCGTCCAGCTGATGAGGAAGAAGTAGCCCATCAGGTTGCAGGCAAACATCAGCCAGGTGAGTGGCGTGATCAAAGCCAAGCCGTTGCTGAACAGATAAATGGGATTCGAGCTCGGCGCCTGCTGCTCGTCCTCGATCACGAATTGCGCATTGGGCGGCACCTTGAAGTCGGGCCGGATCGCCGTGAGGAGCGCCGCCATCTTGGCGCGCTGGCTTTCGTGCAGCGTCATGAATTTGATCGATTCCGGCAATGTTGGGATGGCGGCGAGCGCGAAGATGATCGGCACGATGCCGCCGATCTCGAACAGGATTTGCCAGCCGTGTTGCGGCACCAGCGCCGCGCCGACAAATCCGGCCATCGCGCCGCCGAGCGGCACCAGGCCGACGGCGATGATCGCCAGCGTCGCGCGCAGGTTACGCGGCGCCGACTCGGCATTGATGGCGACGAGATTGGGAATGACGCCGCCGATGCCCAGCCCGGCGAAGAAGCGCAGCCAGGAGAGTTGCGTCAGGTCGGTGGAATAGGCGGCCGCGTAAG
>JBAQAB010000590.1:0-7360 GCA_049285535.1 Xanthobacteraceae bacterium
GTTCCAGGCCTATCTTGGCGCCGAATCGACGCATAAAGTCGGCGCTCAGCATACGTTGAATGCCGAATATTTTCGCCGCATCGATGCGCTGAACTACACGATGCTGCACGATGACGGTCAGCAGACCGACGACCTTGAGGAAGCCGACGTCGTGCTGGTTGGCGTATCGCGGACCTCGAAGACGCCGACCTCGATCTATCTCGCCAATCGCGGGGTAAAGACGGCGAACGTGCCGTTGGTGCCGGGCGTGCCGTTGCCGCCGCAGGTCGAACGCCTCAGCCACCCGCTGATCGTCGGTCTATACGCCACCCCGGAACGAATCGTGCAGATCCGGCAGAATCGGCTGCTCGGCCTCAAAGTCACTCGCGACGACGACCAATATATCGATCGGCAGGCTGTAACCGAGGAGATTGCCGCCTCGCGCCGGCTTTGCACCAAGCATAATTGGCCCCTGATCGACGTGACCCGGCGTTCGATCGAGGAAACCGCCGCCGCAGTTCTGGCTCATCTCGGCGAGCGCCGCCGCCAGCGAGCCTCGTGAGGCTCCGACGATGCCGCTCTGGCTTGCCGGGGAACCGCTCGTGCTGGCCTCTCGCAGCAAGGCACGGCAGCGATTGCTCGCGGATGCGGGTATCCCCATCGAAATCCATGCAGCCGATCTCGATGAGCGCCGCTTGGAATCGCAAGCATCGTCAAGGGCGCCCGGCGTAATCGCTGCGCATTTGGCGCGGGCGAAAGCCGCTGCAGTAGCGAAAGTTTTGCCAGGCCGGCTGACGCTTGGCGCCGATCAAGTGCTTGCGCTCGGCGCCGAGTGCTTTGCCAAGCCAGCCGATCGGGCGGCGGCGCGCGCGCAATTACACGCGCTTTGCGGCCGCACGCACGAACTGCATTCAGCGGTCGCTTTGGCGAAGGACGCAAACGTGCTGTTCGAGCATGTCGGGGTCGCGCGGCTCACCATGCGTTCGTTCTCCGAGCAATTTCTCGACCTTTATCTCGACGCGGCCGGAGAAGCGGCAACGGCAAGTGTCGGCGGTTATCAATTGGAAGGCCTTGGCGTGCAATTATTCGAGCGCGTGGACGGCGACTATTTTACGGTACTGGGATTGCCGTTGCTGCAGGTATTGGAGTTTTTGCACCGGGAAGGGTGCCTTACGCGATGAGCGACGACAGACCATTCGTGCTCTGTCTGACCGGCTCGCTCGGCATGGGCAAATCGACCGCGGCCAAATTCTTCGCCGCCGCCGGCGTACCGGTTCACGACTCAGATGCCGTCGTGCACGCGCTTTATGAAGGCGAGGCGGTGCCGTTGATCGAGGCGGCGTTTCCGGGCTCGAGCACCAACGGCAGGATCGACCGCACCAAGCTCGCCGCGATGGTGCTGAACGACAATGCGGCGCTCGCCCGGCTCGAGGCCATTGTGCATCCGCTGGTCTTCGCGTCGCGGGAAAAATTCCTTGCCGAAGCCCAAGCCCGCGGTGCTCCGGCCGTCGTGCTCGACGTACCGCTGCTGTTCGAGACCGGCGCCGATTCGCGATGCGATGCCGTCGTGGTGGTCTCGGCGCCAGCCGAAATGCAGCGCCAGCGCGCTTTTGAACGAGCCGGCATGACCGAGGACAAATTCGCCGCCATCCTCCGGCAGCAGATGCCGGATGCGGAAAAGTGCCGGCGCGCCGATTTCATCCTCGATAGTTCACAGGACTTCGAGCACACCCGGGCGCAGATTGCAGACATTTTGCAACGCGTGGCTAAAATGGCGCAACGTCACCGCTGATTCGCAATCGGACGGACTGAGATGCGCGAGATCGTTTTCGACACCGAAACCACTGGACTTGATCCTCTGCAGGGGGATCGCCTGGTCGAAATCGGCTGCATCGAGCTCATCAGTCGGTTCCCGACCGGCAAGACCTTTCACACTTACTTCAATCCCGAACGCGACATGCCGGAACAGGCCTTCAAGATTCATGGCTTGAGCCGCGAGTTTCTCAACGACAAGCCGCTGTTCGTCCACAAGGTCGAAGAGCTGATCGTTTTCCTCGGCGACGCCCAGCTTGTCGCTCATAATGCCATGTTCGATCTCGGCTTCCTCAACGCCGAAATGGAACGCGCCGGCCGCAGCGCGGTAAGCCGCGAGCGCATCGTCGATACCCTTCTTATTGCGCGCCGCAAGCATCCCGGCGGCGCCAACCGGCTTGACGATCTCTGCCTGCGTTATTCGATCGACAATTCGCGGCGCACCAAGCACGGCGCGTTACTCGACGCGGAGCTTTTGGCCGAGGTCTATATCGAGCTGATCGGCGCCCGGCAGGCGCAGCTCGTTCTTTCGCAGGCGTCGATGCCCGTGTCGACCGGCGGCGAGCCCATTGTGCTGCGCCAACGCCCGGCGCCGCTTGGCGAGCGCTTGACGGCGGACGAGCGCTTGGCCCACCGGCAATTCATTGCCAGCCTCGGCGACGGTGCGATCTGGCGCGATTACGTCAGCTTGGATTGAGCGGCGTTGCCGAAGGTTGGGTGGCCGCCAGGCGCTGACGATAGAGACCGGCGAAATCGATCGGTTCCAGGAGCAACGGCGGGAAGCCGCCATTGCGCGTGGCCGTTGCAATGATTTCGCGCGCGAACGGAAACAACAGCCGCGGACACTCGATCATCACCATCGGCTGCACACTGTCGGGCGGTATATTGACGATGCGGAACACCCCCGAATACAGCAATTCGAAGCCGAACATCAGCATGCCTTGCGACTCGGCCTTGCCGTCCAGGCGCAGCGTCACTTCGACGTCGGTCTCGGTCAGGGGCGCGGCGTCGACCCCGACATTGATGCTGATGGCCGGTTGCTGCGTGCTCGGCGCCATCGAGCGCGGCGCGTTCGGATTTTCAAATGAAAAATCCTTGACGTATTGCGTCAGGACGCCGATCTGCGGCGTCGGCACTTGCGCCATTCCGGTCTGCGGCGCGGGGCCGCCGTTGGTCGCTGACATCCTTGTCTCCGGCCTCTCTGGGTCGCGGCTTGGCTAACATAGGGCAAGGGGGCGAACAATGCCGGCGCCATCGCCCCCGCCTTGGCATTATGGGGCTCCCTCGCGCCGAATTCGACGGATTTGCCTAAAAGCGTGCCACTCCAGCCTGCTTCCATTGTTGGCGCGGCGGATGCGATCGTCTAATCTCGCCGGTGGCACGCTCCGGTCATGATCAGCGGCCACTGGATGGCTTCCGTTGTGTGCTTACATAGTGCGGGGAGCCTGGACTTCTCCCATGCCGGCTGGTTCAAGCCGCCATCGGGAACATACCATCCGCGACGAGCGCTGCTGAAAGAAATGCCCGACGTGTTCGACATTTACACCATCATCTTCCTGGCGCTGGCGGTTTTCATATTCCTGCGCCTGCGCAGTGTGTTGGGCCAACGCACCGGCCGCGAGCGGCCGCCGTATGATCCCTATTCGGCGCGCGATGCGGTGCGCAGCCCCGCGGCCGACAAAGTGGTCGCACTGCCGCCGCGCGCCGCCGAAGCCTCGCCGCGGCCGGTCGAAACTGCGCCTGCCCCCGCCGCGGAGCGCTGGAAGGACATCGCCGAGAGCGGATCGGCCGTCGCGGCCGGTCTCGACGCAATCGTGGGGGCCGACCCGGATTTCGACGCCAAGCATTTCATCACCGGCGCGCGCACCGCTTACGAGATGATCGTAACTGCCTTTGCCGGCGGTGACTGCAAGCAATTGCGCAACCTGTTGTCGCGCGAAGTTTTCGACGGCTTCGATGCCGCGATTACGGAGCGCGAACGCCGCAGCGAGACCGTGGAAACCCGCTTTGTTTCGATCGACGCTTCGACGATTACGGCGGCCGAACTGCGCAATCGCTCGACGGCGCAGATCACGGTCCGCTTCGTATCGAAACTGGTCTCGGCTACGCACGACCGCGCCGGCACCGTGATCGACGGCAACGCCGAAAAGGTCACCGACGTCACGGACGTGTGGACCTTCGCGCGCGACATTGCCTCCCGCGATCCAAACTGGAAAGTGATTGCGACCGAAGCCGGGCAATGAGGCTGACAATGGGGCCGCGGTCGGCGCCGTGCCAAGGCTTGCGGTTTCAAGGCTTGCGGTTTCAAGGCTTGCGCCTCATTGTTCTGCAGATCGGCATCCTCGGCATTGCGCTGACGGGCCAGGCGCAAGAGCGTGCGCCGATCGTGTTCCCAAACACGCAATATGAACCCGTCGACTGGACGGATCTTGAGGGTTGGGACGGCGACGATCATGCCGCGGCTTTTGCCGCATTTCTGGCAAGCTGCCGCACGCTCGACGCCAAGCATCGTCACGAGCGGGATTTGACGGCGATCCCTTCGGCGTTACGGGACATTTGCGATCTGGCGCGGCAGGCCGTCCCGCTCGACGAGGACGGCGCGCGAAAATTCTTCGAGGAGAATTTTCGGCCCATCCGCATCAACAAGCTCGGCGATACCGACGGGTTTCTCACCGGCTATTACGAGCCGATCATTGCCGGCTCGCGCGTGCCGACCGGCGAATTTACCGCGCCGCTCTATCGCCGGCCGCCCAATCTCGCCGTCTCGGGCTGGCGCCGGCTTGGCAAGGATGCGTTTCCGAGCAAGGGCGTTCGCGTCGGCCGCCGCGTCGGCCGCCGCAAGATCGTGCCGTATTACACCCGCGCCGAGATCGAGGATGGCGCGCTCGACGGCTGGCATCTCGAAATCTGCTATTTGCACGATCAGGTCGACGTTCTGTTCGCGCAGATCCAGGGTTCGGCACGCATCAGGCTGGAAGACGGCACCATCGTGCGCGTGAATTACGACTCCCACAATGGCTGGCCCTATACGCCGGTCGGCCGCATCCTGATCGACGACAAGCTCATGACCAAGGATCAGGTGTCGATGCAAAGCATCCGTACCTGGATGGAGGCCAATCCGGACCTCGCCAAAGAAGTGCGCCGCGAAAACAAGTCCTACGTCTTCTTCCGCATTACCGGTCTTGCCACCGAAGACGAAGCGGTCGGCGGGGAGGGCGTCGAGCTGATGCCTGGCCGTTCCATCGCGATCGATCGTTCGCTGCACGCCTACGGCACGCCATTCTTCATCCAGGCTGACTTGCCGATCGCCAACCAGAAGGCGGACACAAAATTTGACCGCCTTGTCATTGCACAAGACACCGGCTCGGCCATCGTCGGACCGGCGCGCGCCGACATTTATTTTGGCGCCGGCGACGAAGCTGCGCGGATTGCCGGCCGCATCAAACATGCCGGCGAGTTCGTTATGCTGATTCCGCGCGAACTCGATCCGGTGGCGGCGGGGCGCGATACGCCGTTGCCGCCGGAGCGTCCCAGCGGGTTCAGCGTGGGTCTCACCACCATGGTCGATCCCACGGCAGTCGATCCACCGGCGGAAGCAATGCCGCGGGCAGCAAACTCCGCGGCCGCGGCTACCCCGGCGGCTCCGCTTCACCCGAGCGGCCGGTCGCGGCGGAAAAAATGAGCCGTCGCCGCCAGTTGAGCGATGAAGAACACGCGCTCTGGGCCGGCTTTGCGCGCTCGATCAAACCGCTTCGATCGGTAAAAGCAGCGGCCAAAGAAGCCGCCAAGGAGGCTGCCAAGGCGATCGCCGATGCCGGCCAAGACGAAAGCCGAGACGCGAATCGAGCCGCGCATCAAAAAGTGCGCCTCTCACCGCAGAGCCCCGCACGGTCCCAGCCGCCTCCAGCGGTCAAATCGCCTCCGCTCGCGCCGTTCGACCGGCGGTTCAAGCAACGCGTCGCGCGCGGCCGCGACGCTATCGACGCTCGTATCGATCTGCACGGCATGACGCAGCGGCAAGCGCACGCTGCGCTGTTGCGCTTTCTGCGCGGGGCTCAGGCGGAGAATGCCAAAGTCGTATTGGTAGTGACCGGCAAGGGCGGCGGGAGACTGGAGCCCGATGGCGGCGAGCGTGGTGTGCTGCGGCGGCAAGTGCCACTGTGGCTGGAGCTGCCGGAATTTCGCCACGTCATTGTCGGCTTCGGCGAAGCGCATGCCAGTCACGGCGGGCAAGGCGCGCTTTATGTGCGCTTGCGGCGTGCGCGGTAGCGCAAAACTATGGCGCTCTGCATCGGCTCGTTAACCTTAACGCCTGGAAAGCCACACCAGCTGCAAGAATTGGTCAAGTTCGTCTGCGAAAAACGGGCAACGCAACGCGCCGTTGTTCGCAGGAGTATTGATGTCCGACAATCTGGCCGCGCCGATGAAATCCGCTGCGCCGCGCAGCAGCAACGTTGACACGCGCATCCTCGCCCAGGTCGAGAAATGGATGGCGTTGATCCGAGAGATCAAGCAAGAGCCCGCCAAGAACTAATCGATCTTGATGTCGGCGGTCTTGATCACCGCGCTCCACTTCGCGCTGTCCGCTTCTAACCACTGACGAAGCGCCTGCGGGCTTGAGCCCTGTGCCGCATAGGCGGTCTGTGCCAGCTTGTCTTTGATCGCGGGCGCGGCAAGCGCGGTGGTGATGTCCGTGCTCATTCTGGCGATGATGTCCGCCGGTGTCTTGGCGGGCAGGAATACGCCCTGCCAGGAATCGACCGCGTAGCCGGGAACGCCGGCTTCGGCGATGGTCGGCGAGTCCGGCTCGGCGGCGGATCGCTCTGCGCCCGTCGTTGCCAGCGCGCGCACTTGGCCCGATCGCGAATAAGTGAGCAATTCGCCGCTGCCGAAATAACAATCGATGCGGCCGGGAATGAGATCGACGAAGGCCGGCGCCGCGCCGCGATAAGGCACACTCGTCATTTTGATCTTTGCCATCTGCAAAAACAGTTCCGCGGTGAGGTGCGGCGCGCTGCCTGTGCCGGGATTGCCCATGATGCGCTTGCCCGGATGCGCTTTCGCGTCGGCGATCAACTCCAAGACCGATTTTGCCGGCGAGGAATTCGGCACGAACATGAAAAACGGAAACTTGGCGACCAGGGATACCGGCGCGAGATCCGCCTCCGGATCGTAGCCCAGCGAATGATAGAGGCTGACAACCGTCGCCAGCGATGAGGTGCCGAACAGCGCGGTGTAGCCGTCGGGCTCGGAGCGAGCGACATATTCATTGGCGATATTGGTACCGCCGCCGGGCTTATTCTCGATAACGACTTGCTGTCCCCACAGCTTCGACAATCCATCGCCAAGCACGCGCGCCAGCGTGTCGGTGGGTCCCCCCGCCGCGAGCGGCACGATCAAACGAACGGATCGATTGGGCCAGGCACTCGACTGGCCGCGCGCGGCAATATTCGGCGCGAACGTCGAGGCGGCAGAAAGCGCAATCAAGCGGCGCCGCGTCAGCATGGCCACTCCCCGGCTAGACCATTAAGCTTAGCGGTAAAGACGGGCCCCCGCCACGCGCTTGGAC